>JAYVSE010000092.1:0-87879 GCA_043775635.1 Planctomycetaceae bacterium | reverse complement strand
TCATATCATTTGCGGGTGTACGTGCGGCGGGACTTTGACGAATGCCGACTTACTTCCTTGGCACCTGCCGTATAGCTTTTTCGAACCTGATCCACATCCGCTTGTTACGCTTTGGGGTGGACCCATTCTAGGCGTCTTGATTCCCGTAACGATCGCACTCGTAATCCGGACAAACTGGATGGGGTTCATTGCCAACTTCTGCATATTGGCGAATGGAGCATATATTGCGACCGCTTGGGTATCCGGCGATCGGTATCTCGATACACCCAAATTGTTGGAACACGGTGCACATCCCATTTCGATTGCGATATACTGCATGTTAACGATTGGTTTCGGATACGTTGGATTTCGGCGGCAGTGTATTGTTGTCCTGGCTCCTGCACCTGCTCCTGATGAAAACAACACAAATCCGACATAGTCCGAAAAGTGGCTCTACATCAATCCGTATGCCGCGACATTGTGAGATCAATGATTTTTTTTTGTTGAACCAAAGCTTACATTTGATACAGATGTGCTACGTGCTTTTCCGTACACCAACAAGAAAAACAACGGCTTCGCCATCGTTGACTCGGAGTCAAAAATCATTTAACCGCTGGGTAACCTGGGGGAAAGAAAGGGACACGTACAAAATCAAGTTACGCCGAGGCTATTTTCCCACTGCCACAACACTACCTACCCGACTTTTCAATTAGAAATCAAGCCGACTGAACCAATTTCTTGCGCCAATCGCGCGAATTTCGACGCTTGCCTTACCCACCGCACAGCGCGCAGCGTTGATCCGAAATCCAATCACGAGATGAAAACAAACGGTCTGAAAGACGGCTAACCTGCCGCTGCCAGCGGATTGCCGGGGGCTTGTATCCAGCCAACACCACAACGACTGGCTTCCTCGGCTAGATGCTCTGCCGTCCCAGCGGCACGCTTAAATACTTCGCCGAACTTCATTACCAAGTCGCACCAGCCCGCTGCGTTCAAAGAATAGATGAATCCCACTTAGCCGCCAAATGTGCCAGGACTTGTTCATGAAGCTTGCCGTTGGTTGCCACACCTTCGCCGCTGGTACAGGTCGCAACGCCATTCCAATCGGTAAAGCGACCGCCGGATTCGGCCATGATCGGTCCCATCGCAGCAACGTCCCAGGGGTTACATACGGGATCGACCATGATTTCGGCACGACCGGTTGCCACGAGTAAATATCCGTAGCCATCGCCCCACGTTCGCGTGACCCAAGCCGCATTTTCAATCGCAAGAAAATTTGCATCCGCGCCACGCCGTGCAAAGAGATCTCGTTGACTTGTCAACAGAACCGCCGAGCCGATGTCGGACTTCAATGAAACCTTGGTAGGATTCCACTGACAATCGCGTGACGATCGATACCAGCAGCCAAGCCCTGTCGCCGCACAAACCGTTTCTCCGAGCGCTGGAATATGAATGATACCGGCGAACGGCTCATCATCAATCAATAGCGCTAACAGGGTGGAATAAAGCGGCACACCACAGACGAACGATTTGGTGCCATCGATAGGGTCCACGATCCAGCGGTAGCGACTTGGACCGCCCGAATCGGCGAACTCTTCACCTTGCACGGTATCTTCAGGAAATTCATTACCGATTAGCTTGCGGACCAATTGCTCCGCAGATTTATCAGCAATGGTAACCGGAGAATCGTCGGCTTTGGCCTCGACGACTAAATCTGAAGTTCGATAATGCTGAAGCGTCAAATCACCGGCAGCGATCACAGCGTCGATCATTGCCGTCAAACGCCCGTCGTGAATCGCTTGCCAACTGTTTGGCCCCTTGGTCATATCAATACTTTTTGTAAGGATCGAGCGGACTACTCATCGTCTGACGATGGTTCGGCACGAAGTTCATGCTCGTCATTCGGGAAAAAGGATCTCCATAGTAACATCGCGGCACCGCAGACCAACAGGCTGTCCGCGATATTGAAGTTCGGCCATTTGTAGTCGTCATTGAGCTGCCAAAGAATCCAATCTCGGACTCCACTTTTCCATTCGACAGGCAGGCCAGGCGTCCACCATAATCCGAGCCGGTCATAAAGATTACCTATGATTCCGCCCAGGACGCAGCCCATCGCAACGGTCAGCCACCACAGGCGAGCGGCACCGAACCAAAACAACCAAACGAAAATTGCGATCGCTGCCACGACGGACAAGGCTGCAAAGACCATGCCCTGGCCAGCCCCCAGCCCAAAAACCGCTCCGATGTTCACGGCGGTTTCAATGCCAGCATACCCGTCAATCAGCCACCACACATTGGCTTGTCCCGGCAGCCCGCGCCAGTGAAAAACAGCGTCTTTTGTCCATAAATCCGCAGCGGCACCGAGGATCGCCAGCGACAAAAAAACGACAAATCGATTTACGGGAATCGATACCTTGCGCACGCTAGCTGGGGCTGGTGCGTGGCCATGATCGGCAGAATTTTGCATTTCCATTGCACAAGCGTAAATGTTTCTTGCGTGTCTGCCCAGATGAACAAAACACGCAATCCCCCGCGTGGTGTTCGCATGCTTGTCGACAAGCCCCAAAAATGCAAAATGCCGGTTGCCGTTATTGGAGATTTATGCCCCGAGGTTGCTCGTTCCTAGGTCTGTCACGAAAGTAAGCCCAAAACAGACTCAAAGTTCGTCCAACTCGATCTCGAATAAGGCAACCGGCTGAGGTAAGCTAGGCAATTCCTTCACTCAAGTTGCGCAAATCAAGCGCAAAAAAGTTTTTTCGAAGGAAATAGTCCCAAAGGATCGTCGGTGCCCCATATCAACTCGAATCTAAAGCGGACTCGGCGAATGCGAGGCTTGTCCCAGTTGCAGTTGGCTGCTCGCGCGGGAGTTTCTTCGCGCACGATTCAGTTCGCCGAATCAGGTAAGCTTCTGTCGGACAGCACGGTCCGACGCATCGCCGACGCTCTCGACGTTGGCGTGGACCAGTTGTTGCGGATTGATGCAGGTGGTGATCAGGATTCTTTCAGTAAGCTGCCTTGGTCTATCAGCGATCGATTTCAAGCGAATCAACTTACGGAGTTGGGAAGTTTCTGCCGTGATGAAGCAGAGGTGATAGACGTCGTCCGTAATCTACGGTTAAATTTTTCAGTGCAAATTCAGAAGTGTGGATCCACCGACGAACAGGACATTGCGCTCCAACGCGACGATGAGCTGACCCGTTCGTATTTCCGATATGAACAGCGGTATCTCGACATTTGGCGTCGAAACCCCGACTGTATCCGAGTTGATCGTGTGAACGAAACCCTTTGCGGTGTCAGCATTCTGTTACCGATTACTCGCGATTGCTTCGATGCTTTCTTGGCGGGAAAGCGTGGGCTCTTGGACGTCACGGCTGAGGACTTATGCGATCAATCGCAAACGATCCTGCTCGATTCAGTGACTGAGTTTGTTAACCAATCCAAACGGCCTTGGTTTCGAATCACGGAATCGCTCAGTTTTATCACGGTCGCTCAAATCTCCAGTTTGGCGCTGGCGCCTGGTCGCGACGACTTTGAAATGATTTCATTCTCGGCAAGTCCGCTAAACGAACGTCGCCTTACCGCGGTGGGCTTCGAAGCGGCTGATACCGTGGAACTCGAATTCAATTACCCCATATTTCTGTTTTCGGAAAGCAATCAGCGTTTAGAAAGAAAACAGCCAGAAGTAATTGAACGGTTCACCATTCGGTCCACACTGAAGCACTTCACCCATATGATAAAGGCCGTGACATTTCAGTCGGTACGACGGCAAATGATCAAAAAGCTGCTTTTGATGGTCAAGCGGCGGCAGCTACGAAGGAGCGCCCAGTCCCAAAGCTCTGCTGCTTGATCGCTGGGTCACACCAAGCGGGTTTCTCGAGCCACGACATTGAGAAGCGTTCAACAAAGTTGAAGTGACTCATTTCGCAAACAGACCAAGTGTCTGGCATTTCACGTCGCGCCGCGTTGCTCACTTTGCACTCGATCGGCCCGATCCGTCCCGCGATCGATGGCCGATGACGCTGCTGCAATGTCAGTTTGCCATTCTCGACGACGAAATAGCCGGTGAAATGATCCCAATCCTGCGGTTGCCAAGCATTCAGCCACGCCATCATGCGATCGCCAAAGCGAGCTTGATCTCCGCCGATTCGATATGTTGAGTCACTCACTATGATTCGATCGAGATTGGGTAATCGTTTTTCTCGGTAGTACAACCATGTGAGATCGTTCGATAATTGCAGGTTAAGATCGATCAATTGATAGACTGGGCGACCTGCCTCGTCGCGGTGCATGGCCGCCAAGAGCGTGTGGTCCAGTTCCGCGATACCGTAGGCTTGCAGTACCGACAATTGGCAACCGTGATCCGCCAATATCTGTTGGACAAAGCTTTCCAACGATTTCGGCAGCGGGTAACCACCGGTGGCCCATAGCAATTCGTGTGGCCACCGAATTCCAAGCTCAACGGCACGCAACAACAAATCAGCACCGGCTAGCGGCTGTGCCACGAAGATCACTCGCCATCCCTCCAGCGCCGCCAATTCCAATGCCCGAGCACAAGTCGGCGAGTGAAGGTAAGTGACGACTCGCGTCATCGCTTCCAAACCGCCCAACGCTGCCGGATAGGCGTCGACGACCAACGAACGATTCGCGTCGACAAAGAACGGTTGCAATTGATCGAACGTCCCGACCAGCCGACGTAGTTTTTCTGACGGTCCAGCCGCATCGATCACTCGATATTTGTAGGGGTCTCTAGAGGTGGAGCCGGCTGAGTAAGAAAGGATCTTTCCAGTCATGCCGCACCGGCCAGTTCAGTGATGATGGCATTGGACCTTCGGCAAAGATGAATCGTCGCTTGCTGCGAAACGGGATCGGGAAGCAGCGCAAACAGGTCTTGGCAGAACGAGCGATGGTTCGGGTCAGCAGCCATGACCAAGACTTGACTCTGCGTCCCCAATTTCGGGTGAACGAAGTCGAAGCCTGGAACGTAGGTGAATCCGATCCGCCGATAAAACGCCGTCAAACGCGGCTCGGAATTCGCGATGCTCACTCGGGTGCCGCGCCGGATTTGATCGATCCAAGCAGATCGAATGAGCGTTCGAAGCGCCTCCATAGGCGATTCCGCCCCACGGCGAATTCGCATCTTACAGGTTCCTATCACGCGTTCCCGGTGACGTTCCACCAGCGCCCTCGGATAGAACGACTGGCAATCCAAATCTCCGTCGCACGCCGCTTGGACGGTCAACGTTCCCAGCGGTTTTTCATGAAGGTGCAGCACATAATGATAGCTGTACTCATCAAAGTCATGATAAACCCGCTCGCTCCCATCACGACGGATTTCCTGAACCGCTTGGTACAGTGGGTCCGTAGTTCCCTGGCAATGCAAAACTTCCATGTCATTTCCTCGTACCCAAGAAAGCGACGGAAACAAGATGCCTCCGCTCACGCTGTTTTCGAGACGACGGCATGTACCAGTTAGAAACGTGGAAAAACAATGTGAAAAATATAATTTATATTTTTGCGCATTGATTACTCGATCAATGAGTGGGATAGGCTTCCAGCCTGTCGCATTGAAAACGACAGGCTGGAAGCCTATCCCACTTCAAAATGATCGAATGGTCCTAAGCCGCCTGGCGTAAGCCTGCGGGCCGATTGCGTTCAACTGGTGGCTGAACGCTGCGCGTTGGATTCGGTGGCGTTTGGCATTCGGTCGTGGAGCGTCCGCGCTCAGCAATTCAGCCCGCACGCTGACGCGTTGCGGCGTGCGTGAGGATCGACCGAAGAATAAGTTCCCGGATTCTATGATGAAGCGAAGTTATTGATTGAACGGTCCTTAGCTCAACAATTTCGCGATCGGGATGCCGTCATTGGCGACCTTAAACGGTCTTCCGGTTGGCGAAATAGTTTCTTCATGAATAGCTAACCCCATCGCGGTAGCGATGGTTGCATTGAGATCAGCAGGTTTGACACCATCTTGGTCGACAGAATGCCCTGCCTTGTCCGACGATCCATAGAATTGTCCACCGTTAATTCCGCCGCCGGCCAGCATTGCCGAAAAGGCAGCAGGATGATGATCCCTACCCGCGTTGTAATTGATTTCTGGCGAGCGACCGAACTCGGTTGTTAACACGATTAATGTTTCATCAAGCAAGCCACTCGCGGAAAGATCGCGAATCAGATTCCCGACGGCTTTATCCATGATGCCAGCTCGCGATGGAAGTGTATTGCCATCGTAAATGGTGCTGTGCATGTCCCATCCGCCACAGGTAACTTCGACACAACGAACGTTGCTCTCGATCAGGCGTCGCGCTAGTAAGCACCCTTGGCCGAAACTGTCTCGTCCATAGCGATCGCGATCAACATCTTTCTCCTTGGTCAAGTCAAACGCCAACAGCTCTTCGCTGGCAAGCAAAGTGGTAGCTTCCGTGTACAAATCTGTATAGCTACGTACGCGACTATCCTGAAACTTACTCTGAAACTTTTTGTCAAATCGATTGATCAGCTCGATGCGTTTTTCCAGCGAGTTGCCTGTCAAGTAATCGGGGGCTTTAGTATTTTCGAGGCCACGATTGGGATCGGCGATGGGAAGGGGACTCAGGCTCATATCAAAGAAACCGGCGCTGGGATGACGCGCCGGGGCGCTGATCAAAACCGTATCCGGAAGGGCTTTATTTTGACGCCCCTTCAATTTTTGCAACCAAGGGCCGATCGATGGATGGCGTTCGGTAGCAATTGCATCGTAGCTGGTTCTCATCAGATACTCGCCGGCTTCGTGATCGCCGGTTTGTGTATTCATCGAACGAATAACTGCCAGCTTATCAAATTGCGATGCAAGAGAAGGAAGAAACTGACTGAGCTGGCAGCCTGCGACATTGGTTGCAATGGCTCGTGTTGCACCTTGATTCGGATGACCTTGCTTCAAATCGAATGTATCGATGTGGGTCATTCCACCTGCCATGAACAAGTAGATCAGGCGTTTGGCTTTCTTCGCGGCGGTCGCTTGCGCGGCTTGGACCGCTTGATCAAAAGCCGGAAAAACACTGACCCCCAGAGCCGACCGAGCCATAGCCGATACGAATTGTCGACGGTCACAGGGGGCTAGTTTACTGATTAAGTCATGCATCGAAGTGAACAGCTTTCTTTAGGAGCGAGCGGGAAATAAGTGTCCGGTAACTTTTGTGCAAAGCACCCGAAGGGCGAGTTCCTCGCAAAAGGTACCGGACACTTATTTCCCGCTCATTGCTTATTGAATGAACAAGAATTCTCTTGTATTGACGAGCGACCATACAACATTCCCATAGCCAATCGGTCCGTCCGTTTTGACTTCTCGGGCTGTGATTTCTAATTCTTCCGGGTCAGGGACGCGGCTTAGGATTGTCAAGAATACCGAACGAACGCCACCCGAAACCGAGCTTGTTCGCGTGATATTGTTGTAGATTGTCGAGTTTTTCTCCAACAACATATGTGAGATCGGTCCGTTAAACATAAGCAAGATTTGCGGCACCGATCCGTTTGTCGAAGAAGCCGAAATCAGCTCTCGATCTGACTGCCCAAACATTCGTAAAAAGTGGTTTGCCGGGACAGGTGTCGGTAGCTCCGATGCCCGCGCAAGCAGTAATCCCTTGAACGAATATTTCGACTGCAATTGCCACATCTTGGAGTCAACTTCAGCCGCATTTCGTTCGGCGTCGAGAATTTCTTTGGCTGTCGCGGTGGTCAGGTCGAGATTGACAATCTTAGACCGAATCAACGATGGGGGCTCGCGATACTCGACGGGCGAGACCGACAATGTCAAGAACGAGTCCCAAACTTGCTCCGCTGTCATCCGTCGCAACATCGGCCCCGGAAAGTGATAAGGTTGCCCTAGCGATATTTCAGATGAAGTCGCTTCGCATTGGTAGGTTTCCGTATTCATGAGGATTCTTAAATATTCCTTCATGTCGAAATTCAACCGCTTCATTTCAGACTCGAGGAAGGTCATCAATTCAGGGTTTTCAGCGACGGTGCTATCCATCATGTCGTCAACCGGCTCGATTTGTCCAATACCGAATAGCTGTTTCCACAATCGATTTGCGATTGTTTTTGCGAATCGGGGATTGTCTTTTGAAACGAGCCATCGAGCGAACGCTTGTCGTGGTGATTCATCCTTACGATAGTCGGCTGGATTCCCAAATAGTGTTTTGGCCTCAACAACGTCTTCGGGTTTTGCGTCATCGTAGGCATAGTCCTTGGGCAACCTGATCTTTGTATCCTGTTGATCATTAACGATCATCATGTTGATGTTGATCATGCGATCGAATCGATAAGAATTTTGGCGGCGATCTTCTTCCTCCTGTTCGAGTGACTCATAGTCTTCATGAAGTCGATCATTAGGGTTTTTGTTCCAATATCGCTTGTCCTCGCCGGACGCATTGGTGCGCGTACCAAAGGTAAAAGCCGCCATTTGGTAAAACTCTTTTTGAGTCCATCGGTCAAATGGATGATTGTGGCACTGGGCGCACCCGATTCGAGTTCCTAGAAAAATACGCGTGGTATTGTTCATCGCATCCAGTGGCATGCCTGGATCTCGCTGAACATACCCGGTCGCAGGGTTTTTCCACGCGACGCCTTTCGCGGTCACCATTTCATAAACGAACCGATTCCATGGTTTATTCTCAGCCAATGACTGCTTGATCCACTGGCGATAGGGTTCGCCACGCACATCGTTACTCAATTGGTCCTTGTAACGAAGAATGTCGGCCCAGTAATTAAAAAAATGGCTTGAGTAGCCTTCGCTGCCGAGCAACTCATCGATCAATTTTGAACGTTTGTCGGGTTCTTTTGAAGTTAAAAACTGACCTACCTGCTGAATGTTTGGGATGGTTCCTGCGAGATCCAAATAAACGCGCCGGACAAATTGAGAATCATTGGTTTTGGCATTGGGTTTGACGCTGAATTTGACATGATTCATCGCAACCAAGCGATCGATCTCTTTGGCCGATTGGATTGCCGACGCCAATGTCTCTGGCGCGACAGGCTTTGGCGCAACGACAAACGTTGGTGGCTTGGGTTCAGGCGTTTTTTCCTTATTTGCGGATGGCGTTGGCGCGACAGGCGTCAGTTCTTTTACCCTAACCCGGTCCGCCTTCGCATCTTCGGCCATGCCAAGTTTTACATAAGCTAGAATTCGCCCCTTGTAGGCGTTGAGCATCTGGGAATCGAGCTCGATGGCGCGCGTGAAGTCTTGAGATGATTTTTCAAAGTCTTTCTTTTCCAGGTAAATATAGGCCCGCTCGCAGTAAGCCAGGGCACTTTCGGTTGCGAGAATGGCTTGATCAAAACTATTGATCGCTTCAGCCACATTTTTCTGCGATTTCATCGCTTGCCCGCGAAGGATATGCGCCTGTGCAAACTGTGGGTTCGCGATGATAGCAGCGTCGACGTCTGCGATCGCGCGTGCCATGTTGCCGTTCATAGCAAACAACAGCGCGCGATCACACAAAGCCTCTGGCAATGCGGGGTTGATCTGTAAGGCTTGTTCGAGGTCGCGTGTTGCTGCCGCAAAGTCTTTATTGACCATACTGGCAGCGGCACGCCGCTCAAGCGCCACTGCATTGCCTGGCTTTAGTTCCAATGATTTCGTTTGGTCAAGAATCGCTTGACCTGCATTTCCTTTCGCTCCGTACGCAAAACCACGCAGGCAATACGCTTCTGCTGAATTAGGTTCGATTTGGATGACACGGTTCAAGCTATTGATCGCCTTGTCATGCTCCTTCCTTGCGACGTAGGCAATGGCGCGATTCATGTGAGCTGGAAGGTGATCCGATTTTTCAAGCGTACCCAGGTAGGCGCTGTTGATCGCTGGCAAATATTTTCCCTGCTGATAAAGCGAAAATGATCGCTGCGCATACGCATCCGCTCGATAGACAGCCGTAGCTTGGTCGCGATCGCCTTGCTGCACTGCCAGATCGAACTCCTTGATGGCATTGTCATAGTCGTTCTTACCGTTCCAAGCTTTTCCTCGCAGAACATAAGCACGTACCGATTTCGGGTCCAAAGCGATCGCTTGGCTACTTACGGCAATCACTTCGTCCCATGCCGAATTTTGCAGCTGACCCTCGACGGGGGATAGTAGACCGTCGATCTGCAGTTTCAAGGGGTCGGTCTCGACCGGCACTGGAGGAGTCGGCTGCGCGAAAGCGTTTTCGATACTTCCCAGCCAAAATGCCACTACCGCTACAGCCAAAAGATTCCATCGACTCATTAACACGGTCAGCCTCAAGTGAAAAGTATTCAGTCGAATCGCAAACACAGATGGGAATTAGGTCACACTGGCAGCGAGAAAAGCATCGACAATCGTTTGCCGGTGTTCAACACATCTTCATTATTACCGTAAAGCCGCTGTCAATCTAGTGCGTCTTCAATTTTGAATACGGCACCACCAAGATGGTTATTTCTTTCGACGTTTCGGTCATGACTTAAGCTTAGGATCGTTCGCTCAATAACCGTCCGATTTTTGACGGGGGATAGGATGCCGGCCTGTTTTCTGATCATGGCCCGACGTCCCGACGGAGTCTGTCGGTTGATAAACGACAGCTTCAAAATGTTAGAATTTGACGATTGAGCCGATTTTAGCCATTTTTTCGCTATTTCCGGTTGATCCGATCTTGAGGATGTTTTGCAAAATTGTCGCTGTAACGGTCGTAACGGTCGATCGACACTGTACGGCGAGTTGCTAGTAACGGACCACGCGATTGAACTGTCTTGTAGAAGGGATTCATTGATGGAACGTCATTCACGGTCAACGTTGACTGGCTATTTAGATATTTGGTTGCTTTCCGCCGCGTTAGCAGCGGGACTTTTGACAGGCGTGAACTGCCTGCATGCTAACGAATCTTCAAATGTCGAAAGCGACAGCGAAGACAACCACTCGTGCCAAAGCGGCTCGTCCAAATGCTGCAAAAAGGGAGAGTGCCACGGCGTTTGTCTCGACCCTGGGCATCCTACAAAACCCAAGCACAAGAGGCCTGGCGACATTGACGAAGGTGACTGTCCTTCGATTCGCTATCGAATGGACGATTGTCTCCGCAGCGGCGACCCTGAATGCGTTTACAAGTGGGCCAAACCCTCCATCACCAACAAGTACAGTGCTTGGTATGTCGGTGGTGGTTCTTGGTTCAAAGGCCGAGGAAGGACCGCCGAGGAAGGGACGTGGGGCCTTGATTACGACGGTGCCTTTGGCCATGCAAGAACTTGGCTAAACTACACCTGCGGTAAACGCCAAGGTGGCGAGGGTGCCTACGAAACCGACCATGTGCCTCTGAAAAAGAAGTTTTAGTTGGACAGCGCCAACTAGCGAAAGATTGGCCCGTTTTTACAAGCCCGAAGCGCGGACAAGCCACGACCGAATGCCAAACGCAACCGAATCTAATCCGTAGCGTTCAAGCACCAGCCGAACGCAATCGACGCACAGGCCCGCAGGCTTACGCCAAGCGGCTTACGTAAGCCGCAACGCGTCAGCGTGCTACCTGAGTTCGGCCTGCTGCCGGCTACCAAGATCGGACGAATCTTTTTTTGAGCTTTAACGCCCTCAAGTTGCACCACTCAAATTTTTTTTTTGCTGGTCCCTTGACCTTGCCCGGCTTAGCTGTATGATCTTATGCGTACACTAGAACGCTAGAAACGTGGCGATCAAGCGGCTGAAGCAAGCAACAGAAAATGTATTTTACGGTCGATCCTTCCGGCGGCGTAGCGATCTATTTGCAGATCGTTCGCCAAATCAAATACGCCATCGCAGAGCAAACACTGCGTTCGGGGCAACTACTGCCTAGCGTGCGAGTCTTGTCTCAACAGCTCGCTGTGAACCCCAACACGGTCGCGCGTGCGTTTCAGGAACTGCAAGCCGATGGCATCATCGAAACGCTTCGTGGACGTGGCGTTGTGGTATGCAAAGGGTCGCTTGATCGTTGTCGCAAACAGCGCGAAACGATGATCGCCGAGCGCGTCGCCGATGTGCTGAATGAAGCGCTCACCGGTGGGCTCGATACCGATGAAATTCGCGCGATTGTGGAACAACAACTGAAGTCGATTAAAAACGGAAAAGGCTAATCCATGTCCGCAGTCATCACTGCTAAAGAATTGACGATGCGCTTTCGTGGGTGCGAAGCACTTCGCGGCATCGACTTGTCAATCTCGCCAAGCACCGTATTCGCGCTATTGGGCGAAAACGGTGCTGGCAAAACAACTTTGATTCGAATTCTGACCGGTTTCCAAAAACCGACGTCGGGCGAATGTCGCGTTTGCGAACTGGATCCGACCAAACAGTCGCTCGAAGTCCGCCGCCGGATCGGTTACGTTTCGGATGCACCGGCTCTCTATGATTGGATGAACGTTGCCGAAATCGGCTGGTTCGTCGCTCCGTTTTATCCGGCTGGTTTTCTCGCCAAGTATTGTGAATCGACGGCTCGATACGGGCTGGCCGAAGACCGCAAGATCAAGCATCTCAGCAAGGGACAACGTGCCAAGGTCGCTTTGTCATTGGCGCTGGCGCATGATCCAGAGTTGTTGATTTTGGATGAACCGACATCGGGCCTCGATCCAATGGTCCGCCGCGAGTTTTTAGAAAGCATGATCGACCGCGCCGCGTCCGGTCGGACCGTGTTTTTATCGAGTCACCAGATCAGTGAAGTTGAACGTGTGGCCGACACGATCGCGATTTTGCATGAAGGCAAATTGCGACTCGTCGCACCGCTTGTTGAGCTCAAAGATTCGATCATCGAAGTCAGTGTCGGCATGGAGGATCCACTGGTTGCGTTGCCGGTCTTACCCAGCCCAGCCGATGTGTTGACGGAAGAAACCTATGGACGATTGCGACGCATGGTCGTCCGTCACTATGACTCGGAGATGCACGACGCATTAACCGCTCACGAAGGAGTGACATCGGTCCGCGAACGATCGCTATCGCTCGAAGAGATTTTTATTGCGTGTACCAAAGGTAGCTTGGCCAACTTGGCCCAAGGGGCCCAAAGGGCAGAGCGAAACGATTTCTCGCTCGGGCCAGAGGCCCAAGCTACACCTGTGAACTACGTAGCGGAATAGAACAATGCATCAAACCACCTCAATCAACCACGTGCTATTCTGGAAAGAAGCTCGCCAAGTTACCCCGCTCATTGCGATGCTGCTGAGTGTCGGTGCAATACTCATCTTCCTTTGGTCGGGCTTGACGTTGACAACGAACGGCTTGGCGTATGCCGGTCGCTATCTGCCGCTTGTCCTACCAGCGCTTTATGCAGCGGGTGTCGGTGCGGTTCAGATTGGTCAAGAGAAAGAACTGCGCACGATCGGATGGTTGTCATCGTTACCGATCTCGCCGCAGCGGTTGTTTTGGACCAAGTTCACAGTCGCTTTCTTGGGACTGGCGGCGATGTGGATCTGTTGCGGATTGCTTGTTAGTTTGATCATCGCCAGTGGCCTGTCCGTTGGGGCTGCTGAAACGGAACTGGGGTTTGTCGATGCCAATGACATGATCTTCTTCCCGCTACATTCACTGTTTATTCTGACCTGTGGAATGTTTGCAGCATGGCGATTCCGAAACACCTTTGTCAGTCTGCTGCTCATTGTTCCACTCGCGTTCATGCCCTGGCTGGTCGTGTCAATGGTGTCGCGAGTCTTGGCTGGACAAGGCGTAGAACGAAGCCATCAACTGATTGAACAATCTCCCTCACTCACATTTATAGTCACCGCATTGGCAGCGATGCTGCTGACTTGGCTGGCCTATCGTGTCAGTGGCCAATCGTTGGATCCGGCTGATCCGCCGAAATTGTGGTCGGGACCAAAGGATTGGCTTGAGCCATGGCGGCCTACAAGTCAAACACACGATCATTCGGAGCCTTTTCGATACCGAATCAGTTCGCTCATTTGGCAATCGATCCACCACAATCGCTGGGGTCTCGCCGGACTGGTGACGATGATTGCGCTCGGAGCATTCTGCGGTGCAACTGTTTCGTTCTCGAAATACACGTACCAGTTTGGTGAAACAACGCTTGGTATTGGTACGCTGGCGGGATTCTTAGGCATTTCGTGGCTGGGGGTATTTGTTTTCACGGGCGACGGCAGTGAACGTGGACTGCGATTTCTCGCTGATCGAGGAGCCACGCCCGCGACGGTTTGGTTAGGAAGGCAATGGATCGGTCTCAGCGTCCTGTCGACGGGAGTACTGTTGTTCGCGATCATTTCTCTCCATCTGCTTAACGGTTGGAACTACATGGGCAGCCCGGCGTTTTCGGTGACGGCGGTCACGTTCATCGCGTTGTGTACTTACGGCGTGTCGCAGTGGGCGAGCCAGATGCTGCGGATCCAGGCGGCTGCGGCATTGGTCGCGCCACTGCTTTCGATCGCGGCCATTGCTTGGTTAGCATTTGCGGCGACTGAATTGCGGGCACCTTACTGGCTGATCCTGTTCGTGGCATCACTGCCGCTGATTGCGACGTTCATCATGATGCCGCGATTTATGGATGGTCGCCGTGGGTGGGCGTTTTACTTGTCTTCATCGGCAATGGTCATCCTGTTTGCCGTTCTCCCCAGGGTGCCGTTTGTGATCGATATCCTCAACACACCAAGAATGTCTCTGGCGAGGCAAATGACCTTGCACGCGGAATACAAAAATCTTCCGCAGACCACAGCTAAGCCTTGGCAGATCATGCGACATGATTTGCATTCGAATCGAATCGACGCCAATGTCTTGATGGCCGGAGCAGAGGCAATCGTTTTTCAACGCCAGAATGTGGCCAGCATGACGGATCGATTTCATTTGGCCGAATTGTCCGTTGAATCGCCACGTCCGATCCATGCCGACAAGGAATTCTTGATTCAAGCCGTTTCGGGAGCGACCTATTCGCTGATCGCTTTTCGATTGTCACCCAACGACAATTCTGCACAGGCCGCTTGCGAACAATGGATTGTCAATCTTACGCATCTGGGGAAGGGCTTGCGGTTGAGCAACCGTTGGCAAGATCAAACCGCTGCCGACACGGTCGAGATCTGGCTGACGCAGACGTTGACCAGCGAGCCGCTAAACTCCATGAGCGATCGCCATTCTTTTCAGGCAGCGATGACCTTGATATCCGACCGCGAAACTCGCAATCGTTCACGCTATCGAGCCGTCTTAATGTCTTGGAGAAACAACGAATTTCTGAATTTGTCAGAGACTGGTCTGAATGTGCCCATTGATGATTGGGGAGGACCGATGTCACAGACCAGACGCCGTTGGATCCGCGACCGATTACAAGGACGGTTTATTGATGCGTCACTGCGATTGATCGATGAAGGGTCACAGGGCCATTCGACGGTTGCGATCCGCTGCGAACTGCATCAGATTCGATGCGGTTCACAGGTGGCGTTTGATGATGGACCGTATGCCGATCGATTGCGAGTGGGTCCAGGTGAGCAGCAAGCCTTTTCAATCGCGCAAATGTACAGTTATCCGGCGTCGCAGTGGTATGCCGAATGGGAAACCGAGGCCGCTCAACTTAATAAACTGGAGGTGAAGTGATGTCGATCATTGAATCAAATCGATTTACTCGTTCGGATCGTTTTTATTGGTTGATCGCTTCCGTTCCTCCCCTATTACTGAGTGGGTTACTGATCGTCGGCGTAATTCGAGAACAATTTTTAGCCAGTCAAGTGCGACGAATACTGGCGAGTTTTGTGGATGAGGGCATTCCCTTTGACAGCCACTCGTTGACGGTGGCGATTGACAAGCGCGTGTCGAAGGAGCAGAGCAAAGCTTGGCAAGAGATCGCAGCCGCAGCAACGTATCTGGAAGCAGAATGGTCGCCACTGTATGGCCAAGTCGCCGACATTGATCTGCTTGTTCCGTCAAACATGGCATGGAAAGCAGAACCAGTGGCAATCGCATTCGCTGAACAGGCGGCACCCGTAGTTGCCCAGATCGCTGCGCTGAACGAGTCCGCTCGTCCGGTTTGGCAGCCGATTGTCAACGACGATTTGATGGGCGTAGTGACGCAGCTTTCTGACCATCGCTCCGTCACTCGTCTACTCAGTCTCGAATTTCGTGTCGCGTATCACAAAGGCGATTCGGCGCGTGCGCTGCGAGCGTTGATGCTGATCGACCGTATCAGTCGTGCGTTAGATGGCGAGCACCTTTCGGTCTGCGAATTGGTTCAAGCAGCCGTTGAATTCCGGCAAACAGAACTAATCCGAGAATCGCTTACGAGTGATTTCTGGACAGCCGAACAACTCGCGGAAATGAGGCAATTG
Source organism: Planctomycetaceae bacterium (assembly GCA_043775635.1). GTDB lineage: Bacteria > Planctomycetota > Planctomycetia > Pirellulales > Pirellulaceae > UBA6163. The sequence continues at coordinate 71,649 of JAYVSE010000092.1, read as the reverse complement.
AATGCAAAACGGATCTCGATCGACAAACGTTGGCGGGACATGATCGACGACGAACGAGCGATCGTTTTCGTGAACGCAAATAAACAGGCAATTGAATCGCCGTCCGATAGAATGACCGCGACCGCTACCTGGGACCTGTTATCACTGATCGGTACAGTGAAGAACACACTGACAATGGATACGCTCGAGCAATACTCGCAAGCTCCTAGTAGGATGATACAGTTTGATTATAACCTTCCGTGGCAGCTAACGAACAGCATTACGGACATTCCATTTGCAAGGTCGAGTTCGTTGGTACACTCCGTAATGCCTACTTTGCAATCTTTGGCTGACACGTTTTTCCGTCTGCAAATGCAGCGAAATTGGACCACCACAGCGATTGGTATCAAACAGTTTCGACTTCAGGTTGGTCGCTTTCCCAGTTCACTAACTGAACTGTCTCAAGTCGGCTTGACGAGTGATGTATGGACCGCTGTGATTTCGCCTGTGAGCGATGATAAGTTATCATTTGGTTACAAAGTGGCCGCTGACCAGAGCGAAGCAATTCTCTGGACTTTGTCACCGCAGTACATGCTCAACACCGTCATCACAATCAGCGAACAGCCCCCGAGCGAATTAGAGGAGTTTGCCGGCCTGATTCAGCAGATGGAAGTTCGCATTCGATAGTTTTTTCTACATCGAGCTCGTCTCGGTGGCAGCCAGACTCATCGAGAACAGCGACGTTCATCGACCATCCGTTTCACGTCAATTTTTGCATCTGGAACCGGCAGTTTTGGTTTACCGCTGGGACTCGCATCCCGGTACTCGAGTACCTCCCCATGCCAAGCAGGCGAAGTCAGCGATTGCGCGTCCGCTGAAAGTCGTTGCCAAAGCAGGTCCAAGGCAGCTTGTTGCTGCTCAGTACTCAGCGCGTCGATAAATGATTCAATGTTCACAGAACGTTCCTCCGGTTCCAGTTTAGTAGCGGGGGAGCAATCTTTCGATGTTTGGTTGCAAACGCCTCTTGAACGCATTATCCACTGCCTTGCTGCCGCAAATGGCGAGCGAAACGAAAAACGAAAAACGCTCCGTCAATTTCAACGGAGCGTTTTCACTTGACTGATCAAATTGACGCTGGCGGTTAAACCTGGCCACCACCGAACATGCTGTCCAGCGTCTCATCAGACTTTTGCGGCTTAGGGGCCGGGGCTGGTTTGCTTGGTCGAGGACCATCGACTGGCGCACCCGAACCGCCTTGTAACAGCGGGAAGCTTTGTTCCAAGCTTGGCCGTGTGTCTGCCAATTCCTGCATTGCTTCGCGGCGGTAGTTGACTTCGGCATCCTGGAAAATTCGGAAGCCCGTGCCTGCTGGAATCAAGTGACCAAGGATCACGTTTTCCTTCAGACCCACAAGCTTATCGACCTTACCCGCTAATGCTGCTTCGGTGAGCACCTTGGTCGTTTCTTGGAACGACGCGGCGCTGATGAAGCTATTGGATTGCACCGCCGCCTTGGTGATACCAAGCAACTGTGTACTGGCCGTCGCGCTCTTTGGCTTCTTGCCCTTCGCAGGCGTTCCGCCCATTGCTTCAACCTGCGCATTGCGTTCTTCGAAAGCGTTTTTCGGAATGATGACGCCTTCGGTTAGATCCGTATCGCCTGGGTTCGTGACCTTCAAGCAGCCCGCAAGCTCCATATTGGAACGACGGAACTCAAAGCGGTCCATGACCAGTCCTGGCAACATGTTCGTGTCGCCAGCGCTCTCGATCTTAACCTTGCGCAACATTCTCGCAATAATGATTTCGCAGTGCTTATCGTTGATTTCCACACGCTGAGCACGATAAACCTGCTGAATCTCGTGGAGCAGATATTGCTGTACTGCTTCTTCGCCGGAAACGCGGAGGATGTCGTGCGGAACAAGTGGTCCATCGACCAGCGCTTGGCCAGCCTTGACAATGTCGCTGGTGTGAACCAGGAATCGCTTACCGGCTGGTACCATGTGCTCACGTTCGATGCCTGACTCGCTACGAACAATGATTGTGCGCTTACCACGCTTACGTTCGCTGAGTAGTTCGACTTCACCATCCACTTCGGCCACAACCGCCGGATCTTTCGGCTTGCGTGCTTCGAAGATTTCGGTAACTCGTGGCAGACCACCGGTGATATCTGTTACGCCGCCCGTTTCACGAGGCGTTTCAGCAAGTACCGAACCAGGCTGAATTTCCGCACCATCTTTGACCTTGATCGATGCTCGTTCTGGCAAGTACTGCACATCGACAGGCTTGCCGTCTTTGTCTTCGACCACGATCTGTGGGTGTAATTCGCCCTTGTGTTCGACGATCAGCATTCGCATGTTACCGCTAGGCTCGCGTTCCTGACGCATCGTTTCGCCTTCGACCACATCCTCGAACCGGACCTTGCCAGCAACTTCTGACAAAATCGGAATTGAGTACGGGTTCCAGTCGCAAAGCGTTTGACCGTCTTTGACCTTTTCGTTTTCGACGACGAGCAACCTTGAACCGGTTGGCACTTCGTATGACTCAATCTCGCGACCACGATCGTCAACCAAGCTAATTTCACCGTTTCGATTGAGAACGACTTCGAAGCCTTCTTCATTCTTAACGGCGCGAATTCGAGTCAGCCGAACGATGCCGCCCTTCTTGCACTTGATATCGCTTTCTTCGACTTGCTTTGAAACGCTACCACCGATGTGGAACGTACGCATCGTGAGCTGAGTACCAGGTTCACCGATGCTTTGTGCAGCGATGATCCCGACGGCCATGCCTTCTTCAACGAGGGCACCGGTCGACATATCCATGCCATAACAGTTGCGACAAACGCCAAGCGGTGCATCGCAAGTCATTGGCGATCGAACCTGAATCTTCTCCAACCCCATCTTTTCGACCTTACGGGCGATATCGAGGGTGATCATCTGGTTTTCTGCAACGATCATTTCGTCCGTAACGGGATCGACGATCGACTGCCGGCTGACACGTCCGTTGATCGAATCGATCAGACGAACTTCAACCTTTTCACCACGATAAACGACACCTTTCGTCACGCCTTGGGTCGTTCCGCAATCGTTGAGCGTGATGACCACGTTCTGCGCAACGTCGGCGAGCTTACGAGTCAAATAACCGCTGTCTGCGGTCTTAAGCGCCGTATCTGCCAAGCCCTTACGAGCACCGTGCGTACTGGAGAAGTACTCAAGTACCGACAGCCCTTCGCGGAAGTTTGCCTTAATTGGAGTTTCGATAATTTCGCCTGTCGGCTTGGCCATCAAACCTCGCATCCCAGCGAGTTGGCGAATCTGTTCGATACCACCTCGTGCACCGGAGTGCGCCATCAAGTAAACGGGGTTCACATACCAGCCGCCTTCGCGAACGTCATTCTCCATTGCTGTCATCATGTCCGTCGTGATCGCATTACGCGCCGTCGTCCAAGTGTCCAGCACAAGATTGTATCGTTCGCCCGCACTCATCAGACCGCGGTCAGCGGCCTTCTTGAGCTTCATGACTTCCTTTTCAGCTTCCTTGATGTAGTCCGCCTTGCTATCTGGCGTCACAAGGTCATCGGTCGCGAACGACAGTCCGCTGCGAGTCGATTCGCGGAAGCCCATTTGCATCATATCATCGAGCAAATTGATCGTCGCTTTGCGACCAAGTCGTTGGTAGCAGTCGCTAATCACGCTCGCCAAGTCGGACGATCGCATCGGATAGTTGTAGTAGTCCAAACCATCGGGCAACATCATATTGAAGCGGTTACGACCGGGGGTGGTCTCAATGATCGCACCGTAATCATGCTTACCCAAATCATTCTTGAGCATCTGGAACTTTGGCAAACGAATCTTAATCTTCGCGTGCAAATCGGTGATGCCTTGGTTGTACGCGAGATCCGCTTCCTCTGGGTTCGCAAATATCATCCCTTCGCCCTTGCGACCAGGTAGCGCAACGGTGATGTAATAGCAACCCATGACGACGTCCTGCGAAGGACTCATGATCGGCTTGCCGTTACTTGGCGCGAACACATTGTTGGTACTCATCATCAATGTGTGGGCTTCGACTTGTGCTTCGATGGAAAGCGGCAAGTGAACGGCCATTTGGTCACCGTCGAAGTCGGCGTTGAACCCTTTGCAAACCAAGGGGTGCAAATGGATCGCGTTGCCTTCAACCAAGATCGGTTCGAACGCCTGAATACCCATGCGGTGCAGCGTCGGCGCACGATTCAAAAGCACAGGGTGATTCTTGATCACCTGCTCGAGGATATCCCATACCTCTTCGTCTTTTCGCTCGAGCATCTTCTTTGCTGACTTGATCGTGTCGGCATGGCCAAGCTCTTTGAGGCGGCGAATGATGAATGGCTGGTAGAGTTCGAGCGCAATCTTCTTCGGCAAACCGCACTGGTGCAACCGCAGACGCGGTCCGACAACGATCACACTTCGAGCGGAGTAGTCGACTCGCTTGCCCAAGAGATTTTCGCGGAATCGGCCTTGCTTGCCCTTGATCATGTCGGTCAAAGACTTCAGCGGACGATTGCTGGAGCCCAGTACCGGTCGCTTGCAACGATTGTTGTCAAACAACGCATCCACGGACTGTTGCAACATTCGCTTTTCGTTGCGAATGATCACTTCGGGAGCATTCAAGTCGACAAGCTTGCGCAACCGGTTGTTACGGTTGATGATTCGGCGATACAGGTCATTCAAGTCGCTGGTCGCGAAGTTACCGCTGTCTAACAACACCAGCGGACGTAAGTCAGGGGGAATCACCGGAATCACATCCAGCACCATCCACTCAGGGCGGTTGTCGCTATCCCGAATTGATTCAACGATCTTCAGACGGTTAATCAAATCCTTCTTTTTCTGCTTGCTGCCGGTCTCATGCAACTCAACCCGCAAGACTTCGCTTAGCTTGACCAAGTCAAGTCGGTTGAGCAGTTTACGAACCGCCTCAGCGCCCATGTCGGCTTCGAACGCCGTTTCACCGTACTGAGTCCGTGCGGCTCGGTATTCTTCTTCGGTCAAAAGTTGGCGTTCTTCCAGTTCTGTAGTACCTGGATCGACAACGACATAGTCCTGGAAGTAAATGACTTTTTCCAGGCTGCTGGTCTTCATATCCAGCAGATTGCCCAAGCGTGAGGGCATCGCCTTGAAGAACCAAATGTGAACGATTGGTGCCGCAAGTTCGATGTGCCCCATGCGTTTGCGGCGCACCCGGCTGTGAGTGACCTTTACGCCGCAGCGATCGCAGATCATCCCTTTGTACTTCATGCCACGGTACTTGCCGCAAGCACACTCCCAGTCCTTCTCAGGTCCGAAGATGCGTTCGCAAAACAAGCCGTCCTTTTCTGGGCGATAGGTACGATAGTTGATCGTTTCTGGCTTTTTAACTTCGCCGAAAGACCAGCTCTTGATGTCCTGAGGCCTGGCAAGCGAAATCTTTACCGACGCGTAGTCGTTGATTCGGTCGTAGTTACTATTTTCGCCAATCGACATAACGGAGCTCTCCTGGGTTGATCGCGGTTGATGGTTCGCGGCTTGGTTCGTTTACCGTTCAGGCTGAACGACTTTGACGCGTCGCGGTTCGATGTTTCGTTGTTGAAAGCAAAGCGGAACTGATTTGTCGTCGAATTCCGCCCAAAGTTTTGTCCCTGCAAACGGCTGATCATTGGATCAGCTACTAAATTGGCCGTTTCTCTAACTGCATGTTCAGGCCAAGCCCACGAATCTCGTTGGTGAGCACGTCAAAGCTGGCGGGTGTGCCTGCTTCGAGCGTGTTTTCGCCCTTGACCATCGATTCGTAAATTTTGGTACGTCCTTCGACGTCGTCGCTCTTGACGGTCAACAGTTCCTGAAGAATGTAAGCGGCACCGTACGCTTCCAGCGCCCAAACTTCCATTTCCCCGAAACGCTGTCCACCAAACCGAGCCTTGCCACCGAGCGGTTGCTGAGTGATCAACGAGTAAGGGCCCGTGCTGCGAGCATGAACCTTGTCGTCGACCAAGTGGTGCAACTTCAGCATGTAGATGTAGCCAACCGTTGTTTCCTGCTCGAGTGCTTCACCGGTGCGACCATCGGTTAAGCGGATCTTGCCGTGGGATGGCAGTCCCGCTTCAGCAAGTGCTGCGTTGATGTCCGCTTCGGTTGCACCATTGAAGACCGGCGTTACCGCTTGGAATCCAAGTTTAGCGCCCGCCCAGCCAAGGTGCGTTTCGAGAATCTGCCCCACGTTCATACGGCTAGGAACGCCTAGGGGATTGAGCATGATCTGCAGCGGTGTGCCATCGGGCAGAAACGGCATATCTTCCACAGGAAGGATCTTTGCGATCACCCCCTTGTTTCCGTGCCGACCTGCCATCTTGTCACCAACGCTAATCACTCGTTTGGTCGCGATGTAGACCTTCACCATTTGCAACACGCCGCTGCGAAGTTCATCGCCGCGCTTCATGCTGTTCAGCTTTCGGTCACGAGCATCGATCGCTCGCTCAACGTTGTCCCACTGAGCCATGTAAACCTTGTCAACTTCCTTCTTCTTCTCGTCGTTCTTGATTTGATCGAGAATGTGATCGATGCGGAAATTGCTGGCACGCTCGGACACAAACTTCGGATCTTGGCCGTCAGCTAACGGCCCGCCTTCGATATCCTTCAGCTTCGCGCCGGCAGCGGTCTCCATGTCGCGAATAAACGATTCGAAGGTCGCAGCAATTTCAGCATTGCCATCGACTTCGGCTTGCTTCAGGTCCTTTTCGAAAATCTTTCGCTCGTCTTCTGTCAAACTCATTCGGCGCGAGAATTTTTGCGTGTCGATGACGATGCCTTCGATCCCCGATGGGACTTCCAGCGAATCATTCTTCACGTCTTCACCGGCACGACCGAAGATCGCATGCAACAGCTTTTCTTCCGGTGTTAGCTCCGTCTTGCTCTTGGGACTGACCTTACCAACAAGTACATCTCCTGGGCGAACATAAGTCCCGACGTTAACGATGCCACTTTCGTCCAATGACGCCAAAGCCTTTTCGGAAACGTTGGGAATGTCCCGCGTGAATTCTTCGCGACCGAGTTTCGTTTCACGAATTTCAACATCGAAGTCTTCGATGTGAATCGAGGTCAATGTATCCGCATGAACCAGTGCTTCACTGAGGATGATCGCATCTTCGTAGTTGTAACCGTCGAACGACATGAACCCGACCAGCAGATTGCGTCCCAGGGCGAGTTCACCCTTCACGGTCGCAGCACCGTCGGCGATCACTTGGCCCTTCTCGACCTTGTCACCGATATTCACAATCGGCTTTTGGTTTTGACAGGTTCGCTCGTTGAGTCCGAAATACTTTTTCAGGTCGTAATGATCGCTGCCGATCTCAATTCGCATCGAGTCAACGTAAGTCACCTTGCCGGCGCGACGCGCCTTGACAACCATCGCGCTGTTGCGTGCAACTTCTAGTTCCATCCCGGTCGCGACGATCGGCGGTTCTGCGACCAAGAGCGGCACTGCTTGCCGCTGCATGTTCGAACCCATCAATGCGCGATTCGCATCGTCATGCTCCAAGAATGGAATCAGACCTGCTGAAACACCCACCATCTGACTGGGAGCAACGTCCATGAACCCAACTTGATTTGGATTCACGATTTCGAAGTCGCTGCGGAAACGAGCAATCATGTTCGGACCGGCCACAAGCGCACCGTCCTTGAGTGCTGTATCTGCAGGTGCCACATAAGCCGAGCTTTCTTCGTCAGCGCGGAGCCAAACGACTTCGTCGGTGACCTTGCCGTCTTCAATCTTTCGATAAGGCGTCACCAAGAATCCGTACACATCCACGCCAGCATAAAGCGCCAGCGAGCTAATTAGGCCGATGTTGCTGCCTTCCGGTGTTTCAATCGGACAGATTCGGCCGTAGTGCGAAATGTGAACGTCACGGACTTCGAAACCGGCACGCTTCCGATTCAAACCACCTGGACCCAGCGCCGACAAACGGCGTTCGTGAGCTAGCTGACTGAGCGGGTTTGTCTGGTCGACGACCTGGGAAAGCTCACCCCGACCGAAGAAGTAATCGATTGCAGCCGAAACACTTTTCGGATTGATCAGAGAACGCGGAGTCATGTCTTCAACGTCCTTGACACTCATCCGCTCTTGAACGGTTCGGCGGAGTTTCAAGAAGCCTTTGCGAAGCTCTTCACTAGCGAGCTCGTCAATCGTTCGCAAGCGGCGATTGCCAAGGTGATCGATATCGTCGATTTCCGCACCACTTTCAGGATCAAACAAGTTGATCACATAGCGGATCGAAGCGACAATGTCTTCCGGACGAAGCGTCATTACCGATTCATCAATCTGTTGACCAAGCTTGCGGTTCAGGCGGAATCGACCAACACGGCCCAAGCGATATCGATTGGCATCGTAGAACTTTTCATTGAACAGTGTACGCGCCTTCTCAAGCTGCGGCGGATTACCAGGACGTAGTCGTTGGTAAATTCGCAGCAACGCTTCTTCATGGCTATTGGTGTTGTCATCTGCTAACGCATTGAAAATCAACGGGACCTTCGGGGCGTCCATCACTTCAATCGACTTGACACCTGAGGTGCAAATCGCTTCGGCAACGTCTTTGCTGATCCGATACCCGGCTTCGATCAGGATTTCACCTGACCGTTCGCTCTTGGAAGGATAGACGACATCATCGACTGAAATCTTGCCCTCAAGGCTAGTCGCAGACTTACCGCCTGTAATCTTGATCGTTGACTTGTCGTAGAAGGCGGACAGCAAATCAGCATTGGTCGATAGCTTTGGATCCATCGCACGAAGCAGCGTCATGGCGCTGAACTTACCGCTTTGGTCAATCCGAACAGTCAATGAATCCTTCTTCGTGACATTGACTTCGATCCAGCTACCGCGTTCAGGGATTACGCGGCAACTTGGCAACTTACGATCGCTTGTGCCGTCTTGCTCAAGAACGAAGTCGACACCGGGACTCCGGTGCAACTGGGATACAACCACTCGTTCTGCACCGTTGATGATGAACTCACCGCCGCCCATCATGATCGGCAAATCGCCAAGGTACACTTCTTCTTCAATCGGCTGTTCGCGATTCAGCCGCAGCCAAATTCTTAGCGGGCGACCATAGGTCAGCCGCAATTGACGACACTCGTTAGGTGTGAACCGCGGCTTACCGAGTTCGTAACGCAGGTACTCCAGCGTTGTATTTCCGTCGTAACTGGCGACAGGGAAAATCTCGCGCAGAACGCCTTCTAGTCCCTGATCCGCACGCTCCAGGGGATTCGCATCCTCCTGCAAAAACGCGGCATAGGACGTCGTCTGCAACTCAGTCAAATCGGGAAGCTTGAAAGTATCGTGATCCGAACCGAATCTACGAACAAAAGTGGTTTCAAGTCGACGTTTGGTAGTTGTAGCCATCTTGGTGGGAACGCTCCGTCAAGGTCCAAAGGGATTTGGCTGGGAAAAAAATTGACTTCGATTACACCTTGACGCCGCTTAATTCCTCTTGCCAAAAGGAACCAGTAGACGCCAAGGCACTGACACTAGGGGTTGCTCACGTTGACCGAAAATCGGCCACGATAAACAGAACTGATTGGCGCAGCTTCCACCGATCGACAAACGCGATAAGCCGAAAATAGCCGCAAGAATGATTGGCGCACAGAAAGCCGGATGCAGCGTGAGAGTTGGGACAAAACACTAAAACGCGATGGGAGCGATGAACCGGCTAAGAAATTAACACAATTATCCCGGCACGAAAACCCCAACAAGGAGGTTTTGGCCTAATTTTCGCTCTTGCGGTCGCGTCCGTGCACTTTCCCCGGAAAAACACGCAATTCGCCGACCCTGACTAGCATGATTTCTAAGCTAGGCCGCGAATTGCAATGATGTCTTTTCGTAAAATCCGCTTGGCTGTGAGATTACTTAATCTCAACAGACCCACCAGCAGCTTCAATTTCCGTCTTGACCTTGGCTGCATCTTCCTTGCTGACACCTTCCTTCAGCTTGGCTGGGCAGCTTTCGACCATCTTCTTGGCTTCCATCAGCGAAGCACCGGTCAAGTTCTTGACGATCTTGACGATGTCCAGCTTCTTGTCGCCAAATGCGGTCAGAACGACGTCGAATTCGGTTTGCTCAACCGCCTTAGCGGCGCCTTCGCCATCAGATGGCGCGGCCATCATGACAGCCCCGCCCGAAGCGGGTTCGATGCCGTACGTATCCTTGAGGTAATCGCTCAGCTCTTTGGCCTGCTTCAGGGTCATGCCTGCGATCTTGTCGCCGAAGGACTTGCAGTCGGCACTGTATTCAATAGTTGCGGATTCGGACATTTTTAAAATTCCTTAAAACGGAAACGTGGATTTGTATAGGGAAAGGCAATGGACTGGCGATCGACAAAGATTCGTGACGACTACTCCTCCTCACCCTTTTTCTTAATTTGGCTAGCAAGCTTTCCGCCTGGGCCAAGCAGTGCACCTGCAAGATTGGCTCCTGGGCTTAGGATTTGACCAACCAAAATCGAAATCTGCTCTTCACGGCTTGGCCACTTGCTGACCGCCTTGAGTTGCTCTGGATTGAGCCGTTCTCCATCGAGAACGCCTCCTTCCGCTTTAAACTTGCTGTATTTCCCCGAGTCTTTGTCGAGCTTGACAACCTCCTTGACCAGCGCGACAAAGTCGGTTGAACCCCAGCAAACCGCCACTTGGCCGGCTGCACCTTCGAACATCGGTGCCAAGTTCGTTCCTTCAGCCGCGCGACGACCAAGAGAATTCTTCACCAACAACAGGTGAATATCCTTCTTACTCAACTCGCCACGCAGCGCATTGGTCGTGTTCGCGTCCATGCCCAGCGTGCTGACCACGACCGCGTCCTGCACACCTTGCAATTTCTTTGCAATGTCGCGGGTTACTAGTTGCTTTACAAACTTACTCATAACGTTAGACCTATTAAGCTCTCTGCGAACCTTGCTCGGTGACTACCACAAACCTGCCGCTGACCAATTAGGCATTCACTCGCACACTTGGGGTCATCGTCGCACATATCGCAATGCCACGGACATAGGTGCCTTTGACAGCCTGGGGCTTGATGTTCGTGACGTGATTTACAAACGCCTGGATATTGTCGCCCAACATCTTTGCGTCGAAGCTCATCTTGCCGACCATCGCGTGAACATTGCCGCCCTTGTCATTGCGGAACTCGACTTTACCGGCCTTGTATTCCTGGACAACTTTGGCGACGTCTGGGGAAACCGTTCCAGCTCGTGGGCTCGGCATCAATCCGCGAGGACCAAGCACTCGGCCCAACGGACCAACCAGCCCCATCATGTCAGGAGCCGCGATGCAAACATCGAAATCAGTCCAACCATCGCGAATCCTCTTCGCCAAGTCGTCACCACCAACTTCGTCCGCGCCTGCAGCAACAGCCGCCGCCGCCGCGTCGCCTTTGGCGAACACAATGATCCGTTGTTTTTTACCGATGCCGTGAGGAAGCACGAGGCTCCCGCGAACGATTTGATCGGCTTGATTGGCGTCGACGCCAAGCCGCATATGAACTTCGACCGTTTGGTCGAACTTTGCGGAATTGAATTTCTTCAGCGCCACGACGGCATCCACTAGCGGCAAGCTCGTTTTGGGCTGCAACGCAAGGTCTGCACGATAACGCTTTGATTTCTTGCCCATTAGGCATCTGTCCTTATTAGTTTTAGGTGGTCACCGAAATCACCCGACCCCACATCGACTTTAGTCATTGCGAACGAAACCAAGTCCGTAAAACGCAAGCCAAGTCGGCGGCGGCAACCTCTTCCACGCGCCCAACATTCCGCAAGCTTCAAAAACGAAAATTGCGAGTCGCAGAAGTTGATCGATCCGAGCCCGGTCGTCAACTCCAGTTTCTCGTTTGCCCGCAAATTTTTTGCGATAAAGTAGAAATTATGGCAATCCAGTGCTGCGAAGTCATTCAGCGGACGTTGAAATGCAACGAATGGACACCGAAATGGCGGTGACCGTGCTTTGAGATGAGTGTCGCCTTTCGCTCCGCGAAAGAGCGCTCTTTCGCGGAGCGAATGCTAGGAAAACAATTCGACCTGTGCGATTGAAATTGCGGCACTCGCTGCCCGACAACAAACACGTGATGCGGAGAATGGCTTCCTTGACCGGACGGGACAATGGTCCCATCCTACGTTGCTTGGGGCCATTTCCCCGAGTAAGGTGCGGCCCCTAATTACTGCGCGCCGGTATGTTCATCGCCGAGTGGTGGGCTAACAAGCTGCAATACAAAAATCACGGCACGGAGAATCCGTGCCGTGATTTTTTCAACCCTCAGCTTACGCACCGAGTTCGATGTCGATCTTAGCTGCATCCACCGCTTCGCGAAGCTTGCTTAGCGCTCGTGCTTCAAGCTGACGAATGCGTTCCTTGGTAACACCGAGCTCTTCGCCAACTTCCTTGAGTGTCAGCGGTTCGCTGCCTCGACTGAGTCCAAATCTCGCCATGATGATCTTCTGTTCGCGTTCATCGAGTCGATCGATGATCCGCGCTAGCTCACGCTGTCGGCGTTGATGGGCATTTTCCTCGGCATAGGGGTCGCTGCGTTCATCCTGTCGCGCAAGGAAAAGCTCCTCGGCAGTGGTGCGGAACCGATCGCGATGTTTGTATTCGTTCGGAATCGTCCGTGCGAAGTTCTTCATGATCGCCCACGATGCGTACGTACTAAACTTATTACCTCGCGAGTAATCGAACTTCTCCACAGCGCGGATCAACGACATGTTACCGTCGCTAACCAACGAGAAAAAGTCATCGCTGCTTCCCATATGACGCTTAGCGATTGAAACGACAAGTCGAAGATTGCATTGCACGATCTTGTTTTTCGTTTTGACGGCTAGTTCATACAGCGATTCGATCTGGTCCATTGCTAGCGTCTTGCCCGTGCGCAGCGAACCGAGCGAATCTCGTAACTTACTTGCTTTGTGCTTCAAGTAATTCATTTTGCGAAACAGGTGATATTCCTGCTCGCGAGTTAGCAACGAAGCTTCGTAGAGCGCCGCCAAGTAGCTCGGCAATCCACTGGGTGCGCGAACTTTGCGCGGTGCGACGGCTGGAGCTGGTTCGGAACCTAGGAACTCCGCGTCGCGAGACGACTCTTCAAACTCTTCGTTGTAAATATAATCCAGTGCTAATTCGGCGATCCGCTCTTGGCGTGTATCAAGCAGGATACGCTGAATACTACTACGAGTCCGACCGTATCGTTTGCAAAGTTGTGGCACCGTGCTACCACGGCGGAACAACTGATAAATCGTCCGCCGATCATCATCAGAAAGGGCACCACGGTGACTGGGGAAGATCGCAATCGATTGGTTCTCGGCGTCGTAGTTCTTTAGCGTATAGCGAACCGTTTCTGGGCTGCGGCACATTTGATCGGCGAGCGTACGCGTGACCTCGGACAAGCTTGAGCCGGCATCCGCAAGCTGTCTCGCTCGCTCGATCATACCGCTCTTCTCAGCATCGGTAAGTTGACTAAATCGCTCGCCTCGGCGAACGCGTTCAGCGTTCCCAGCCACGAATCGGTCAACACTACTTTGTAAGAACCCAACCCGCCGGCGACCGGCAAAAACGAACCGGCGACCGACCAACCCTTGGTCACGCCAACGACTGATCGTCTTCGTCGAGACATTGAACAGCCGGCTGAGGTCTTCAACCGTATGGACCGTTTCTCCAGTATCTTCAATGCTCACGTCCGCTGATTCACTGATGTCTTCGATCAACAAACGGAGATCATGCTTCACATCATTGGAAGCAATGTTCACTCGCGATGGCTGCTGAGGACGGTAATTCGTAATTCGAAAGCAGACAAAATCATAGGCATAAGCCCGATCTGCTTCAACTTCGGCAAGCAATTGCTCGGCGCGAGCGGAAAGCTCAGCCTTTTGGTCTTTAGGGGCAAAGCGGACCAATTGGTCACGCAATTCCTTCACCTTGGCGTCTCGATATTCTTCGTGCATTTTCCAATTTCCCAGTGCTGACACCGAACTTGCCGAAATTTCCTTGCAGTCCCGGCGGACCACTCGACTTGATGTGCCAATTTTGACCGGGGGTTCACCTCGTCCTAAGGTGATCATCCTGAAACAACCAACTCCAACCTAACGGCTTCTGGTCAATCTTTGTGCAACAACTACTTGTCACACGCTTCTCTGATGTTACGCGGATAACCGCAAAACCGTTTCGTGATTAGACACAAAGTTCACAAAAAAGTTCATGACTTCCCACCGCAATATCCAAGAAGAGAACGCTTGGCAATGCTTCGATCTCGATCGAAGGCGTTACCAACCAGCTTTTAACCGGCAACGTTCACCAAACTGACCAGTCACTGAGTAGGAAATTTGGGACCAAAAATCAAAATTCCGTAGAATTTTTTGGTGACTCGAAGATAACTCGTTACGGCGCAGCGACTTTCAGTGCTGAAATTATTTCGACGGCGGTGAAAACTTTTTGGTTACTAAAGTTTCCATTGGTAGGATTTACATCACTTTGAACATTTCGTCGTCAAAACGAGTTGAATTTCGTCGCGTTCTGAGACTTCCTTCTCCAGCTTGTGCAGTCGGCTGCCAATTTGGCGGCAAGTTTTTTTTAAAAGCACATTGAATTCATTGTTTTCGTGAGGCGTTTGTTTTCCGGTATAGATTGAACTAGTGGCGAGCCGATTTCTTAACGGCGGACGGTGTTTGAGGGCATCGATCGACGCCGTGTTTGAGTCATTTCGTTCTCTGTTTGAATTGCGAAGCGTTGATGAACGACTTTTTTGCTGGCCGACGAGATTGGCTTAAACGAGCGGCGACCATGGTAGCTACTGGTCTAGTAGCGACGCAGATCGAGTCTTCGCCAGCGGCGGAATCGACCGCCAATCACGAGCCTGTGCTCCTGGTGGCAGATCCGCTAAAGACGCTATTTCGCGTTCGTGTGGAGATGGATGTGGAGGGCAATGTCAACGTTCCTCGAAATGCACTTGTTTCAAGAGAAACGGCTATCCAGTTTCCCATTCGCGGAAAATCAGTGCTGGACTGGGAGGAGCGGATTCTGGGACTTGCA
This sequence comes from Planctomycetaceae bacterium, assembly GCA_043775635.1. Classification (GTDB taxonomy): domain Bacteria; phylum Planctomycetota; class Planctomycetia; order Pirellulales; family Pirellulaceae; genus UBA6163. The sequence goes on along the minus strand of JAYVSE010000092.1, from coordinate 56,615 downwards.
AGCGATAAAACCGTATCGGCGGCAGAACGCTTTTACCACGAAGCCAGCAGTGATGGAACAAGCGGCAAGCTGGCCAGGAAGGTGGAGCTCAGAAAAACTTCGCATTATCTGTCCGTGCGTCGTGACGATGCGAAATGGTTGCTTTATAGCCCGGACACGTATTTGTCCGGTGATGAACTGGAGTTGTTGGAGTTGCCGGCAAATAGTTTGGCGGTTGATGGACTCCTGCCGGGCGTTCCTGTTCGCCAAGGAGATACTTACAAGCCCGCCAAAGCGATCCTCGAAAAGCTATTGGCATTGGCGTCGGTTGACGAAAGTGATGTGATCGGTGAGATCAACTCGCTCGACGCATCCTCCGCGAAAATCCACTTCACTGGCAAGGTTCAAGGCTCCGTAGCCGGGGTGCCAACCGTGCTCGACGTGGTCGGAAAAATGGTATTTGATCGCCACACGATGACCAGCAGTTGGCTAGCGCTCGCGGTCCGTGAACAACGTGAAATCGGCAAATCGGAACCCGGATTTGACGTTGCCGCGACAATCAAAATGATTCGCAAGCCGCTGGAGATCCCGATGCGCTTATCCGCAATCCCCCCAGCCTTGCCCGCAGGTGACGTTCTAACGGACCGACTTTACTGCGAACTTTCGAGCTCCGCAGTCGGTTTTGCAGTATTGCAGGATCGTCGTTGGAAAATGATGGTCGACGGAGCCGGAGCGTGTATGATGCGAATGATTGAAAACGATCGTGGGGTCGCTCAGTGTGACGTCCGTCCCGCCGGGGCGATGGCGGCGGGAGCCCAATTGACAATGCCCGCGTTCATTGCCGATGTCAAGCAATCGCTGGGAACGCGTTTTGGCCAATTGCTCGAATCTCGGGAAGAGTTGAACGAGTCTGGCTTGAGAACGCTGCGGGTGACGGCTCAAGGTTTAGTTGAAGGAGTTCCCGTTCAATGGGTGTTCCTGCATTTCTCCGATGACAGCGGACGGCGATTGTTGGCGACAATGACAGTGGGTGGCAGTGAAATCGATTCCTTTTCAGGGGCGGATGTCCAATTCGGTGCATCGTTGCGATTCATTCCCACCAATGAAGAGTCGACGAATATTGCAACGAAGGAAAGAGCCGCGATTAAGTGACACAAGGCTCAATTAAAGTTTTCAAAAGAACCAGGATTACCGGGCCAGCGACTCACAAGCATTGAATTTTAGGGTAGTGGAACTTGTTAAAGTTCCTCATTCGCGAGGATTTTTAACAAAATCCACTACGGTGAACCCTGACTTTAATCGCTGACGAAGCGCTAGGTAGAAGTGTTAAAACCATGTTTTCAGTACGAATCAACGCCGTGGCAATGCCGATTTTGTTATGCACGGTTGTCACCTGTGGGGGCGTGGCGGGGCGGCTCTGTGCACAGGAGGGGCCAACGGTTGCAGGCAAGCCCGTTGAGCAGGAACCGGTTCGAACCGAAACCACGCAGTTTGCCCCTGGGGTGGTGAACGTCATTGCACCGGCACCGCACCCTGACGAAACGTTCGCTGGACCGATGACCTTGCAATCTTTGATCAACGCACACCCAGAGATCGAGTGGGGTGCGCCATTTGTCGATGGCCGACCCAACCTTGGTGCGAGGACGCGAACATTGATCGAAATGGCGCGACAAGTCACTTTTCGCCGTGAGATTTACTGCTTTGAGTTCTCATTCAAGCCGCTGCGACAGATTTATATCGACATCCCCCAGCCGAGCGGCAAGATGGCTCGGAAACTGGTTTGGTACATGGTTTATCGAATCCGTTACCGGGGTGGCGATATGCGACCTGCGGCGGACGAAGTTGGCGGTGTGCCATTGTTCAAGCGAATCGAGTCGGTTTCGTACAACAGTCGCCGAGTTTTCCCGATGTTGGTGCTCGAAGAACATTCGAGCGGAAAAAAATATTTGGATCGAATTCTCCCTACAGCAACAGAAAAAATCGCTGCGCGTGAGCAGATTACGACGAAACTGCTCAACAGTATCGATATCACGGCGATCGATATTCCTCGCTCAAGTGACGAGGCCGCGCCTGGGGTTTGGGGTGTTGCGACTTGGGAAGATATCGATCCACAGATCGATTTTCTCTCGATAAACGTGTACGGATTGACCAACGCATTCCGCCAGGACGGCGAAGGCGACGAGGCTCCCTACATTAAAAAAGCGTTGCAGCTCAACTTCTACCGGCCAGGGGATGCAATCCGCCAAACCGAAGACCGTGTCCGTTTTGGCGTCCCGGCCCTGGAGGACCCTGCGGAGCAAGAATATGTGCTTAAGCAATATGGTTTGGAGAAACGCCTTGATTATCAGTGGATTTTCCGATAGTTTGTTCCGTTCGGCTTGAGCACCGTTGTGCGAAGCCGTGCGAAGCATTGTAAAACACTAGCGATTTCCCTCTGAGAATCAAGAATCGATCATGGCACATAAGAAAGGCCAAGGCAGCAGCCGTAACGGTCGCGACAGTCACGGTCAGCGACGCGGCGTCAAGCGTTTTGGCGGCGAAGTAGTGACTGCGGGCAGCATCATCGTCCGCCAAGTTGGCACCAAATTTCATCCCGGTCGAAATGTGGGTTGCGGCAGCGATTACACCCTGTACGCGCTCATCGACGGCAATGTTCGTTTCGATCGAGCCGGTCGTCGCGTCAATATCGACGCTGCTGCGATCTAACCAAAGATCCAAGTGTATTGCTCGATCAATTAGTGGGACGGGCTTCCAGCCTGTCGCATTGAAAATGACAGGCTGGAAGCCTATCCCACTTCGAAAACCGGACAGTTATTGATCGAACGGTCCCAGAACACAACGGCCAGCCTTTTCATCAGGCTGGCCGTTTGTCGTTTAACTCGGGATATAATCGAAGGCGGTAAGGCCATTTCAAAAAAAGCTTAGAACATGTTTGTTGATCGTGTTGAAATCGAATTGCGTGCTGGCCGCGGCGGTGACGGCTGCGCAAGTTTCCGTCGAGAAAAGTATGTCGCCAAGGGCGGTCCCGATGGTGGCGATGGTGGCGATGGCGCGAGCATCATCTTGGAGGCTCGTGACGGAGTGAACAGCCTTTCCGAGTTTGCCAATCGCAAATTTTGGCGAGGTCCTAATGGTGCCCCTGGGACCGGCTCCGGTTGTCATGGACGCAACGCACGAGACCTGACGCTTTTCGTGCCACCGGGTACCGCGCTGATCGATGCTAAACACGGCTTTGTCATCAAGGATCTGTTGCTGCCAGGCGACAGTGTCGTGGTCGTTCGTGGTGGTAAGAAGGGACGTGGTAACATCCATTTCAAATCGGCACAGAACCAAGCGCCCCGCCAAAAGACACCTGGCGATGAGGGCGAAGTCCGCGCCGTAATTTTGGAGTTGAAATCAATTGCTGACGTCGGACTGATTGGCATGCCCAATGCCGGTAAGAGCACCCTGCTCAGTCGACTTAGCGATGCCCGTCCGGAAATCGCTGACTACCCTTTTACGACCAAGTTTCCCAATCTTGGCTTGGTGCGACCAACACCTGACACATCGTTTGTGCTGGCAGATATTCCAGGATTGATCGAAGGTGCCAGCGAGGGCGTCGGACTTGGGCACGAGTTCCTTCGCCACGTCGAACGCGCCGGCTTGCTAGTCCACTTAGTTGAACCGATGCCCAGCGATGGCTCTGACCCAATCAAGAATTACTTGACGATTCGCAGCGAGTTAGAAAGCTACAGTCCCGACTTGGCGACGCGGGATGAAATTGTAGTGATCTCCAAGAGTGAACTTCCTGACGCTGATTTGGCTCGCGATGCGATCCAAGAAGCGATCGGTCGCGAGGTCCGAATGATCAGCGCTGCAACAGGCTTGGGGCTGGCTGCACTGACTCATGATATTGCAGCGCGCCTTAAGGTCTGGCGTGAGACAACCGCCGTCGTTTCGACGGTGATGCCGTGGGAAAACCCAAGCATCGAAGAAGAGTTAAAAGCGGCTGCACCTAAAGCTCCGCCGGAGAAACCTGTCACACCAAGACGAATGCCACCTCATTTGATTGGGTTGACCGCAGGTTTGTCGAACGATAACCAGCCTAGAGACTTTGACGAGGAAAAGCATTGAAAGCGGTTCCCCGTATCCCGACCGCGACGATCGCCATTGATTTGGGAAACTCAGCGGCGAAGTGGTGCGTTGACGATCATCCAGAGCAGCGGGTCTCCTTGCGTTCCACTACTTGGGCAGAGTGTCTGATCCAGGAAGCTATGACCGCAGCAGGTGGCCATGCGTTGGCTTGGCGAATCGCAAGCGTCAATCGACCGATCACAAAGTTACTCGTCGGTCGCCTGCAAGAATTCGATCCGTGTGTCGATGTGAAGGCCATCGCTTACAGTGACATCCCGATGATCGCCAAAGTGTCGAATCCGGACCGTGTCGGTATCGACCGACTGCTCGCCGCCTGGATGGCGAGCCAGTTGTATCGTGGAGAAGCATCGATTGTCGTTGACGCTGGTTCAGCCATCACCGTTGACTTGGTCAGTAAACAAGCAGAATTCCTGGGCGGAGTCATCCTGCCAGGAATTGCGTTGCAGTTCGATTCGCTCGCCCGTGGAACGGATGCTCTTCCGGCCATCGAAATCCCCTTGGCGTCGGAATTTTCGGTTGCATTATTGCCAGTCCCCGCGACGGACACTGTTTCCGCGATTCGGAGTGGTATATTACTAGGGACGGCGGCGGCGATTGAGGGTTTAATTCACCACCTTACCGCACGAGGTGGCGAGAATGATCCTAGAATCGTTTTCACCGGCGGAGATGCGCTGTTATTGTCTCGTTTGTCGAACGTTCGCCACGATGTGTTGCCTCGTTTAGTTCTTGATGCAATTCGTGCACTGCCATGACCTCAAATACAACTCCACAATCGCTGTTATCGCTGCCGCCGGAAACACAGGCTGCGGATGCTTATCAAATCTTAAAGCTGCCCAATTTTGAGTCCAGTCGCGGCCAAATCAAAGCTGCCGTAGACGACGCGATGAGCCGCTTGAACCAGGTTAGGTCAACCGTTGATGAAGGTGTTTGGGTCATCGCATCTCAATGGGTCAAGAGCTCGTATGCCATTCTTGGCGACCCCGGAAAAAAAGCGGCTTATGACCGTAAACTAGCTGCCGAGAACACAACGAAATCGCCGACCGTCGATCCGCTGGCAGGCTTTTTACCGGGTACGGCGCAAAAGCCTGCATTTCATCCCGGACAAGCAACCACGTCCGGACCACCACGTAACCCGGCTGCGCCAACGATGGAGCCGCAATCTGCATTCTCACCAAGCGTCGGTCCGCCCGCGATGCCTGAATCACCGTCGACTTATCACCAGACCCCAGCGCCACTCGTTTCAAGGCGATCGCGGGCCAAGGCAAGACGTGGCCTGCCCTGGATTTCGATCTTCCTAATGCTCTTCTGCATCATTGGGCTCGCAGGGCTTGGCGGTGTTCTTTATTTCCTTCAAAAAGGAGACTTGCCGTCTGTCGTTATCAATTCACAAGGCGTAACGGTCGGTGCATCGGGAGATAAGGATGGAGATGGCCGAGTCGTCGGTGTGCCAGGTGAAGTTCCGCACCGAGAGCCACGAAAGTTTGATCCTGTCATGGGTGGTCTTGCCGGAGATATGCCGCCGCCACGACCGCCTGCAAAAGACGTTGAATCCGTTAAACCCACAAGACCTATGGTGGATCCTCCGTCGCCGACCGTGCCCATGCCGGAGGTACCGACTCCGGAGACGCCGATGCCGGAGGTGCCCGCTCCTGAGGTGCCCGCTCCTGAGGTGCCCATGCCTGAAATGCCAGCACCGTCAGAAGAGCAGATCAAAGCTGGCGACATCGCAGTCGCGGCAATCGTCACCGCCATCAAACAACATGACTGGCCGCGGATGAAACAACTGGCCAACGACGCTCAGGCAGCGGCAGCAAGCGATCAACAAAAAGAACTAGCCGAGATGCTTTTCGAACTCGTTGACCTCGCTACTTACTATCGTGGTGGTATCGATAAAGCGATTGGTACGTTAGCAGCAGGCAATGAGCTAGATATCAGCGACGAACTAAAAGTAGTCGTCGTCGAAAAGGGCCCGAACAAGCTGATCATTCGCTTCAATGGCAAGAACAAGGAGTACACCTTCGATACGTTGCCACTCACGATTGCCCACAAAGTTGCGCGACTTACGTTGCCTGCTGATTCGCCAACTAATCAAGCTGCCAAGCATTGCTACCAAGCAATCGCAGCGGTCACGACTCCACCGTACCGCGAAGCAGCAATTGCTGACCTTGAAAAGATCACCGAAGAGATAGAAGGCGCTGAACCAGCGAAGCTGATTGCGGCAATCCGGCTTTTGTATCAGCCGTAAGACGTTGTCAAGAAAAGGATCGCATGTATAACACCATCGAACCCATCTCTTTATTGCAATCGTTGATACGCTTTCCATCGGTATCGTCAACGAGTAACGTTGACGTCACGCAGTACGTGGCGTCGTTACTTGACGGACTCGGGTTCACGCTCTCGTTCTGCGATTATTTGGATTCCGCAGGCGTCGCGAAATCGAACTTGATCGCATCACGGGGTACCGGGCGCGGCGGTCTTGCGTATTTTTGCCACACCGATGTTGTGCCCGCCGATGATTGGACCGGCCCAGGTAGCGCCTTTGGTCCGGTCGTGCAAGACAATTGTATTTACGGTCGCGGAAGTTGCGATATGAAGGGGTCGTTAGTCGCCATGCTTTCCGCTGTTTCGCGGGTTCAAGTGAGCGAGCAAACGGCACCGATCCACATCATTTGTACGGCTGACGAAGAAGTTGCCTTTGTGGGTGCCAAACACCTTGTCGCACAATCGCCCGCGTATCGCGAACTGGTACAAACTCAACCGCTGGCAATCATCGGAGAGCCTACGGGTTGCGATGTCGTTCACGCCCATAAAGGAATTTTTGTATTTCGAATTATTAGCCGCGGGCAAGCCGCTCACAGTAGCACTCGCGACGGGCTTAATGCAAACGTTGCCATGGTGCCGATGCTTGTTGAATTGCTTCGCCTACAGAAGGTCTCCGAGACGGACACATCACTTCAGGACTCTCGTTTCGACCCGCCCACATTGTCCTGGAACTTTGGCTTTTCAGATTTTTCAAAAGCATCGAATATTGTTCCTGCAAGAAGCGAAGCCTGGGTGTCGCTGCGGACGATGCCAGGCATTGATGGTGAACCACTGGTCAAGGCAGCAGCCGCCAAGGCAAAAGAACTCGGACTGGAATTTCTGCGCGAGAAAGGTGGCGGATACGTTTGGATCGACCCCCAGTCATCAACCATTCAAGCGATGTGTGGAGTGGCTGGTTCAGACGCGGCAAAGACCGTTTGCTACGGTACCGATGGCGGAGAATTTACCGAGCTGAAAAATTTAGTCGTTTGTGGCCCTGGTCACATTGCCCAAGCTCACACGAGCGATGAATATCTTTCGCTGGACCAGCTCCAACGCGGAACAAATGTCTACACCGGTGCCATCCGTCGCTGGTGCACACGCGGGTCATGAAGCGGAAAACAGCTTGTTGCGAGTTGCGGATTGGGGTTGGTGAATATCTTCGCCAATGAACCCTCGCTTGATCGGTTCGCGTTGCAATTCGGCGAGCGTTTCATCGAAGCTGGCTTTTGATTTGCCATTGCAGTGGGCTTCCAGATGACGCACTTCTTCGTCGCTGGAGATCTCGCCCAGCCGATGCATACCCGTTGAATGAAGGCCGATGATCAGAATCGATCGACCACAACGAACCAAAGCAATGGAACCGCTTGCACCGAGCGATTTCTTGCCGAGAATTCGCATGGCATCGTCGGAGATCTCTCGGTTGCTAGACCCGTTTTTCGATGCCTTACGTGACACCCATACGAAGGCCGCAAACAGGCCAAGGACAATCGCCAAGCTTGACCCAACGGTAACCAGGGGCGCGGTCGATGATTTTGAACTGGTTGTCGGCAGTTGTTCGCCCCGGTCGCCGAGCCTGCCCTCGAATTTTTCGGGGACCCGCAGTGGGACGGGCGCAAATGTCGATCGCGTGATCGTTGGTTTTTCTGCTTCAGTTGACTGATTGGCAAGAACTGCTGTCGATCCGAATGTCAAGCATATCGCGACGATGCAAGGCATTAGGCGAGTGCTTGGTATCACCAAGTAAGTTGTCATCTGCCGCTTGCCTAAACAGAAAAGTTGGAAGAATTGCTTACCAGTTCGGTAACTCGAATGCAAAAGTTGTCATTCATCACGAGCACTTCACCATGCGCGATCAGTCGTCCGTTGACAAAGATGTCGACCGGGTCACCGGCCAATTTGTCGAGGGCTACGACCGAGCCGCCGCGTAAGTGAAGCACCTCTTCAAGACGCATTTTAGTGCGGCCCAATTCGATGCGAAGATCGAGCTCCACGTCGCTGAGCAGGTCCAGCGTATGTGGTGGTTCGGTCGATGGCTCGCTATGCAAATCATCCAGTTTGAATGGCACTGGCTTGGGCGCAGGCTTTGCCGCTGGACGACCTGATGGCGCAGCGCGGCTGTTCAGCAATTCGTCGAGCTGTGCTTGCGACATCGCTGCATCAGCATCGTCGAGCCGTTGTTCAATTTCGCGAGTCGGGGTTGAGGGCGAATCGGCAGCCGGTTTTTCTGCTTGTGATGCAGGATTTACTGGTTCACTCACGACTAACGCACTCCTCGAACGCTGGTTAAACTCGCTACTCTTCAATCACCTGGTAATCGTTAAATCCGACACCCAGTAGAAGATCGCCTTCGATCAAGTGGTTACATTTCGTCAAAATGTGTCGTTGAAGCAAGCCCAATTGGTTTTCCTGCAGCTCCGCAATTTCGCTATTACGGATTTTCATCCGGATTGCGTGGCGAAGGCGGCCTTCCTTTTCGGCAAATTCAGCTTTGAGCGCTTCTTCGTTCTTCACACGGACCAAGCCAAATAACTGCATTTCCACACGAAACTGCCGATCGGAATCGATCGGGCTAAAGGTTTCACCAAACATTCCGAGAGGGAATTCTGTGACTTTGTCCTCGTCGATTGTCTTTTTCTCTGCTTCTTCCTCGTTTTGCTGAACGGACTGCACCAATCGGGCTTCCGCCAAAGCGCTGATTTCTTCAGCCGAGGGAACGAGAAAGAAGAACAATGCCGTTTCAAACAGCACAATCACAGAAACGAAACCAATGATTGCGACGCGAGATTTTCCGCCGGCTGGCTTATCACCGGCCGCGGGTTCTGACTTTGTTTCAGCCATTTCAATTCTCCTCTGCTGAGGCTGGTGTCTGGTGTTGGATGGTTCGGTCGTTCGCGTCGCCTCGAAGGGAATCGACCGTTTCGTCGAGCAGGAATAGTTCGGCGCGTGAATTTTTCATGGCGCTACCTGGATCGCCAACGCTGACAGGTTCACCATCGCCAGCGGTTGCAATTCGGAACCGAGCCACGGCGATATCGTGCCGTTCGACCAAGTAATGCATGACGCTAACAGCGCGAAGGTAAGCTAGCGTCATGCCGGGTTCTGGACCGGCGCTACGCGCGGAAATTTCCGCGCTACTGTGTCCGCGGACTTCGATTTTCTGGGGCTTGCCGATCAATTGGTAAGCGATGCTATCAAGGTCATCTTTAGCGGTTTGATCCAGTTCTGACGAGTCGACTGGAAAGCAGATCATCAAACCAATGCCCGTTGTTTGTCCCGGTCGGATGGTTCTGACTTTCGACTCGTCGCCGATAGGTGCTTTCTCTGGGACACCGCCGCTGGCAGTATCTTTTTTCTTGGCGCGACCCGTTGTTGCGAGCACGCGATTTTCGCTGACGCGAGGTTTTTTTAGCTCGCCTGGCGCTACGCTTTCAACGCTCAACGTATAACCAAACTGATTGTGAATCGACTCTACAACAGCGTCGTATTTATCTTCCTTCTTGATCTCACTCATCGAGACCAACATGATAAAAAACGTTAGCAACAACGACATCATATCGCCGAATGTAACAACCCATTCGGGGATCGCGATTGGTGGCAGGTCTTCATTCATAGTTCATACATCCTCTTTCCCAAGCTCTGTGTGCGAAGGAGCGTCGCATCAGCGGTTGGAGTTTCGTCGCTGGGGAGGAAGGAATGTGGATAGCTTTTGTTCGATAATGCGAGGTCCTTCGCCCGATTGAATCGCCAGTACGCCTCGAATTGCAATCTCCGTTGACGTGTGTTCGGCGCGGCTTAAAAGGCCAAGCTTTTCTGCAAACGGACAAAAGAATACGTTCGAGAGGATCGCTCCGTACAATGTTGTGATCAAAGCCACCGCCATCCCCGAACCGATGCTTGACGGGTCGGTCATATCGGCAAGCATCATGATCAGTCCCAGGAGAGTTCCGATCATTCCATAGGCAGGCGCAAACCTGCCCATCTGATCGAAGATCGCTTTGCCTTCGCGATGGCGAGCGGAAATTGCATCGGCCTCTGTGCGTAAAACCTGTTCGACGACTTCGGGTGTATTACCGTCGACCGCCATTTGCATCCCCGTTCGTACCAACGGATGATCGATTTCTACTATCCGAGCCTCTAAGGCAAGTAATCCGTCTCGACGCGCTGTGTCGGCCAATGAAACGAGTTGCTGGATCAGTTTTTGTTTATCGACGGATTGATTCCAGATGATCTTGAGCAGCACACGGGGACTGCTCATCAAACTTCGCAGTGGAAAACAAATCATCGCTGCGGCCAATGAACCACCGAAAACGACCAATACCGATGGAGCATCGATAAAAGCGCTAATGGGTGTTGTGCCGATCACAATCGACCCAACAATCAACGCACAAGCGAAGATGATGCCGATAATTGATGCGATGTCCATACAAAATTTCTATCGAGGCCAAGACCGGTGACGGCAGTAAAAAAGAATCGTAGGGCTGTGCTAAGGATCGCTCGATCAATGAGTGGGATAGGCTTCCAGCCTGTCGCACTGAAAATGACAGGCTGGATCGAACGGTTTTAAATTGACGCAAGTGGCAAACTTGTGATGACGGCTTCTGGCATTGGCATCCAATGTTTTTGTCGCTGATATGCAATAGCGCGGCTTACAACTTCATCCATTGATTCGGAAACGACGATGCGTTCGCCGGTCGTAAGTGTCAAAAACGTATCAGGACGGCTTTCGATGTAACGGATCATCTCCGCGTTTAGCACGAAAGGTTCACCATCGAGTCGAGTTAGCTTGATCATCAATGCGGTTTCCTACGTCGGACGATCGACCGCAACTCTAGGACGCGATGCGAGACCATGTTGAATATCGTCCTGTGGAAACATGGCGGTAGGTTTCCTTCCTATTCTGCGTGATCGCGATAATGGTTACGACCGGAACGGGCGATACAAGTCGAGAGTCTTTCGACCACCCAGACGCGCGTAGATAGACACAATTTCACGCCAGCCACGATGCAGGTTTTCTTCATCACTTCCCGTGGCAAATTCACCAATTCGGAACCGATAGGGCGAATCGATGATGTCCTGATATCCCAGAACCGAACCTATCGACGCAGCACCCATTGACGCAGCACCCATTGACTCCGCACCCATTGACTCCGCACCAATCGCGAATATCACCGCTTCAGCCTCAACGAACCTTGTGCCGTTGTCTTCGCGAAGCGTTAATTGGAAATCCAGCGGAACTTCACCGTCGATATAGGTTTCGTCGGAATCGCTCTCGTCATCGTTGTCTGTCATCGACGAACTATCGGCGTTCTCTGCCACCAGACCAATGGCGGTAACCGCGCAGTGACAAGTCACGCGATCGGTTAACAAGTCCGTCGAAGCGACTCGGACTAGCCCATTCGCGATCCACTGCCCAACGGTCGTCGGGAACGTCGGAGTACCGGGAAAAACGAGGCCGCCGTCTTGTGCTTTGAGGGCGTTGATTGCGAGCGGTGACAAGCAACGATCTGGCAGCATTGGTAGCGGTTGGTCCGCATTGGCGAGCATCGACTGGCCGATTTCACCCATTTCAAACAGCACGACCTCGTAGCCTAGAAAGCGACCGTACAGCGCTGCTTCCAATCCAAGCGAGCCACCGCCGATGATCGCGATGCGGCCCGGTGGGTCAAGTGTCATCTCGTCGAAAGAATCGTCACCCTGGTTCATGTCTTTGTATACTCGGGATTGAAAGCAGATGCCTGGACCATTCTGCCAACATCAAAGGCGGCTAAGTCGATCGCAGGGGGTTGTCCGAAAATCATGTCGGCGATCGCCATCGCGGTTGCAGGCGCGAGATGAATTCCGCTGCGATAGTGACCGGCGGCGAGATAGAGATTGGCAACATTGGGCACCCGCCCAATCATCGGGAAGCCGTCAATGGTTCCCGGACGGAGTGCTGACCAAGATTTTTCCGGACGCATTCCGACAATGGCTGGCAGCACAGATTCGGCCCACCGAATCAGCGGCTCAAGCACCTCGGCTGTTGTGCCCTTCTGAAAACCAACTTCTTCTTCACAGCTACCAACAAGTAGTCTGCCGTCTGCTCGCGGTACCAAGTAGCGATGCCCTTCATTCACGATTCGTCTCAGCGGAGGCGTGGCGAAGTTATAAAGCAGCATTTGGCCGCGAACGGGGATGATGCTGTTGGCCAAGCCAACGTGATTAGCGACTTGGCCAGCCCACGCGCCGCCACAGACAACGACAAAGTCGGATTGGACTAATGTGCCTGGGATATTGGAACCCGAAATTTGAACAGCCGCATGGGCATCATGGATTCGTAATTCCGCCTCCGTAAATTCATCGATATGCACGCCAGATGCTCGACATGCGGCCAACAGCGCAGCGAGCAGGTCAGGTGGGCGGATTTGCCACTCGTCGCTGGAGAGAACTGCGGCACGAAATCGAATTGAATTTGCCCAGTCTGCGAGGGCAGGTTCATCGGTGGCGAGTTGGTCGCGGGTCAGTAACGTGGCATCAATTTTCAGGTCGCGTTGATATTCGACATTCGCAACCAGAGACGCAGCTTCGCCAATACTGCTGGCAAGATACAGCCCACCGCATCGCCTTAGCCCAGAATCGATACCAGAAATTGCCTCCAGCGAGTTTACCCACGATGGATAAAGTTCGTGGCTTAAGCCGCGAAATCGTTCAAGCGGGTCGGTTGCCGTATCGCGACGGGCTGCGGGCAAGATACCTGCGGCGGCCCACGATGTTTCGCGACCGGCCGCGCCTCGCTCGATGACGCGGACCGCTACTCCCCGACGGGAAAGTTCCCACGCGAGGCTGAGTCCAATGATTCCTGCACCGACAATCGTAACTCGCATCACAGAGGCTGGCTGGGGTTCATGGCTTGGTCAAGGATCGAACGGATTGAGTCTTTGAGGGGCTGGTCAATTTCGTCAGAAAGTTGGAGTCGGTGAAGACATTCCACTGTATCGACATCTTCGCGCAAGCCCAAGTGTCCACAGGTCAGTCCGAGCTTGCCGATAATTTGCATGGTCTGCGAAAAAACGTCGCCAGTACTCCAAGGAATCGACTCGAAAAGACGTTCGTAATCACTACGCCACGGTCCGCGAAGTCCAATAAGATAATAGCCTCCATCTGCGGCTGGCCCTAAAACAACATCGTTTTGGAGCAAGGCCGCAAAGGCCGCATCTATATCCCCGCATGTCAGCGTCGGTAGATCGGCACCGATTAGAATAGCCTGAGTTTGGCCCGACTGGTCGGCGGCAGCGTGTAAAAACTGAAACGCACGCTGCATTCGAATTCCAAGATCGCCCTGACCCTGCGGCACAGCTATCCAATCGCTGCCGAGCGCTGCCTGCATTTTTTCACAAGCATCATCGGGAGCGGTAAAAACGTAGCGAAAATCGCCCGCCCGCGATAATTGTTCGCCCAGGTGCAGGGTAAATTGCCGGTGAATCAAAGCGGCGGCGACGTCGCTGGAGCCCCGTGCCAACCTAGTCTTGGCCTGTCCCGGTGTCCAATACTTCGCCATCATACCGATCTGGCGGTAACAATTTCGGTGGCGATCGACTTGTTTGATTGGGCGAGTCGTCATTATCTTCAATGCCAGAAAGGCTCCATCGTGCTTCGATCCATTTGCGGCTTTCACTATCCGAGGACGACTTGGTAACACTTTTATGTGGCTTTTCGTTCGCGAAGTGATTGAAGAAAGTTTACACTAGAGCCGGCGGTTCTCGGTGACGCTTGCGATGAGTGGATGCGGGACGGTAGATTGCGGATCTGGCGCGAATATCGGCGCTCGGTTGCTCTTCATCGGCGTAGACTTAAGCGAAAGCACGTTATCCAGGTTTGCGGGCAGGTCCAGGCATGTCGGTAGAAATCACCTCAGAACGTTTTCTTGAAATCGTCGAGAAAAGTCGATTGGTGGAGCCTCGTGCCTTGGCAGCGTTCGTTGCAAAACTGAGAGCAAAGTACAGCGACAAGCTTCCAGAAAACCCTGAAAAAGTCGCTGCCTCAATGCGAAAAGCGGGCTTGGTAACGGAGTGGCATACGGATAAGTTGCTGGCCGGCAAGTACAAAGGCTTCTTCCTTGGCAAGTACAAGCTGTTGGGACACATCGGCAGTGGTGGGATGAGCAGCGTGTATCTGGCCGAACATACACGCATGCATGACAAACGCGCGATCAAAGTATTGCCTCGTACTCGTGTCAAAGACGCAACCTACCTCGCCCGCTTCCAGCTTGAAGCTAAGGCGATCGCGTCGCTGAATCATCCCAATATCGTGAGCGCTTTCGACATCGATAATGAAGGCGATACCCATTACATCGTCATGGAGTACGTTGACGGAGTTGACCTGCAAGTTCTCGTGCGGCGAGATGGCCCCGTCGAGCCTGGGACAGCAGCATCGTTGCTCGCTCAGGCAGCCGATGGGCTAAGCCATGCTCATCAGCGAGGCGTGATCCATCGTGACGTGAAACCGGCGAATTTATTGCTCGACAACGATGGACGAATCCGTTTGCTTGACATGGGGCTCGCCTTGGTTGCCGCAGAAGAGGCCGAATCGCTCACCGTTCTACACAATGAGAATGTTCTCGGCACAGCCGACTACCTTGCCCCCGAACAAGCGCTCAACAGCCACAAGGTGGACCATCGCGCCGATATTTATGGGCTGGGTTGCACGCTGTACTATCTGCTGACGGGCAGGCCACCGTTTCCCGATGGTACGCTTGCTCAGCGGATCGCAAAGCATCAGTCCGAGATGCCGCCTTCCATCAAGATGCTTCGCCCCGATTGCCCCGGCGAAATCGAAGGCATCTGTGTCAAGATGATCCAAAAAAATCCTCAATATCGATATCAATCGGCAGCGGATGTCGCCGAAGCACTGCGCAAGTTTGCCGCATCTGTCCCGGTACGTCAGTTAACGGGAGCAAACGTCGGCGGCCCCAAGGTTCGCGAAGGTAACTTACCGTCGGGATCAAAGTCCGACGGACGTTCATCGCTCGAAATCCAACATGACACCGTCAGCGCCCAAGCAGACGACACGATGGCAGGTAATCGATCGGCAGTCGTTCGGGGTAACGGGTTGTCTGCTTCGGACAGCGGTCGTTTGGTTAGCATGACTCCCCAAGGTGCCCTTGGCGACCTGTTCGAAAGCAGCTTTCTCGATCTGGAGATTGAGTCGGGATACCGCAATAAATCCGATGGCTCGCCGCGGAATTCGTCAACCGCGCCCGCGTCTGGCATTGGCAGCGATGTGCTCAGCAGCAGTGGCGTCTACCACTCGATTGATTCGGGATCGATTTCGAAGACAAACCGAGGTGCCTCTGAATCGGCGCGAACAAAGAATTACAGGCATCCAGCAGCCAAGCAGAACTCAGCGACGAGTTCAATTTTAGTCAAGATCTCGATTGGTGTTTTAATCGTTCTTGCCGTCGTGATCGTATTCGTTCTCGGCCGCATCACATCCTAGCAACCTCATCTATTCGGCCAAATTCTTAATCGCCTTGGCGTGCTTCGCATTCACCTTTTGTCGCGCATCACGAACCTTCGCTCTTTTGTCCTGGTTTGAGAGAGGAGCAATATTGATCGAATGCCCGTCAGTCGTTAACTCGACCTGAGCCTCAGGCTCGATTTTGAGTAACTCCAAAATGGGACGATCGATAATGATTGCCCAACTATTGCCATGCTTTACAAGATTCTTGATCATCATTTAATCTCAGAAGACGTGTCACCAATGGTATTACAATGGTACACCGTATTGAGCGTTTGTCAACGCCGCAGTTTCTCGCGAAGTCGCTCAGCACGTCACTCGCACGTTGCAAACATCGGGCGTTGTCAGCGACGCTTGTGCCTAGAAGCTCAACGGAACCAAGTCGTGGGCACGAAGACCGGTAACTGCCACCCAAACTCTCTCGCGGCTGTTCGATCGCTGACTCGCGTAACGCTCGATCGCGAATTTCAGCCGCTCCACCGTAGTTCTCGATCTGATCGATATGGATCTGCCCCACATCACTCAGCTCAAGGAAATCGATGGAGTCCATCTATTGCCCCAGGCGATTAAGATCGTCTTTGAATTGCTCGTTGATCTTTTTCAGACTGCCTTGAATCTTCTTCTGTCGCGATTTTTCACGGCACGGAGTCACCAAGAGTTGATCGCCGTTGGTGCTAATCTCCAGGGGCGTGTCCGCCGAAATCTGAAGCATATCCAAGATGGGCTTGTCGATCACCAAGGCAAGGCTATTGCCGTGCTTAATAAGTGTCTTTTGCATAAGTTGTCTCCTAAAAGTCAGTGTTACAACAAAGTGTATACGGTGAGCATCGTAAAAATCAATGCCAATCGTCTGGAGTTGAGTCGGGCCCGATTCCTAACCCTAGACTCAAGACTCATCCCTCAAGCCTTTCTTAGAGTGCCGTGCAGGACCTGGCTCTATCGTCAAAGGCATATACGTACTGAGCGCCGCAGTTCTTTGCGAAATCGATCAACACGTCATGCGCCGGTAAGATCGCCGGCGCATTGCCTATCGCATTACTGACAACCGCACCGCCGAGAATGCAGAATGGGACTACGATCTCCTTCCGATCGAGATCGGAGCATTACAACAGGTTGGCTTTGACCTTGAGCCGAACTCGCTGTTCGTGCGATGCAGTACTCGTCGCTCGCCGGACGCGGGTTGTCGTCGAGTTATCGTCGGTCTGTCGATTCGTCGGTGTCTTGGTGTAATCTTCAGAAAACCAAACATCTCTGACTTCGAGTAGACCAAGCCCCGCTGTGGTACTAAACTAAGCCATTGTCAAATCGAGCTTTGTACAACGGCAATCATTCACACGAAACCAATTCGTCCAAAGGAACACTATGTCTGAAGACCTTGAGCAAACTCCCTTTTCATTCGGCCCCTCAGATGCTAGTGAACTCGCGGAAAATCCTGAACAACGTTGTCCATGCGTACTCTTGCTTGACACCTCGGGTTCAATGGCTGGTCGACCCATCCAGGAGTTGAACGAAGGTCTGCGAGCTTTTCAAGAGGAACTTGCTGCGGACACTTTAGCGAGAAAGCGGGTCGAGCTTGCCTTGATTACCTTCGGTCCAGCCAAGCTTGAAACCGATTTCGTGGTCGCTGAAAATTTTCAGCCGCCAGTACTCATCGCCGGCGGTGATACGCCAATGGGTGCTGCAATTGAACTTGCGATCGAGTTGGTTACTCGTCGCAAGGAAGTTATTCGCCAGCATCTCGGCCCGACGATGTGTCTTCGCCCTTGGATATGGCTGATGACTGACGGTGGACCGACAGACCAATGGCAAAACGCTGCTGCGAGTGTTAAGGCCGGTGACAACGACGAACGGAAGGCATTTTCATTCTTTGCAGTTGGCGTACAGGGAGCCAACATGGAGATATTATCGCAAATCTCGCGACGACCACCCGTATCGCTTGACGGACTTCGATTCCGCGACATGTTCGTTTGGTTGTCTTCGTCACTGAGCGGCATCGCCAAGTCACAGCCTGGAGCAGCGGTTCCTATGGCCCCTCCTGACTGGACGTCGGTTACCTCATGAGGCAAAACACATGGACGTACACACATGCCTCTACAGTCGGCACTTCCCATCAACGACGAGGCGAGGGCTGCCAAGATCACTCGCGCGTTGTATGTTCGCGAATCAACCGCGATAAAGAACAAAGCTTCTTGTTCGCGGCAGTAGCTGACGGTGCAGGGACTGCCAAATTTGCGGCCACAGGTGCAAGATTGGCGATTCGAATTCTCCGCAAGGAAATTTGCCGCATTGTTTCAGAGGGCGAGCTTTGTATTACTGAGGACGCACTTCGCACCGCCGTTTTGATGACTGCAAATCATATCGAAGATTTCGCGAGTCGTTCATGCCAGAAAAGCAGAGACTACGCATCGACGTTGATTTGTGTGGTTCTGCTTCCCAATCATGCATGGCATATCCAAATTGGCGATGGTGCCGCCGTTTTTGGCTTCGGCGATAAACGCGTCGTCAACTTTTGGCCCGCAAAGGGTGAATACGGTAATGAAACATTTTTCATTACCGACGATAACGTGCTAGATCAACTTCACGTTCGTGAAATTGAGATTCCTGATGAAGTAACGCTTTTTACTGATGGTTTGGAAACTATCGCACTTGACCTGAAACAAAAGGAAGTACACCCGCCGTTTTACGACAGTTTTTATCGCGTGCTCAAACAGCGAGAATCGGGTTATCAACGCGACCTTGCTAAGGGTTTGGCTTCATGGATGCAATCCGATCTCGTCACCAATCGAACAGACGACGATAAATCGTTGGTTTTAATATCCAAAGCGCGGGTAAGCGATCCGCCCAATAACGACTAACGCATGACCAATCATGTGCTCCGTAACGGACAAAAACTTGCACTAGGAAGAAAACTTGGCGAGGGAGCCGAGGGGGCCGTTTATGAAATAAGCGGTCGCTCAGATTTCGTTGCGAAAATTTACGGGAAACCGCTCGAGCAAAAAGATGCCGAAAAACTCGAAGTAGTTTGCGCCCTGCGCACGGACAAACTAAGTGCGGTATGTGCGTGGCCTATCGAAGCGATCTTTGTGAATGGAAAAGCCTGTGGTTTCGTTATGCCACTTGTGAAAAAGGCTACGGAAATACACGAGCTATTCGGAAGCGCAAGTCGCAAACGCTTGTTTCCAAACGCGGACTGGGCGTTCCTTATCCATGTTGCAAAAAATCTTGCTGCTGCAATTCACAATCTACACTCAGTCAACATCGTCGTCGGTGACTTCAATCAGCGAAACATCGTCGTATCTGAAGACGCCACGGTCAAACTTTGGGACTGCGATTCGTTTCAGGTTGAGCGAAACGGTCGCACGTTTTACTGTAAAGTCGGAGTTGCAGACTTCACGCCACCTGAACTGCAATCATGTACTTATTTCGATGGCGTGAAGCGTTCGCCGCAGCACGATTGCTTTTCGTTAGCCGTCATGATTTTCTATCTGCTCTTCCTTGGACGCCACCCGTTCGCTGGCGACCCGATTGACCCTCGAGTCAATTCGTTCGATCTGCAAGACGCGATTGCTTCTGGCAAGTTCGCATATTCACCAAATTCACCAAGATTTGGTGTTCAACCGCCGAGAATCTCACCGCCGGTTCGAGAACTTGGGTTGGAATTGATGCCGCTTTTCGTTCAGGCATTCGAAACTTCAAATCGCCCCTCTTCAGCGGATTGGTTTGCGATTCTCAAGAAACTTGAGAACAACCTATCTCGATGTTCCTTTAATCCGGGGCACGTTTTCCCCACGCGGTTGAAGACCTGCCCTTGGTGCAACTATGAAGCACAGTGGTTAATAACAACGTTTTTGCCTACTGCTTGTCCTCCCCAACTGGTTAAGCAATTTGATTTCGCTGGGCTCGTTACCAGCGTAAAACACTGTTTTCAAGATATTCAGGTCGTCGTGCCACCGGAACCCTCAAGTTTCACGGGACGGCCACTCCCACCGATATTCTTGGTCCCAATAGAACTCGGTGTCGAACTCCAACCATTGAAAAATAGACTTGCTCATTGGTCTGCGGAAATTGTTAAGTTAAACGAACTACTTCGACCAAACAGGCAGCTAACGGATATCGTTAAGCAAGGACAAAACGCCTTTCGTGAACACAAAACGGTAAAAGCGAAAGCTGAGTCAGTCCAGGCAAGTGCGGAAACGAATAAACAGAAGTCCGAAAAACTTCAGCTGCAGATTTTTAGGTCAACACAACAGTCGTTCGCCGGGAGTTTATGGTGGTCAATTCCATTGGCTGGATTTATTGGGGGGGCGCTATTCCTTTTTACAAAATCGTCGGAACTTGGAATTGCTTTAGGTTTTGCAACCACCGTGGCAAGCTACGTTGCGGCAAGGCTTCACCGCAAACTGCGGTTGGGAAGCCTTAACCGGACTCTCGCCAATTTGTCAGCTAAAGCTTCGCAAGCTGAAGCGCAGTTCAGTCGGCTCATGAATCAAAGAACGACACTCGAATCACAACTGAATGAACTTGCGATCGTCTTGAAGTCACTGAGGAAATCTGATGATGATCGTATCAAGAAGGTCAAATTACTGCTAACAGACGCTGAAAACTCTCGACAAGCTGCTAGCGATGAGTTTGTGGTAAAGCAAGCGGCTTTTGACGACGCTCGGGCGAAATACGTCAAGTCGATGGAACTAAGGAGACAGGAATACGACCGACGAATGAACGTTATGCAAACACTCGATGCGCAACGCGGGCAGATTACGGTCAAGCTACGCGGATTATCCTGTCCCGATTCACTTCGAGACTGCCGGAAGCAATTTACTGATGCGAAGAACGATTATAACCGGGTACAAGAACTCTTCAATAAAGAACTGGATCGCATAAGGCGTTCCAGTCGAGACCGGCAAATGACGGAATTCCTTGATAAGTTTTCCATCGAAAAGGTCAAGCCAGGACGGCTTGGTAGCGGCCTCATTATTAATCTCAAATCACACGGCATTGAGACTGCGGCCGACGTTGAGCGACAGGCTGTGCTCCGCGTGCACGGTTTCGGTAACGTTAGAACGTCCAGCTTGGTCGCGTGGCGCAGTCAGCTTGAAACGACCTTTGTATTTGATCCATCTCGGCAGCTATCGCAGCAGGACCGAGACAGCGCTCGTCTAAAATTTTCCAGCGACTTCCACAAGGCAGAACCATTCCTGAAGCGTACCACTGAGCAACTTCGCCTCGCATACGAATCGGCGAAACAGCAGGTTTTGCGAGTCGAGCGAGAGCTGGCAGTTGTAAACGAGAATCTAGGTCAGTCGCGCGCAGATGTGCTCGAGAAACCCTAGAAATCTACGGGAAAAATCGCAGCGAAATCTAGCGAACGGCTTGTGGCCATGGCGTCAATTTGCCTGCGATGCGTCGAGCAACTTGGCTATCCGGCGCACAAGTTCCTGTTCGCGTTGATGAAGCGTTCCGTCAGCCATTGCAACGACTTCGATACACTTGATAACGGTTGTTTCATGTCCCGTACCGCGAAATACAGCTACGCCTTCAAGTGCATCGTTCACTGCTTTTGCGTAGCCAGTGTTTTTCAGGCGTTCAATGAAATGATCGATTTGCGAATCGCAATGACTTTCGTTCCAGCCTGATTTCATTTTCCGCATCACGTCCATTATCTTGACCCTTTCTGTCCGCGATGCTCGTCCATCGGTGACCATAATACAGCACAGCAACTGGAAGAGTGCTTGATGCAGCATCTGCGCAGACGGTTTCTGCTTCATTGGCAGCGTCTCCTTCGGAAGAGGTAGGGGCGATTGCAGCGCAGCTTGCGTCCTCTCACGGTCAAGCTCACGGTCCAAGCGTTCCAACTCTTGCAGTCTCCGATGTTCAACTTCGGCTCGTTCTGCATCAATGATCGCTCTCGCAATTCCGTCAATCGCTTGATCAACCGGGACCGATGCACCGAGTCGCGAAAGTTGCATCACTTCCAGAACGCCTTTTTTGCTACCGATCCGCAGTTCTTCATACTGGCAGATTGGAATTTGACGGTTGTTGTTGAAACGACGATCCGGCGTACCGTTTTTGTTTACGAAATGCCAAGTGTGGTCAACGATTCTCGCATCGTGCGGAACATGCCCATCTTCGATGAATCGAGTCGGTGAAGCAGTAAGGTCAAGCGTCGAATACTCAACTGCACCTACGCCACTAGTCGCGTAAGCCAGCACCCGGTCGGGAAGCAGATAGAGCGTTATTCGTCCAAGTGGCAAACATGGAACAGACACGTTCGTTTTGACATAGGGTGGACTTCGAAATCCGATCGAGATGCGACGGCGATTGAGTAGTGCTCCAGCTCCGGCATGATATCGCGGGTCGTACACATCGCTTTTTCCTGAAACGTGCCAAACTGCACCGCATCGCGAAAGCGATTCGATAGACTCGAACAAACGCTGAAAAGAATCGAGCATCGCACCGTCAAGATCGTACATCAGCACGACGCTCTTTTTGAGTTGGTCCCATTGGTAGATTAAGGCGACACCAATCATTAGCAGAACAATAAGCGGCAGCAATTGCCAAGGCGAAACACCGCTTCCCAAAATAACCATCGCAAGAATGAACGACAGGATGGCGACAATCGGCCACCAGACAAGGCGTCGTCGTTTCTGCTCGATTTCAGCAAGCAAATCGGTTGAGTTCGTATCGGTCATGTCTGAAACACTTCCCGACCCAATCGCCATCATGGGACCGTGAGTTCCAGCGGGCGTTACTGGTGTTGGAGAGTAAGGTTGCTGCTGGCTTTGCTGCGTTCTCGTCGCGGTGTTTGAAAGCGAAAGCGTCTTACGGTAGTAGAGTCCTCCGCGTCCCATGTGAACGTAGGTGCCTCGCGGCCCTGTGCCAATGCGGAACCCCGGCACGCCGGTTGAGACACCGATTCCGGACTTGGAAAGGTTGAACCGCAATGGTCCGCATCGTACGCTTTTGCGAATATAGAAGCCCATCGACCAGCACTCCATCGGCAAGTAAAACAAACTTCCTGATGATGAAGGCAGGTAGTATAGCGAAACTTGTGAGCGGCGAATCGCAAGCCACAAAGTGCGTCAAATACTGAATGGCTTGACGGCTGCTCGCTAAAGTGAGTTGGTGGGTAAAAACCAGTGAAATGCCCGGAGCGGTATTGATTGACTGAACATCGAACAACAATTTTGAATTGCGATTGACCAAACGTGTCAATGCGTTTGGTAGAATGCATGGCTAAAGGAACGTTCGATGTCGATACCCAATTTTACTGCCGATGGCATCCTGCCGCCAATCGATCCGAGCGATCCCATTTCTTCGGCACGTTCTCCGTATTCTGCGACAATTACTGACGTGATCCTGCGGTTCGCGACTTCAACCGCGCGGCGCGAGATTTTGGCAGGTTGGCTCAAATATCGTGCAGCCTTGCACGCTGCAGGACTTCGCACTGGTTTTCAGTGGCTCGACGGTAGTTTTTTGGAAGATGTCGAAGTCGCCGAGATTCGTGATCCGGCGGATTTAGACTGCGTGACTTTCTTTCAACTGGACCACGGAATCAGTCAAGCTGCAATTGTGAGCAATCAGCCAGATTTGTTTACCAACAAACTTGTAAAGCGCAATTTCAAAGTTGACGCTTACACCGTGGATCTGCGTCAATCGGCACAGTCACTCATTCGTAACAGTTGTTATTGGTACAGCGTTTGGTCTCATCGACGAACAATGGTGTGGAAAGGATTTGTTCAAGTTGATTTAGCTCCGGATTTGGACGATATCGCATCGTCGTTACTTGCAAGCAATGCTTCGGAGGACAAGTTGTGATATTTTCAGAAGAAAAGCGTTTGCGATCAGAAATCTTTATGGTCGAACAAATGTTGGCAGATGTTCCCGAAGAATCGGCCATCGATAGGTTCAGTTTACTTGGTCGCATCGAAAGCCTTCGCGAAAAACTTTCTCGAGTTCAACCAACGGTCGAACCAAAAGCGGTGAAGTTAACCTTCCGTGGGCGCCCCGTCGTCGGTTCTCGCGGCGTCTTTGCCGACTTCGCCGCAAAGACTACGTCGCTGTTTACCGAATTAGTAACCTTGCTCGCTGCTGCCCAAAGCAAGCCGGTATCATGGACAGGTCCAATTCCTAATCGAACTGACAGCCAAGTGCTCGTTACTGGTATCGCGACCGGCTCATTCGGGTTTGAGTTCCAAGATCATACGGTTCAGCAACCGTTGTTTGCTGATTCGCCAGTTGTCCAGGCGTTTGGACAAGTTCAGCAAGTGTTGAGTAGTATTATTGCCGACGATGACCAGCTTACCGAGGCGATCGCTGGCCTGGACGAACGCGCCGTGACGACCCTCAAGAAATTCCTTGAGACGTTGGTGAGCCATGATGCGGTTTGCAAGATGACGTTCCGAGAAAAAGATTTTGGCTTTAGTGATGTGGCCGAGATTCGTCGCGGGCTTGATCGACTTGCCAGTGATAATTTTCACGAAGAAGATGAAAAGTATTTTGGAGTCTTCCTCGGCGTACTCCCCAATCGTCGAACTTTTGAGTTTCGTGTTGCAACCGAAGATACGGTTATAAGCGGTAAGATAGGCAGTGATATTGCTGACCCTGCGGCAATCAATACTCGGCTCAGTATTCCCGTGGAAATCAAAGTGACAGCGACTCGTCTAGGTCACGGTCGTGCGCGGTTAGTTCTCAATGAGGAACCGCTTTGGTCTGGGAACGTTATGTAACTTTCTCGGCGAATATCGAATGTATTTAATTCGGTGCCGATGGCAATGCAATCAAATATATCACGTGCGATGATATGCGAAGTGCGAGTTGGCAGAATAGGAGCCAACTGCGGTGTCCCAAATCGACCCCATTGGCCTTGTGCCATTGGTGAAGGAGTTTAGCAGGCTAGGAAAAATGCGGGCAGCAGTACCCATTGCCCCCACTCGATGCCTTCGGCGGCGATGTGGGGCAATGCGTGCGTTTGACGGATGACACCGATTAGCTTGCTAAACTTTTTCACCAACCAGACGAGCTGGCTGGGGTCTCGTATTAGATTTAGCACGGCCTAGCCTTGGAACGAGCATATTCGTGGTGACGTTCAGCGAAGAAGTGACCTTTTTTGTAATGCTTCCTGGCTTCTCTAAGATAACTGTTTATAATCAGCGTTTCACCTTCGTCGCAACTCTTCAAAACTTCCCGTCTAACCTTCTGCCAAAGTCTTCACAAGGCATCATCCTCACTTCTAAGGCGTTGCCGTTCATGTCTCTCAATTCAGTGAGGCCCGATTCCATGCTGACTGCCAGCGAAAAGTCTTCCGATCAACCCAGTTCAACGATTCAAGCAGACGTTCAGTCGGCAGAACGAGTACGCCTACAAGAATCAAATTCTCGGACACAGAATTGGAAGCGGTGGGGACCGTATCTGTCAGAGCGACAGTGGGGCACCGTTCGGGAGGACTACTCTGCAACAGGCGAATGCTGGGATTATCTGTCTCATGACCAAGCTCGCAGCCGTGCCTACCGCTGGGGCGAAGACGGCTTGATGGGTATTTGCGATCGCGAGTGTCGACTTTGTTTTTCCGTCGCACTTTGGAATGGACGCGACCCGATTCTAAAAGAGCGCCTGTTTGGATTGACAGGGCCCGAAGGTAACCATGGCGAAGACGTCAAGGAGTGCTATTACTACCTCGATTCGTCTCCGACGCATTCCTACCTCAAGATGCTTTATAAGTATCCACAAGCAGAGTTTCCTTATAGCAAGCTGGTTCAAGAGAACCGTCATCGCGGTAAAAACGATCCCGAGTATGAGATCATCGACACGGGAGTGTTCGAAGAGAACCGCTATTTTGATGTCATCACCGAATATGCAAAGCAGGCTGCCGACGACATTCTGATTCGCATCACGGTTGCAAATCGAGGACCGGAACAGTCTACGGTCCATTTATTGCCAACGATGTGGTTTCGCAATTCTTGGGCCTGGGGCTGTACACACGATGGTTGCGAGGTCAAACCACGCCTGCGTGCCGCAGGGGATGCAGAGACTATCGCGGACCACGGGTCATTAGGACGTTTTCGACTCTATTGCGACCATGGAACTCACGGTGTTGCACCGGAGATGCTGTACACGGAGAACGAAACCAATAATCAACTGCTTTTCAATATCAAAAACGAATATCCGTATGTCAAAGATGCGTTTCATCGCTATGTGATCGGAGGTGAAACAAAAGCCGTCAACCCCAAGCGTCACGGGACGAAAGTCGCAGCGCATTACGTTTTGACGCTCGCTGCGGGTGAATCACAGGTCATCCATTTGCGATTGGTCAAGGATTCGGCGGCGATTGGCGGCATGCTTGAAAAAACACGCGATGATGTTTTCACGCAGCGAATCGCTGAAACCGACGCGTTTTATGATGTGTTGATGCCACCTGACGCCAATGAACATCGCCGAGCGGTGGCGCGGCAAGCGTATGCGGGATTGCTCACCAGCAAGCAGTTTTACCATTACGTCGTCAATCAATGGCTTGATGGGGACCCATCACAACCACCACCGCCAGAAGGACATCGCCATGGACGTAACCAAGAATGGCGTCACTTGTTCAACCGCGACGTCATCT
This sequence comes from Planctomycetaceae bacterium, assembly GCA_043775635.1. Lineage (GTDB taxonomy): Bacteria > Planctomycetota > Planctomycetia > Pirellulales > Pirellulaceae > UBA6163. The sequence continues at coordinate 30,106 of JAYVSE010000092.1, read as the reverse complement.
CGATGCCTGACAAGTGGGAGTACCCTTGGTATGCGGCTTGGGATCTTGCGTTTCATATGATCCCGATGGCAAAGATCGACCCCGATTTTGCCAAGGATCAATTGCTGCTATTTCTTCGCGAATGGTACATGCACCCCAATGGCCAGATGCCTGCCTATGAGTTTGCATTTGGCGATGTAAATCCACCTGTTCATGCCTGGGCTTGTTGGCGCGTTTACAAAATTTCGGGAACGCCTCAGCATCGAGACACGCAATTTTTGAAGCGTGCTTTCCACAAATTGCTACTGAATTTCAATTGGTGGGTCAATCGTAAGGACCCGCGTGGTAAAAATCTATTTGCCGGTGGGTTCTTGGGTCTCGACAATATTGGAGTGTTTGATCGATCTCAGCCACTGCCGACCGGCGGACATCTCGAGCAAGCCGATGGAACCGCTTGGATGGCGTTTTATTGCTCGACAATGTTGTCGATCGCAATCGAACTAGCGTCCGACGATGATACGTATGAAGACATTGCGTCAAAGTTCTTTGAACACTTCGTTTCCATTACCGATGCCATGAACGGCATCGGTGGAACCGGACTCTGGGACGAACAAGATGGGTTTTACTACGACTTATTGAACGCAAACGACTCAACGATGCACCTGCGAATTCGTTCGATGGTCGGCATCATCCCACTGTTTGCGGTCGAACTGCTTGACCAAGATATCATCGAAAGAATGCCGGGATTCAAAAAGAGACTCGAATGGTTCATGCGAAATCGTTCGGACCTTTCACGTCAAATATCTTATTTGGATCAAGGCGAAGAACGAGCCGATGACGTCGACCCATCGCATCGCTTGCTGGCGATTCCATCGCGCAAACGTTTGGAGCGGATGTTGAAGTACATCTTGGACGAAAAGGAGTTTTTATCGGAGTATGGAATTCGCGCGCTTTCAAAGATCCATCAGGAGCATCCGTTTATTTTTCGGTTTGGCGGACAGGAGCATTGCGTCGGATATGTTCCTGGTGAATCGAATTCAGGAATTTTCGGTGGCAATTCGAATTGGCGTGGCCCCATTTGGTTCCCGGTCAACTATTTGATCGTTGAATCGCTCGAGCGATATCACCACTTCTATGGTGATTCATTCCAGATCGAATGCCCCACGGGTTCAGGCGTGATGATGAACCTTGGAGAAGTTGCCGCGGAAATCACTCGTCGACTAACGTCTATTTTCGTTCCTGACGAAAACGGAAAGAGACCATGTCACGGGACCGACGACCGGTATGCCACGGACCCACATTGGCGTGATCTCGTTTTGTTTTACGAGTACTTCCACGGCGATACGGGAAGGGGTGTCGGTGCAAGTCATCAGACAGGCTGGACATCCCTGGTCGCAAAGTTGCTCGAGGGCTAAGAATTCAATCATACTGATCTACTGATCTCATCCAACATCAAAATCGCACTGGACAATTTCATGGGCAGGATTGACTCTACCACCGAATGGATCGAGACCAATGGATTAGGTGGCTTCGCGATGGGAACAACCAGCGGCGAGCGCACTCGCCGCTACCATGGCTTGCTGATGACGGACCGTTTGCAACGCAGAACTATCCTTGTGCATGGCTTGGAAGTCTGGGTGCAAACGAAGCTGGCGACCTATCCAATTTCGACGCAGATTTACGATGACGGAACACGGTTTCCCGAAGGCAATAAGTTCATCGAATCGTTCCAGCATCAACCCTGGCCAAAATGGCTTTTCACATTGCCCGACGGAACTCAACTCACTCAAGAAATTGTGGTGCCACGCGGTAAAGAGGCGACCATTGTTCGCTGGAGTTTGGTCCGTGGCGATGCTGTTGTGCTTCACGTTCGACCGCTGTTGTCAGGTCGAGACTATCACTCGCTGCACCACGTAAATGAAGATTTTCATTTCGAGCCTCAGATGCTTGCCAGGGGAGGTCGTCAAGGAAACGATGTTGCATGGCAGCCTTACCAAGACGTGCCAAAAATTGTGCTGAGCGTACCGGGAAGCTACGAGCACCAACCTCGATGGTTTCGTAACTTTTACTACCATGCTGAGCAGCAGCGCGGGCTCGATTTCTTAGAAGACCTAGCGTCACCCGGAGAATTTCATTGTGAATTAGGTGAAACACCTATTCATTGTGTGCTAAGCGCCGATCAACCCCTGCAAGAACACGAAAACGTGTTTGCGATGGAAACCGCTCGCCGCAATTCTCTTTCACCGCTCAAGTTGGCGGCGAGTCACTACATCGTCCAACGCGATGGCCGGAATACGATCATCGCTGGTTATCCATGGTTTACGGATTGGGGGCGTGACACATTCATTGCGTTGCGAGGCTTATGCTTGGCGTCGGGCGAACTTGAAATAGCCAAGAACATCTTGCTCGCTTGGTCCGAAACCGTCTCGGAAGGGATGTTGCCCAATCGATTTCCTGATGGAGATAATCCACCAGAATACAACTCAGTGGATGCGTCCTTGTGGTTTGTGATCGCGGCGCATGAATTTTTGTCGCTTGCATCGGCGCAGTTGGGACTGGTCAGCGCGAACGACAAATCGAGACTACTCGCTGCAACCGAGGAGATTTTGCAAGGATATCGCCAAGGAACCCGTCATGCGATTCGCATGGACGATGATGGATTAATCACCGCTGGCGAGCCCGGCGTCCAGTTGACTTGGATGGATGCCAGAGTTGGCGATTGGGTGGTGACACCGCGCATTGGCAAACCGGTAGAAATTCAGGCGTTATGGCTCAATTGTTTATGGCTCGCCGCGAAGAAAAGGAAAGAATGGGGCGTGATTTTTGATGGGGCCTTGCCTACGTTCCGAAGGCGGTTTTGGAACGAAAGTGCAGGATCGCTTTATGACATCGTCGATGTCGACCACGCTTTGGGGACGGTTGATGCGAGCTTCCGACCCAATCAGGTTTTTGCCGTCGGCGGGTTGCCGTATGTTTTGATCGATGGTCGACGCGCAAGGTCAATCGTTGATGGTCTCGAGCAACGACTGTGGACGCCTCTGGGGCTGCGTACGCTTGCGCCAGATGATTCTCGTTATCGAGGCGAATATGGTGGCGGTGTGTATGAGCGTGACGGTGCGTATCACCAAGGGACAGCGTGGCCGTGGCTACTTGGTCCATTTGTTGATGCGTGGTTGCGGGTTCGAGGCAATTCCGCCGATGCGATCCGTGAAGCGAATCAGCGGTTTTGGCGTCCGATTGAAAAGCACATGGGTGAGTACGGTTTGGGACACGTCACTGAAGTCGCGGGAGGCAATGCACCGCATGTTCCTGGTGGCTGTCCGTTTCAGGCGTGGTCACTTGGCGAGTATTTACGGGTTTGCAAGCCAACGTTGACAGGTCGAGGTTATAGTCGAACACGGTTCTCGCCTTTGTAAGACGAATTGGACACAACTATCATGATTGAATAAATCCCGCTGGCTCGCCCAGCGGATCGTTCGGTTCTGGCCCTACTACACCAGAAAGCTGCATCGACCAATCCCTTTAGGGCCAAAGCCGAAACTTCCGCTGGGCAAGCCAGCGGGATTCACTTGCGGGGAAGCGTCGCTTGGTAGGGCCAAAGCCGAAACTTCCGCTGGGCGAGCCAGCGGGATTCCTTGCGGGGAAGCATCACTTGGTAGGGCCAAAGCCGAAACTTCCGCTGGGCAAGCCAGCGGGATTCCTTGCGGGGAAGCTTGTCCGCGTGGAGCGCTAGTCAATCGTTATACCCGGCCTCGCTGAGATCGAAGTCACCGGATGGCTCGCGCCATACCGCTAAATTATCGTTCATGGCGTAGGGACGATCCCCGCTCGCGGCGAGATAAAGGCATTAAGTACCTTGCCTCCGCCGGAATTAACCAGCCGGAGGCATCGTTGCAATAAACAGTTAACGATGAGATCGGCAAAAAGTTAGCTGTTATGAACCGCTTCTTCGGCTTCGGTTTCGGCTTCTGAATCCGAACTATCCTCTGCACCTGGCGCGGAGTAGCCACCCATGGCGAGCACCTTCTGCTTGATCTCTTCGGTGATCTCTGGATTCTCAATCAAGAAGTTTCGAGCTTTTTCTTTGCCTTGGCCAAGATAGGTTTCGCCATACTTGAACCATGCACCGCTGCGATTGACCACTTTTTGAAGTGTGCCAAGGTCCAGCAAGTCGCCTTCGAAACTGATACCGTTCGTGTGCATCATGTCGAACTCGGCAATGCGGAACGGAGGAGCGACTTTGTTCTTTACGATCTTAGTGCGAACTCGTTGACCGACTTGTTCTTCGCCATCTTTAATCGCGCCGATGCGGCGGACATCGATACGGCAGGAGCAATAGAACTTCAACGCTCGACCTCCCGGAGTGGTTTCGGGGCTACCGAACATGACACCGATTTTTTCTCGGATTTGATTGATGAAGATCACCACGCACTTGCTCTTGGCAATTGCTCCGGTGAGTTTTCGCATCGCTTGGCTCATCAATCGAGCTTGAAGTCCAACGTGGCTATCACCCATCTCGCCCTCAAGTTCAGCACGTGGTACCAAGGCCGCAACAGAGTCAATGACGATGACATCGATGGCGTTGCTTTTGACCAGCATTTCGCAAATCTGCATCGCCTCTTCTCCGCTGCCAGGTTGACTGACCAGCAAGGTATCAAGTTCAACGCCCAGCTTTTTCGCCCAGCTCGGGTCAAACGCGTGTTCCGCATCGATCATTGCTGCAATACCGCCAAGCTTCTGCGCTTCGGCACATACGTGCAGTGCTAGTGTTGTCTTACCGCTTGATTCCGGCCCAAAAATTTCAATGATGCGCCCACGAGGCAGCCCATAACCGCCAAGTGCCATATCCAGGCTGAGACTGCCTGTAGAAATGCCATCGATTGTAAAATTGTGCGACGAGCCCAGCGGCATGATCGCACCATCTCCGAATGTCTTTTCAATTTGCTGAAGCGTGGTCTTCAGACCCGGCTCACGCTCCAAAATGGTCTTCATGCCAGGATCAAGCTTAACACCCTTCGAGGCAGCTTCGGTCGCGATCGTTTTCTTCTTGGCCATTCCCTAGTCTCCGTGCTTAGTGCAGTGTTGGATTCCCGTGATGCCCAAAAGCTCGCCAACCGGGCTAGTGGACAACAATATAGTACCGACTTGTCAGTTCCATCACAATCGTCCCTCCGCATTTCTTTTTTCGGCATTTCTTGGCCGGATAGGATTTGCTTTCGCCGCGTCTTGTTCTGGTACAAACAGTATTGGCTTTGAGTTTGACACGTTAGGTCATGGGTCAAGTAAAATTCTCGAATTAGCCTTTCAGATAGTCACGACACAATCTTCCGAAAAATTGAAAATAGGCATTGCGGGCAATGTAGGCAAAATCGGCAATGCTGAGGAAACGCGGTCGCTCTCGTGTCGTCGCTTCGCGACTTTGCGGTTTGCGGTTTTTCCTTCCTGGGACTTGCGTCGTTGTCATTACCCATATTTTTCGCGAGTCGCCGTAGCGACGGCAGCCCTTAGCGCGGGGATGTTAAAAATTTGGTATTGACACGGAATTTGATTGCGAAATTTTGATTCAAAATTGTTCCGACCGGATGCTACGACGGGGTTTATCCCCGTCGGGCGATAATCACAACCAGAAGATGCTGGCGGAGTGAGCCACGCTACCATGCGGCTTGTCCGCGTGGAGCGTTAATCAATCGTTATACGCATCGCTGCACGATCGTTTTCTGATCATGGCCCGACGGAGACAAGCTCCGCCCGTGGCCGACGTCATTTCTTCTCGCCATCTGGTTGTGATCGTGGCCCGACAGGGACAAGCCCTGCACGCGGCAAGATTATGGAATTAAACTCGCGCAAAGGCTTCTTGCTCACCATAGCAAATTTTTAACAGCCCACCCTTAGCCCACGGCGTAAGCCGTGGGAGAACAAGTAGTTACGCAGGGCGGAGTCGCGGTAGCGACGGCGTTCAACCATCAGTTGAACGCAACCGGCCCGCAGGCCCGCACGCTTACGCGTTGCGGCTTACGTGCTTCCGTCGCTATCGAGTCTGCGAATGCCGTCGCGTTGCGACTGAGAACAAAATCACGCATTCGTTATTAGTTATGAACTGCTACGAACCGCTGTTGAGCGATGGTTCCGTGGGCTTTTGAGTTAGCAAATCGTCGAGATGTCGCTTGATAAGCATGCACCACTGCGCGTAACCAGCGTCATTTTGATGCAACCTATCTTGGCGAAAAAACTCGGCGCGAGGCTGCTTGGAATCGTCGAGATAATGTTCGGCGGTTGCGATGAAGTGAGTTCCAGGCTTGGTCAGCGAAATCTCCCGTAGTTTTGCATTTAAGCCGACAATTTTTGACCAGTGCTTAAACCGTAGCGGTGTCGGGGTGACTTCGATCAAAAACACAGGCGCATCGGGTTGATGCTCAAGCGACAGATCACAAACGTATCGCGCCAGCTTCGCGACTTCTTCAGGAGTATGATCTTGATCACTTCCGCTGATGTCATTGCCGACAAAGACAACCAGCGCACGATAGCGATGCGGTGTAACAAGTCGTTTGGTAAAGACCGCTAAGTCGCTATACTTTGCGCCACCGTAACCTCGGCTAATGGCTGCATAAGGCAACATGTCTTTGGCAATGTTCTCCCACAAGCGAATACTGCTGCTGCCGATGAACAAGATGCCATCGTTAGGGTCTGGCTCCGCTTTGTCGAGCGCCTCGAGCTTTTCAATGTCAGCGTTCCACTTCTTGATGGCAGCCTCGCGATAGGGCGCAACAACGATTGGGTCTGCCATCGCAACGCGCAGGGACGCTTGCGATTTTGCCGCCGCCTTGTCGGCATTTCGCAACGTTACATCATCGGGACTAAGAGGCGCGGCAGTCGCGATTGCATTGCGATAAGCCGCTGATCGTGCAGAAGACCTTGAAAAGAGCGCATTGCAAAAGCCAGATTGCTGTTCGCTTATTTGAACTACGTCGCCAATCGGTGGCGCGATGCCGGTCAATTCTTGCAGCTTCGCCTGGACGTCAGTAGAGTCACAACCAAGGCCACTGAGCAGTCCTGCGGCAATCGCCAAATGGCCATCGACCGGCGGGTGAATTCCATCGCCATATTGATAATCAGGCTTTGAATATTTGACGCGGCGAAGATATCGGTCGGTCGCCGCATGAATATCGATCACTCGCTCAACACCTTTGTGGTCGCGTAAGGATTGAACCACTTCACTGAGCGCTATCAACGTCTGGTCATATTGCGAATACGGTTTCTTGTATCCAAAGGGCTCATCTTCCTTCGCCGCTTTCAGACTCATTTTCACGGCGTTCGCGTCGGCATCGAATGACGGTGGCGTTAACAAGATGACACGTGCTCCGTGGGCGCTGATTTCGTCGATGACTTTGATCAATCCATTTCGGTATGCATCAATGATTCGTGGCTCTGCCGGATGGTAGATTCCGTCATTCATTCCATAACACACAACCACCCAGTCGGGCTTCGCAAGCGCGAGTGCTCGCGGCAAACGATCCTGAATGTTAGGTCGTGGAAACGGATGCACCGGTTCGGTCATGCCGGAAACGGTTTCACTGCTCAACCCCGCGTTGACGATATCGATGTTCCGTTCTGGATATGCGGCCCACAGATAAGCTTCAACAAGCGAGACATAGCGGCCGTCCTGTGTGATGCTGTCGCCGAGGAAAAGCACTCGCTCACCGCTTACCCACGGGAACGCAGCCGTAGCCGCAGTCGCCGCAGCCGCAGTCACCGCATTTTGGGCCGCAACCTCAGCGTGCAGCGACGGCACCGGTAACACGGCAAAAGTCAAAAACAAGCCGAAAACAATTCGGGAACATTGAGTGAGTGTTTGCACGATGGTGATGGCTCGATCGTTAAGTCGGTGGGAATTTCTGGAGTGCTGATGATTGTACTCCAACGATGCGAAGGAAAAGTGCATTCGGTGCAATGGCCCCTAGACCAAGCAATTCACAACCGTCACGCTTGAGCGGTTGCTTAACAATCGTTGCTATTAACCATTTTCATCTTGCTCTTCGCCGCAGTTCAACCTCCATGCCGCCGATCATTGACGTCCGTGAACTTACGAAGTCTTACCGCGTCCATAAGAAACGCGAAGGATTGATGGAGAGTGTTCGCGGTTTATTTCATCGCGACTATTCGGAAGTACAAGCCGTGCGAGGCATCAACCTGCAAGTTCAACAGGGTGAGTTCGTTGCATTTTTGGGACCCAATGGTGCGGGCAAAACAACGACGCTGAAGTTGCTTTCCGGTGTCATCAATCCGACCAGCGGCCAGGCGACGGTCATGGGCTTCATCCCCTGGGAACGCAGGAACGAATATCGACGTCGTTTCGCACTGGTGATGGGCCAAAAAAACCAGCTTTGGTGGGACTTGCCTGCACAGGAATCGTATCGACTGCATCAACAGATTTACGGCGTGCCGCCCGCTCAGTTCGATGCCACGCTAAATGAGCTAACAGAACTTCTCGACGTGACAAAGCTGCTTGGACAACCGGTCCGTGAACTTTCGCTGGGCGAGCGGATGAAGATGGAACTGATCGCGGCACTACTCCATTCACCAGACGTTTTATTTCTTGATGAACCTACGATCGGCTTGGACGTGATCGCGCAGCACAACATCCAACAGTTCCTCCGCTATTACCAAGAGAAGCGTAAGATCACCGTTTTGCTCACCAGCCATTACATGAAAGACGTCGCAGCACTGTGCAAACGAGTGGTCATCGTCGCAGGAGGATTGGTTCAATACGATGGCTCGCTCGCGGGAATCATCGACAAGTTTTCTGGTAACAAAATTGTGACCCTGCAGTTCGGGGTTAGCGATCGCCCCAGCGACCTTTCGCGTCTCGGGACCTTGCTGGATACGAATTGGCCAAAGGTTCGTATTAGCATTGCCAGAACTGAAATACCTAGAGTTCTTGCCGAAGCGCTTCGCGACTATACGATCGAAGACGTTTCCGTTGAAGATCCGCCACTGGAAGATGTGATCGCTGACCTCTTTCATCAAGTCGCGTGAGTAACAAGGCATGAGTAACAAGGAGACGCACTTGAACTTTGTTGAGCGAGGAAATTCTGAAAGGCGAACTTCTGAATTGGGGACACACCTTCCCAATACGCTTGCCCATCGTCTGATGACGTGGTGGATGGTCATGCGCATTTCGCTGGAAGAGAGGCTGGCCTATCGCGGTGATTTTGCGCTCGGAACCCTGATGCGTTTCCTGCCGATCATTACACAGATATTCTTATGGGGAGCTGTTTTCAGTTCGCTGGGCGATGATTCGGCCACGGGCAAGAAACTGGGTGGATACAACTTCCCCGACATGGTTGCTTATTTTTTGCTGACGATGATTGCTCGTGCGTTTTCAAGCATGCCAGGGCTGGCCGGTGGAATTGCATCACAGATTCGCCAAGGTGAGATCAAACGATATTTGATCCAACCCGTCGATCTCGTTGGTTTTCTGCTGCTCGGTCGCGTGGCACACAAGCTTGCTTATTATTTTGTTGCAACGCTGCCATTCGCGTTCGTATTTTTTCTTTGCCGTGGATATTTTGCAGACGGTTTCCCCTCGCCGCATTTGTTTTTTGCGTTCTTAGGTTCACTGTTGATGGGATTCTTGTTGGGATTTTTTCTCGAAGCGACCATCGGCATGATCGGGTTTTGGTTTTTAGAAGTCAGCTCGCTGCTGTTCATTTTCATGCTTTTTAGCTTCTTTCTTTCCGGTCACATGTTCCCGTTGACGTTGCTCCCCGATTCCGTATTAACCGTCGTTAACTTCCTACCGTTTAAGTACCTCGCTTATTTTCCAGCCGCAATATTTTTGGGAAAGATTTCAGATGCCGACTTGCCGATGGAGTTAGCGATCGAAGCGGTCTGGGTCGCGTTTTTTATTATCGCTTGTCGCGTTATGTACTCGCGTGGCGTGAAACGTTACAGCGGGTACGGAGGATAAAAGTCATGACAAAACGACTGACATTTCAACCGAACTACGGGAAAGTATTTTTAACGTTTGCCCGAAACAGCCTGATCCGGGACATGACGTTTCGCGCGAATTTCATTTTCCAGTGCATCAGCAGTGTGTCCTGGACGGCGATGAACGTTGGCTTTTATCTGATCATTTTTCAGTTCACGAAATCGATCGGTGATGGAACCGGATGGCACCAGGACGAATTCTTTCTGTTTCTGGCGACGACATGGTTTATCAATAGCATCGTGCAGGCGTTCTTCATGTCCAACGCCGAAGAATTTAGCGAATTGATCCGAACCGGTGGGCTGGATTTTGCACTACTTAAGCCGATCGATACGCAATTCCTGATTTCGTTTCGACGAATTGAGTGGAGCGCACTGTCGAACTTCATCGCTGGTTTGTTTATCGCGGGGTATAGCTTGTACGGCATGGCAATGCGAGAAACCGATCCCTACGTGCCTTCGATCGGGATCTATTTGCTGTATGCACTCTTTGTCGGATGCGGTGTGGCGATCATGTACAGCGTCATGATTTGCTTGGCAGCAACAAGCGTTTGGTTAGGTCGAAATCAGACGTTGTATGACTTTTGGTTTTACATCACAAACTTCAGCCGTTATCCGATGGAGATTTACAATCGGGGCTGGGGCGCAGGGTTGTTGGGACTGTTCACATTTGTCGTGCCAGTATTGGTCGTCGTGAATGTTCCTGCGCGAGTGCTCGCGATGCCGCTTCATCCGCGGGCTTGGTGGGAAGTACCGTTGATGTTATGGGCCTGCGTGGCAACGATCGCCAGCCTCGCGTTCAGTCGTTGGCTATTTCGCAAGGCACTGTTGAGTTATCGCAGTGCAAGTTCCTGAGCGATTACATTACAACTTGCCGAGTTCTGTGATGATTTCATCTGCGGAAGCCCGGCCAGCGTGCGAGTCACTTATCTTCGACCAACGGATACGACCGTTTTTATCGACGACGTATGCAGCAGGATAGGCTGTCTCATGCGACTTGTCCCAGCGAAGGCCATACTCACTGACCATCTTCATGTCGGGATCACGCACGATCACCAACGGTGCCGGAAGAGTCCGTGAGCCGACAAAATCTTCGGCATGCTTATCGAGCGTCGACGCTTCGCCTGGGTAAACAAGAATGACTTTTTTTGTCAGCTTCGCAAGTGCCGCCGCACGATTCGCGAACGCTCCGACTTGTTGATTGCAAAGTGGGCATTGGTATCCCGGATATCCACGAAGAACTACGATCACGACAGGCCCAGATTCGTTTGCTTCTTTTAGCGTCAAATATTCATCCTCGCCAACGATCGGCAATTTAAAGTCGGGGGCCGCGTCACCAATGGCAGGTCCCGCCGCGCTGACGGGTTGCTTTGCAATGATTCCGAGAAAGCAAAAGACGAGCAATGCAGAAGCAAAAACGCGGCGAAAGTGAAAGTTCATGGCGATTTAACTCCAAATGTGAGCTGGCGAGAGGTTGACGGTTTCAAGTGTGACTGCAATCGTTGAGTTGCGGTAGTCGTCCCTGGGCAAAGCGTACTGGGTGTCCGACAGTCACGCGCTCAATATACATGGTTGATATGCCAACGGTTCCCTCTCGCCGACGATTCGCAATTTATCGTCAATCCGTCCGTGATCGAAACGCGACTCTTGATGCCGAACGCAAACGAGACCAACCGGTTGAGCAGGCGACTCCTGCTGAGGCATCGACGATGGATGCTCTCTCCTCGGTTGACGCTCGAAGCGACTTAAGTGGCGATTCGCAATCTCGCAAGAAAGGTCAGCGACAACGCTCGTTCTTCGCGCTGTTGAAGGAGTTCCTTGGTCTGGTCCAAGGCTATCGTGGCAACATTCTCACAGCGATGGCATTGTTAACGATTGCGATTGCACTTCGCCTTGTTGCACCTTACGGGACGAAACTGGCAATCGATTGTGTTTTGACCGATCCACCCAAGGCGGTTCCCTCGTGGTTGGCGGAATTTGCTGCGTCGACCTCGCCAGTCGGGCTGCTTGCTGGTATTGCAAGCGTTGTTGTCCTGGTGACGATCTTGGCAACGATGGTCGGGTTAGCAAGTCGTTGGATCGCAACCAAAGTGGTCAATCAAGCTCAAGTATCGATTCGCCGGCACGTGTTTGAACATACGATTCGGCTGCCATTGCATCGCATCTATGAGATGAAAAGTGGCGGTGTGACGAGCTTGATTCGTGAAGACGCGGGTGGCGTTTCGGAGTTGATCTTTAGCCTGCTTTACAATCCATGGCGTGCGATCGTGCAATTCTGCGGCAGCATTCTGATTCTGATGTTAGTGGATTGGAAGTTGATGCTGGGTGGTTTGTTGCTGTTGCCAATCGTCTGGTTGACGCATCGAACATGGATCAGCCGCGTACGACCGCTATTCAAAGATATTCGCAAGCAGCGCCAGCGAATCGACGCAAGTTCAACGGAGACATTCGGCGGCATCCGCGTGGTGCGAACGTTCGCGCGGGGGCAAAGCGAAGCACGTCGATTCGTTCGCGAAGGCGACTTTTTGGTGAGACAACAGCTCTACACGTGGTGGTGGACCCGTATCATCGAATTGATCTGGGAAGTGGTCATCCCGCTGGCGTCCACATCATTGCTTTTATACGGCGGCTATCAGATCCTGGAGGGCGAGCTGACGCTCGGTGAACTAATGATGTTCTTGGTCTATCTGACGATGCTGCTGGATCCGTTAGCAACGCTCGCTGGTAGCGCGGTGACGTTTCAAAACAATCTTGCCGGATTAGATCGTGTGCTTGACGTCCTTGAACAAGATACGGAACTGCCGTCACGGGACGGTGCAATTTCAGTGCAGCGAGAACTGACTGCAGGCGCGATAACCATTCGTGACGTTTCGTTTTCATATCCGGGAACCGAGAAAAAAGTGCTGCAAAACATCCATTTGGTTGTGCAGGCGGGCGAGACCATTGCGCTCGTCGGTAGAAGCGGAGCTGGAAAAACAACGCTGACCAATTTAATCGCAAGATTTTACGATCCCACGGCAGGTGGGATTTCGCTCGATGGGCGAGACTTGCGAGATATCGAACTGCAAAGTTTCCGGCGGCTGCTGGGAATTGTCGAACAGGATGTCTTTCTGTTCGACGGAACCATCTGGGAAAACATTGCTTATGCCCGGACTAAATCGACCGATGAACAAGTCATCACGGCGGCTAGGGCGGCGGCAGCGGACGATTTTATACGTGTTCTCCCCAACGGATACGAAACCGTGATCGGTGAACGAGGTGTGAAATTGTCAGGGGGACAACGCCAACGAATTGCGATTGCTAGAGCACTGCTCGCCGATCCAAAGATCCTAATTCTTGACGAGGCGACAAGTAATTTGGACAGCGAAAGTGAGCGACTGATTCAGGCGAGCCTAAAAGAACTGCTGCGAGGCCGAACCGCATTCGTAATCGCACATCGTCTGAGCACAATTCGTGAAGCGGACAAAATCGTTGTGATCGAAGACGGCCAAATCGTGCAGATTGGCACTCATCAAGATCTGGTTAACCGCCCAGGCCGCTATCAAGAAATGGTTTCCTTGCAGTTAAATCCCACGTCAAATCCCACGCCAAATCCCACAAAATAGCCCTGCAATGGATGGACAAGCAAAAACCATATAAGAACACTTCGAATGTTACTCACCCCGAGAATTTTGTTAGCGGTGCGGCGCGAGCCGCCCGGTGTTTTGCGTAGTTTATCGAACTGACACCGGACGGCTCGCGGGCTGTTGATTTAGTTGTGTTTTGAATTTAAGCGTGCAAATCATAACCCGAATGCGTAAGCGAGGGATCGCAGTGGTCCCTCGCTTACGCAGCGGGTTACTACATCAACAAGCGGCTAGCCGAGTTAAGGCAACGTCTGGGAGCTTTTAGTTTTGGACTCGACTTCTATTTCACAAGCCGGTTGGATTGCCTGGGCTCGCTTGGTGCGAATTCCAGCGGTCTTTACCGTTATCGCGCAAGTCGCAGCCGCGTTTTTTGTGGTCTCTGGATCATCGCAGCCGGTAGGGCGGTTTGTGGTCGTGATCATGTCCGCGATTCTCCTCTATTGGTCGGGGATGATATTTAACGATCTGTGGGACATCGACGAAGACAAGCTAGAACGACCGTCAAGGCCGCTGCCCAGCGGAGAGGTTTCGCTAGACGCGGCAAAAACGGTGGCTTGGGGACTAATGATCGCTGGTGTTGTTTTGGCAGCACTATCGGGGTACGTGCCATCAGAAGCGATCGGCAATACGATTGGCCCGGCGATCGTTGGCGGCTTGCTTGCCGTATGTATTTTGCTTTACAACGGACCTCTAAAGTCGACGATCCTGGCACCATTCACGATGGGACTTTGTCGAACGCTATGTTTTTTGCTCGGAGCGTCACCGCTGGTCGTGGTTAACGCAGGCAATTTCGCGGCGCCTCAGCACTGGTTTGCCCCGCATGTATGGGTTGCTGGTATCGGCATTGGTGCGTATATCGTTGGCATTACGACAATCTCGCGAAGCGAGACGGTCGGTGGTCAAGCGACTCCCATCGCGATGGGAACGGCGATCATCGTTTTGAGTGCGATTTGCATGGGATTTACGCCTCAGTTCGCACCGGCGGGAACGGTTTGGCGACTATCGCTGGAATCGCAATTTCCACTATTGATTGGGTTAGTCACGTGTCCAATCGTAATTCGCGGCATTCGTGCTGCGATTCGTCCGGAAGCGGTCGCGATCCAGCAACTTGTCTGCGCGGGTGTGTTGACGCTGATTCCGTTGGCGGCGGCCTTTACGGTCCTGGCGGCTGGTCCACCATGGGGAATGGCTGTGTTTTCGCTGGTTATTCCAGCAATCGTCAGTGCAGCGAAAATTCGTGTGACATAGAATCGACAGGTACTTTCGCGTAAAATTCTAAAACTTGATCAGAATTTCGCTGGACCCGTCGTTGGACATGCCTATCATTGCGACGCGATCGGCCGTGACGAACGGGTTGTACGAACGGGTAGTAAAACGAGAGAATAGGGACACATAACCGAAGCAGTTGGACATGAGTTTGTTCCTGTGTGAATGCCTAAAGAGCCGGTGGAAGCGTTTGTGATGAGTGAACTGATAGACTCTTCTTGGTGGGATATGTGGACGATGCCGTGGGCACGGGCTGTAATCGGTTTAGTGGTTCTTTGCATCATGATTGGGGTTGGTTTTTATGTCGTGTCAAGCTTTCGCGACTACGCCGGCAACAGCCGCCAAGTCACTTATTTTGCCGATTCAAACTTGCAAGAAATGCGTCGCCAGGGTGTCATCAGCGAAGCGGAATTCCGAACTATACAATCGAAGTCATATGGCGTTAGCATTACACCTCGCGATATCCCGTCGCCGGCGGTCCATTCCCAGCCCCCGATTCAATCGGCGGCCGATGGCCCGATCGATGCAAGTCATGATGATGATGAAGTAGAACGCTCGAACAGCTTTCTCCCACCACCGGTATCCTGATTTGGAATACCAGTGGAATGTATCTTTCTGCTTTCGCGGGTGGATACAGTGAGCTTTGCGAGCGAAATAATGATCGTTAACCCCAAAACCACGTTTTGCTCGAGCTTCGAGGACACGGAAGCCCCGTTTCAGAGAAATCTGGAAAATGATCGAGTTGTGGACCACCCAGTCCGTTTTTCACGTCCTTTGTTACCGATGGTTGAATCTGCCAGAGCTTTGGCTCACGGTTGGCGGGCGATCATGCGGCGGGAATGCGTCGTGAAAACTTGCAGCAAGGAGCCGTGAATGCCATCGAAGGAAACCCCAAGTAGCGCGAAACGTAGTAGCGGAACGACGAAGAAAAACGCGTTCTGTTCGTTTTGTCGCAAGAGCTATCGAGATGTTGGACCGCTGGTCGAAGGACCAGGTGATGTTTACATCTGCGGTGAGTGTATCGAACTATGTCAGTCAATCCTCGACCAAGAGCAACGTCGACGTGGTCCGTCCAAGAGTTTGTTTACCGACATCCCATCCCCAAGAAAAATCGTTGAGCATCTCGACCAGTATGTGATTGGCCAAGTATCAGCTAAGAAAATATTGGCCGTTGCCGTGCATAATCACTACAAGCGATTGAACAACGACTTTGAAGGTGGGACCGGGGTCGAGATTGAGAAGAGCAATATCTTGCTCGCCGGCCCAACCGGTAGCGGAAAGACGTTGCTAGCAAGGTCTTTGGCCCGGATGCTAAACGTGCCATTCGCAATCGGTGATGCGACCACGCTGACCGAAGCGGGTTACGTTGGCGAAGACGTTGAGAACTTGCTGCTCAAGTTGCTCCATGCAGCCGACTTCGACATCGAAGCCGCTCAGCGAGGCATCTTGTACATCGATGAAGTCGACAAGATTGGCAAGACCGGCGGAAACGTCTCGATCACTCGCGACGTGTCCGGCGAAGGTGTCCAGCAAAGCCTGCTCAAGATGCTCGAAGGAACGGTTGCAAATGTTCCACCGCAGGGTGGACGCAAGCATCCGGAACAACAGTACATTCAGATGGACACGAGTAATATCCTGTTCATTTGCGGTGGCACCTTTGTTGGGATCGAAGACATTATTCGCAAACGCCTGGGCAACCGTACGCTTGGTTTTGGTGGCGGTGTTGGACATCGCAATGTTGAAACTGAATCTCAGCTCCTTGCACAAGTGAAGTCGGAAGACATCCTTCAATACGGATTGATTCCCGAGCTTGTCGGTCGTCTTCCTGTGATCAGTTACCTGCAGCCCCTCGATCAAGAAGGCTTGGTTCGTGTGCTCACTGAACCCAAGAATGCATTGATCAAGCAATACCAAGCGTTGTTCCAAATGGAAAACTGCGATTTGTCGTTTACTGCCGAAGCGCTTCAAACCGTTGCCGCAAAGGCACTAGAAAAGGGTGTTGGAGCGCGTGGACTGCGCGGGATTCTCGAAGAGGTAATGCTTGACATCATGTATGAATTGCCTGAGCAAGCTGAAGGCACCAAGTACACGATTGACGAAGCGATTGTTTCTGGCAGGCGCCCGCTCTTCCAAATGCCAACCACCAAGAGCGCCTAGCCGTTGGGGTCAGACCCTGTTTCCGGTTTTCAAGCGGAAGCATCGCTGACTTGATGTCTACAAATTGAAAGAGCCCGCAAATCGAAATCGATTTGCGGGCTCTTTGCTTTTGAACGATCAGCTTGAACTTCAAACTTAGAACTTCAACTCTGCACCGAGACTAAGGCCCACCATCAAAATATCGTCGTCGCTTTCAGTCCGACGTGCATTGTTTAGGTTGATGTTGGGGTTGATTTGGTCAGTGGAAGATGCGACCCCAACGAGATACCAGAGTTCGGACCCTGCTCGAATATGGAAGTCATCATTGATGTAGTAGCGAACGCCGCCACCCATTTCAAACGCGGCTGCAAGCTGGGTGTCGTCACTGAAATTGTTAACTTGGGTGACACCTGCGTTGTCTACGCGGAACGTGCTTTCCGAAAAATTGCCATACAAGCCACCTCGACCGCGGAAGTCAGTCCAGATCTTGCATGTCATCGGATACGTCATCTCGAGACCTAGTTGTGCGCCAATCATCTTGTTCTTAGTCGATGACTGGAGCAAGCCTTGCCCAGCGGCGCTGGTGGATCGATAGAAGTAATCCTCGTCGTAGTTAATGTATCGCAAACCGTAAAGAAGCTTGCAAACTTCCCAACCGATTAGCGTTCGGTTAGCTTCCAGACTGTAGTATTCGGCCTCGTAGCGTTGCGACTGGAATGTTGCATTGCTGAACGTGGAGAGCTGACCAGCGACAAACGGAGCGCGGGGTGCCAAGAACGTTCCTATGCCAGCGCCGGGCTGCGTAAGTGTGTTTTGCGAAGTCCAATCGATGGGGGCAACTCCAGAGATTTCCATCCCGTTACGACAATCAGGGACCATGCCAAGGGTGAGTCGGGCACCAAACTCGTAGTCGAAATCATTGAGGCGGAAGTTTGGTGACAACGTATAGTTGTTCACATTAGTGTTTGTGATGTAGAGCCCATCCAGCGACGCATACAAGTAAGGATTGCAGGCGGGGCCGGTGCAGGCATTGACACCGCTGTACGAACCGCCGTACGAACCACCGCAATTGCCGCTTGCACAACCACCGCCACAGTTGCCAGATGCACATCCGCCCATGGTATTGCCCAACTGGGCATTACCCATCTGGGCATTACCCAACGGTGGGTACCCAGGCTGGCCGTAAGCGCCCATGGCTTGCGGTTGTGGCTGTAACATCATCGAATCCATTGCGGGGCCAGCAGCCACCGGAACCGATGAGGAATCGATGATTTGATAGTTGCCGCCACCGTGTTCAATGGCTCCGCCACCCACGGTTGATGAGTTTACAATGGTCTCTCCGGGGGCAAGTGTGATGCCGTTTAGACCAAAGTTGGAAGCGGGGCTGCCCGCCGCAGGCGTGCGAGTCCCCGACTGAGCCGCCGCAGGCAATGCGTGCACGCCAGCGACGCCCGCCGAAGCGAGAAAAGCCAGTAACATTCGTCGACTGACACAGCGAATCGTTTTCGTCGTCACCATCGGGAAACCTCTGTGCGTCCATTTCACCCATGCCCTTAGTCCAAGCAGACTTCGAGCATCGGTACAGATTTACGGTAAATGGGTTACGTTTGAAATGAAGGAGTGGTAATGGCCAAAGGCCTAGCGTTTCACCGGGGATCGGCCCTAGCGAATTGTTAACTTATCAACGACCGGTAGCAGGCATGCTGACCGAATCATTCTGAGAGCCTGCTTTGCGGAGTCGTTGCTGGAACAGGTCCCTTCAACGATCATTTGGCTCTTTTCGAACCGAACGCGGATGTTTGAATCCGGGAACGCCACGCGGGCAGATTTCGTCAAGGTATTAGCCACGTCCGAGATGTCCGACGCGTCATTGGGACTGGTCGAACCAACTCGGATTTCGTAAACGTTTCTATTGTCTTTTCCTTCGGTTGACGCAGTCCAGATCGTCATTCGTGTCACGCCGTCCTGGGCCCCAATCAATTGCAACTGCGACGAGCCCGCCGCAATAGCAGCGCAGATAGAGCTATTGGCAAGGTGTACTTTGCGTATTTCGCCATCAACGTTAAGTGCGCGAACTTCTGTTCGCTTGAGTTCAACGATCGTCGGTGAGCCGGATTCAAACATTGCATCAGATGGCTTTGTTACGGCCGAAGTAAGCTGAGCGACCGGCGTTGAGTCCATCGATTTGGACTGTGACGCACGTTCAATCGCGACCGGTGGCACGCCCACATCCACACGTGGTCGAGAGCCCTTAACAATTCGTGCCTCGGAATCGGTGCCTTTCGACAACATGCTGGGATCATCGGCAGGAGGCAAAGGCACAAGCACAGTTCGCGCTGTCCCTTTACCGCGAGCAATCGAAGCAGACGGCTCAGTATCACGAGCGCTCGTAGTTGAATTACTAAGCCGAAAGGTTCCTTTCACTGGCATGGAACCATTCCGGGCGACCATCGAACTGCGTGATACGTCGCGTTTGAGCAATGACGCAATCTCAGGTGCTGGCTTAGTCTCAGGTACTGGCTTAGGTGTTTCCATTGATTTGATCGACGTATCGACCAAATTCTCGTCGTCGAGCGAGTAAGAAACCGGTCCGCCCAGCGTGGCTGCACTTTCGTCAGGTCCAGCGTCTGCCGATGGCTTCGGCTCAATCTCCGGTGCCACTGTTGGTAGCGATGGATTCACTGGTTTTGATTCGCTAGTTGGCTTTGTCGTTAGTGCTTCGACGGGAGCAAGCGCTGGTTCAGCCACTGGCAATGCGTGGCCAACAGAATGCAGCGTGTCCTGTCGCATGTTTTGGTCAAGGGACTCAACGACTACCATTGGGTTTGATCGTACGGCACCGGTAGTTAAGGCACCGGTAGGTGCCGCAGCCAATGGATCTAACTGTGGTTCAATGTTGAGCGGCAACAGACGCACCGTCGTCCGATCATCATCACCCTCTTGGATTGGCGAATCGCCGTCAGCGCTGTCGCTGCCTGACGCAAGCCTTAATGATGATGTTGGCAATGCAAATGCATTGCCCTGTATCGACCGAGGTTGACCGAGCGTTGTGGTTGTCCGATCCACTGCTCTCATGTTGGATGGCTCTGCGACAGCCGCGGGCTGGCAGAATGGATTGACTTGCTGCCCCGACGTACCCGCTACGGCATGACCCGTAAGCGGAAGTGGTGGCAGCAGCAATTGGCTGGTAGCGACCGGCGAATCTGCATTCGCGGAAGCAATCATCATCGGAACTGCGGCGAATAACATGACACGAAGCATTGTTCGCTTCCGGTCACGCCATCCTCTATCACGCCTATTCATACTTCCACGCATGTTGCATCCTCAAATCGGATCTGTCGCGTGAATGCACCCCCCTGAATATGGTGCATTCCACCTTGATTGACCGAGTGAATCGCAATTGCAATGTCACTCGAACAACCACCCGAGATTCGTTATCGGAAGTCCGATTAGCGCGACATTAGCGATTCTCGCGGATGAAGCTGTGGTATCGCGAATCGCGATCG
Organism: Planctomycetaceae bacterium; assembly: GCA_043775635.1. Lineage (GTDB taxonomy): Bacteria > Planctomycetota > Planctomycetia > Pirellulales > Pirellulaceae > UBA6163. The sequence goes on along the minus strand of JAYVSE010000092.1, from coordinate 9,609 downwards.
TATCGGTAACGACTAGCAGCAACGATTTCGCGGCCTAAAACGTAAAAAACCGCGGCGAAAACCATCGTTTATTCGTAAAATCAGCGAATTCGTCGAGCGAGAAGGCGGACATCGTCGTCGAATATCGTGGTCTTTACGAGACGATAGCAAGGCGAATCGAGAAGTTTTTTAAATCCGTCTCCGCCTACTGGACCCGGTGCCGCCGATCCACCAATCAATTTTGGCGCGAGGTAGGCGTGGATTTCGTCCAATTCGTCGATGGCAGCAAAACTGGAGAGCAGCACGGAGCCTCCTTCAATCAAGACGTTCGTCATCTCTCTGCGCCCAAGTTCATCAAGTAGCTCGTGAGCCATTTCTAAATGATCGTTGGTTCGGCAGCGCAACACATCACATCCGAGTTTTTCAAAATGATAGAGCTCGGCAACCTTACTTCTCGGTCCGCTGACGAGCATGACAGGGGCCTGATGGATCGTTCGAATCAAATTCGAATCGTGTGCTAGCACACGGTCTCCTACTACGACAATTCGCCACGCGATACGTTGTCCAGCGGGTCGGGCCGTCAGCGTTGGGTTGTCTACAATCGCCGTACCTCCGCCCACGATGATTGCGTCGACTCGCCCACGAAGGCGATGAACCTCGCCGCGCGATAGCGTCCCGCTGATCCACTGGCTATCACCTGTGGTCGTTGCAATCCGACCATCCAATGACATTGCCCATTTACCGATGACCCATGGTCGATGTTGTCGAAGTCTTTTTAGATATGGGGCATTCAGTTCCTGGGCTGCTTCCGATCCGACACCGATATGCACATCGATTCCAGCTTCTTGCAACTGCCGAATTCCACCACCGTCTACCTTGGCGAACGGGTCTCGCATTGCAATGACGACGCGTTTCAAACCAGCATCGATGATCGCGTTGGTGCAAGGAGGTGTTTTACCGGAGTGGCAACACGGTTCAAGCGTCACGTATAAAGTCGCGTCAATGGCTTGACGATGATCATCCAAACTTTTTAGGGCGTTGACTTCCGCATGATTGCCGCCAAAGCGTTGGTGAAAACCTTCGCCTAAGCAAACGCCATCGCGAACGATTAAACATCCCACCATTGGATTGGGCTCAACCGATCCTTCGCCGCGCTGCGCGAGCGCGAGGGCTCGCATCATCCAGGCATGATCCGTCGACGCGTCAAATGCGGTTGAAGTCGTGTTGTTCAATCCTGAATCACTAATCCATGCCAGGAACCCACAACTTACTTGCTGTCGACGATGCGGCTGGAGCGCTGGACGGTGAGCCGCTGCCAGGTGTCCAGATCGCGGAGCCCGACGATGCCGCAGCACCGGAGTCACCGAGCGACGGGCCGCCGCCCTGATGCTCGCGTACTGACCCGTCGGGTCGAAGGATACCTACGGACATCAAGAGTTGTTGAACTCTGGCCATGACTTCGGGGCGTTTGCTGTACTGTTCCGAGATGCTTCGCAGCGTCGCGCTAAAACCAGCTTGGTCGCCATTGATAAGCCGTTGGGTTAGCTCGAGCAATCGCAAATTTGCTTGGTCAATTTGATTTGCGGACGCGTATGCCTTGGCCTTTTCAAGCAATTCGGCCGCCTCTTCGGCAGATGACGCAAATTCAATCAGAGCGGTATAGGCCACGACTTTGGTTACCTTCAATGGACCATCCAAGTCAATTTCAACGATTCGGTGTGCTGCACGGCGAAGCAACTTGCCAGAATCGAGAATACGAGCGCGCTGGAACACGAAGAGCAGGCTTTGTGCGTCGAGGTTGCTAACGTCAATGCGAGACATATCGGAGGCATCGACTTCCTCAATTTCTTCCATCGTTGCCGGCGTCAAGCTTGGCAGCGATGGTACCGCCGCGATGTCCCTAACCGAAGCCAGGATCACGCCGTCATGATCTTCAAGTGATTCGTAATTCTCTAGCAACCTTACCAGCGCCGTTCTTGCCAATATCGTCGAGCAATCGGTGGCTGCTTCGCGAAGTGTTCGGTTGCGGAAGCAAGGTAGCGGCAAGACTGCAAGACGTTCGGGGAAGGTCATTGATACGATCTCTCGATGTACCTTTGCGAGTGCTTTTCGATCGATCATTGTTCCCAGTAATGCGAATGGTGCCTGAGCCGCTTCCAGCAGTGACATGGAACGAGCTGCTTCCTCGCGCCAAGCCGATTGACCTAGTGCGGAATGAAGCAATGTGTCAACGTTTTCTCGGAATACGGGTAGCACTTCGAGGACTTCGATCCGAGCGGCTCGATCGGTTTGCTTGCCGTGAACCAGGACGATCCCCAAGACGAGCGGAAACTCGTCCGCATTAGGAAATTTGCCGGCTGCGGGTGCGTCGCGATCAATGATCTGGAAACCAGCCCGAGGAGGAACACCGTCTGCTTCTTCGCGAAATTGGACCAGCAACTCGTCTTCGAGTCGCATGAATCGTGAACTTGCGGCCAAAGCCATCAAAGTCTCTTCGACATTGACGAGTTCAGCAATCAAGGCCAATGTTGGTGTCGTGATCATTGCCTTCGTCGGGTCAACCAACCAGCTTTGCGCCAGATACTTTGACCTTGTGTGCATGTCCAATTGCGCGCATTCGCTTAGCTTACGAAAGCAATCCGCCTGTGCGTCGGCATCGCCGCGCCAGATGGCACACGTCAGCAGCCCCGTCAAGATGCACGGCTCCTGATGAACCGTTCTCGCCAACGATTGAAGTTTCGACTCCGCGAGCAATATTTGATTGCTTCGAAGCAGGCCAACCGCTTCGTCAAAACGTTCGCCCCAAGGTGAATCGTCGTCACGAGGAAGCGGTGGGGGCACCGTCTTGAGCAATTGGTTGATCTCAGAACTGGTATTCAGCTCTTGATACACCATGACCGCAGTTTGGTTCGACTCATAGCCCTGCGATGTCAACGGCAACTGCACGTAAGCTCGAGCTGTCAAATAGAGCCCGGCATTGGCGAGTGCGTAGGAAAGAATCGACGCAATGTCCAGGACGAAACTGTCCACGGCGCGACCGCTTTCCGTTAGCGCTTCCAGCAAAGACAGCGTTGCTTTGCCTGGATTGTTGTGGAATAACTCGGACGCCGATCGTTGGGCCAACGCCAGCGGATTGCTTGGTTGCAGACGCACGAATCTCTCGGAGTTTTCACTGAGCGAATCGTATTCACGGAGATCGAGCATCAACCGCCCTTTGATCGCCATGGCCCAGGCAGCGTCAGGATGCTCCGTCAGAACCTGATTTAGTTTATCGATGGCAGGGACGATTTGCCGCCCCTCGATCATCGTCATCACCCGGTCCAACTCCGGAAGCGATTCCTTACATTTGCAGAACTTGATTTTCTTGCCGTTGCCGCATGGACAAATGGCATACTGATCGACCGTCATATCTCTTTCCGTCTCGGAGGCAAGCGTTGGGCTAATGAGCACATCACGACCGGTAAGTTAACACTTTGTCGCCTCCTTCGCACCCTGATCATTCACTTTTGTCCTTAGACAAAGGTGGGACAATTGCCTCGGGTGCCACTGCGTCCGTCTTTTTCGGCACAATTTTGGGGGGCAATTCCTTTCCCTCTTCGATGAATCGCATCGAGATTGAGTTGACACAATGCCTCGCGTTCTTATTGGTAAACCGTTCGCCGAGGAAAACATGCCCGAGGTGGCCTTTGCAGTTTTTGCAAACAATTTCGGTACGCGAACCGTCGATGTCCGGAACGCGAACTACAGCCCCTTTGATTTCGTCGTCAAAGCTAGGCCAACCGCAACCACTATGAAATTTGCTGTCCGATCGATAGAGCGGAGCGTTGCACCGACGGCAAATGTATGTGCCTTTCTCCTCGTTGTCCGTGAATTCGCCGACGAAGGCTCGTTCAGTACCTTTTTGCACAATCACGCGTTCTTCTTCTGCGGACAGTTTGTTGTACTGTTTAGGTGCATCCACTTTCTTAGCCTTCGTTTGAGATTCGTTCGATGATGATGCTTCTTCGGCAGTTTCCGTTTTTGGTTCAGTCACTACCGGATCCACGGCGACGGCAACCGAACGAAACGCACCGCCGTCGCACCCGAACATCAACGCGGTAAAGCAACAGGTCAATTTTAACAAACGCATTCTGTCTTCCCCTGATCAATTCTTTAGTTACTCAGGCCCATTAGCAAAAACAACACGTTATTCTAGCCTTATGGCTAGATTCAGACCAAGCCAGATCCTCAATTTGTTGATCGTTAATTTTCTCTTCCTCGCCATTTTGTCTTGCGGCCAACTACGTGACTCGCTAACGCTTGCCACTGTATTGCGATAAAAACCACTATAGCAGGGATGTGAAACAGGACACCTAACCAAGATTGCCGAAATTGTCTTGCGGCGATTCCGCGTGGCAAATGGCTGACTAGAATTGCCAGACTCGATGCCCAGAAGGCAACGGAACAGTCCAGCGCAAAAGCCGCAGCCGCAGTGCCGATTGGCAAAATCGTTCCACCGAGCAAAATAATACTGAAAGGTACGATCAGTTTTGGGTTCCCGATCCCTTCATAGGCATTCTTGAGCAGTCCTCGGACGACTTCTGGTGCAGACGCGTACATCCTGCAATCGGCGATTGTAGTGCCATCGACAACGTCGGTCATCAAACCGGCCATTCGATAGGCTCGCGGCAATTTGACGCCATCGTGGCGGGACGCGCGGATAGCAGCGTGAGTGCCCGCTTTTTCATAGTCCAAGCGGTTGGTTAGAAACAATTGGCCACAACCGGCCGCGTACGCTGGCGCAACGCGGCGTCTCATCCGGGCCATCGGAAGAAACCCTAGTAGTATAAAATGGATCAATGGAATCAACCATTTTTCAAGCCATGTATTTGTCACTTGGTGTGGAAACGCACTCAGCAACGGCACTCCTGTTCGGTCCTGATGCTCGATCAATCGCACCAACGCATCCGGCTTAAGATTCACATCAGCATCCATGAAAACCAATCGTGAAAAGCGAGCGGCGGATGCGAGCACATAACAAGCGTGTTGCTTGCCATTCCAGCCGTTAGGTAGCGGTGGTCCTGGCAACAATCTCACTCGCGAATCCAGCTTGGCAATTGATTCCACGATTCCGCGCGTTTCATCGTCGCTATTGTCATCCAGGACAAGCACTTCTAGCTCAACGCCTTCGCTCGCGAGCGCAGCTTGAACCGTGACCCGAATACCCTGGGCTTCGTTCCTTGCCGGAATCAGTAGCGAAATCGAATTCACCGAACACTGGCCTTCCTTTGCAATTAAATTCAGCGGCTCCGGAGGCAAGAACAGTTTGCGATTGAACAAGAACATTACGGTCGGGACGGAAGCAAATCCTAACGAAAGAAAGGCGAGTAGCGTTAGACTCATTGAAGTTTCTCGCCGTGTTCAGGACGAAAACGTTGACCACGGACAAGGGAGTTTAATCGTCGCATAAAGTCATAAGTACCACCCGCACCAGCCCGTCCATGCAAGATCGGTGTGAACTTTGTTGCGTCCCTCACGATGGAATCGATTGCCAACTGTTGTTGCGTTTGTCGCAAACTGTCTGTCAACGTCGCGAGCCATTGAGACTTGTCTGCTAACGATTTATCGTTCGGTTGCAGCGGCGAGCCAAAGCGAATGAGACATTCCGGCAATCGTTCCTCCCAAAATACAAATTCCATCGCCATCGGTACGACCGTGCCCTGTGTCAGCTTGTTACAAAGGTGTGGCAAGCCGGGCATGATCGCGGCACCATGGTCTCGGCAATCACAGAAGCGACCCTCGGGAGTTATCCATAGCGATGTAGCAGGATGCTGCAGAATCGAGAGGCTTTGTTTCAGAAACGCCGTCGCACCGGAGTGGCTTGCAAGATTCACTCCATAAAACCCAAGCTTGGCAAACACGCGATACTTTTCGAGAGCCGTCGCATCGATGGGTGCATAAAACTGGCGAGGTTGAAAAAGTGTATGGTTCACAAAGTGTGCAATTAACGGATCCCACCATGACGGATGATTCGCATACACAATCAATGGACCGTCATTCGTCAACGCAAGCGGCTGCCAACCCGCATTCGAAATTGAAATCGAATGAAAATGACGGCGCAGGTAAGTGCCTAGGAATGCGTGAAAGCCGCCTTGGAACCAAGCCGGAACAGCGGGCGGTGAGGAAGGTGACAGTTGATTACTTATCGTTGGCTAGTGGAAAGTTGGTCTTTATCAAGGGCGTCCGCTGCAATCCAGCCACTCATCAGAACCATCGGCATGCCAGGCCCTGGATGCGCCGCACCGCCCGCTAGATAGAGTCCTTGGATGTCCTTGCGGCGATTGCTTGGCTTGAACGCACCAATGAACTTCCCATGGCTGGCCAGCCCGTAGATGGCACCGTTGAGAACACGATATCGGTTGTGAATCCCTTCCGGCGTTAATGACGCTTCATACTGAATAGCCTTGCGAATCCCTGTCAATCCTGCGACTCGCTCAAGCTTGTCAAGGATCACGTTGCGATAGTTGGGAAGCATCGATTGCCAGTCATGGTTGGGACGCAAGTAAGGTGTGTGAACCAAAATGTATAATGCCTCGCAACCATCGGGTGCAACACCTGGTTCGCTGATCGCCGGGGCGCAGACATAAGCGGTTGGGTCAGGAGCGGGTTCACCACGGTGATAGATATAGTCAAACTCTTCTTCAGGCTCGCGCGAGAAAACGAAATTATGATGCAGCAGTTGCTCGTATCGACGATCGAGACCAAGATACAAAACAACGCCGCTGCAGGCCGGTTCGGGTTGGTTTGCTTTCGCGAAGGGACGTCGAGTTAGCGGTGTGTCTGCGAGTAGTTCACGATAGGTTCGCACCGCATCGCAATTGCTGATCACCGCATCGCATCGAAGTTGCTCATGTGCGGTGGTTTCGACACCGATCACGCGTCCTCGCTCGGTCAGAATTTTCTGTACGTCGGTACCTATGCGAATATCAACACCCAGTTCACTCGCCAACTTTTGGAGAGCCAAGGGAACCGCGCGTGTACCACCGATGGGATACCAAATCCCTTCCTCGGTTTGCATGTGCGCAATGCCACACAAGACAGCCGGTGAGGCCAGCGGAGACGAACCCACGTACTGAGTGAAGTGATCCATCATCTGCGATACACGATGGTCGGGAACGTAAGATCTCACCACGGACGCCACACTGCGCCCCATCCGCAGTGACATCACGTCTTTGAGCACAGCGGCCGAAAATGCACCGCCAACTTGCATGGTGTCGGACAAACCGCCGATCGATTTCCAAAAGAAAAATCGATCGCTGACTCCGTGCAATTGTTCGCTCACCGCCATGAACTTTTCATAACCATCCGCAGCTCGCGCCGAGCCCGTAAACGTGGCGAGATTCGCTTTCATCTGGGGGATGTTGGCGACCAGATCCAAAACCGTATGCTCTTCCGTTTTTTCGCCAGGCTTGCCGGGCTTAACGGGCTTGCCTTCGAAGAAACATCGCCATTGTGGATCCAACGCAACCATGTCGATGTAATCTTCCAGTTTTTTCCCTGCTTCATCGAAAACTCGGCGGAGCACGCTGGGAAGCGTCAGAATTGTCGGCCCCATATCGAATCGGTAGCCAGCGGCGGTGTGCTGCGCTGCCTTGCCGCCGATCCAATCGTTTTTCTCCAGCAATATGACTCGATGACCACGAGCCGCAGCCGTGCACGCGGCGCTCAATCCCGCAAGTCCACCGCCGACGATGATCACGTCGAGCGAGTTTTCGTCCTTTGAAGAAATCACACTATGTCCATTGGATTTGGCGGCTTTGGGGGCTGCGGTGGCTCAGCCTGAGACTGAGGCTCAGCCTTGAATTTGACGCCGCTCCACAATCGCCGCAAGGCGGCCCATTTTTGTTGCATTCTACCGTGTGTAACTGTTAGCAAGCTGGCAAGGGTGGCTAGGTCATTCAGTCTTGGTGGAGCGAGATGAAGGAATAGCGGTCCCCAGTGGCTGGCGATCACTCGTGGGGTCGTCATATCGAGCAACCCTTGGGCACCACGCGTGACACCAAACCCAGATTCACCTCGGCCACCAAACGGCAGACGTGGATCCGCCGTTGGAAAAATCAAGTCATTAATCGTGACCGTCCCAACGTCCAATCGACTCGCCATGGAAGCCGCCCAGCGATGCGAACCAAACACCGATGCAGCGAGACGGTAGCGGCACTGGTTTACGATCTCAATCGCCTGATGGTCGTCATCAAACGAGATGAGCGACGCGATCGGGGCAAATAGATCACGGTTCGCGATGGGCCAATCGGCTGCAACGTTATCAAATATGATCGGCGGAAATGGGACTGTCGTTTGCAGCACTCGATGCTCTGCTGGCGCGAGCAGGTTAGTTCCACCACGACGCAGTGTGTCGTCGACCAGTTCACGAACCACCGCAACAGCCGTCTCATGGATCGTGACGGCTGCCCTGTTTTGGAATTCAAGTTGGAGCTGTTCCGCGAGCCGTGTCTTAATCGACTGAGAAACGATGATTCGACGCGGGCCAATGCACGTTGCGCCGCCGTTGAATAACAGGCCAAATCGAATCGCCTTAGCTGTTCGCTCAATATTAGCGTCCTTGCCGACAATCACGGCGTCACAGCCGCTGAGCTCCAGGATCGTCGGCGTCAATTTCTCGGCACATCGACGCAGCACGGCTCGGCCGGTTGACGAGGCCCCGGTGAGCACGACCAAGTCAACTCCTTTGTCGATCAATTCAATCGCTGACTCAGTCGCAGACGGCAGCACTTGGAGGATGGATGGGGGCACTCCAACCCGATGAAACAGGTCCGCAAGACGCTGCGTCACCGCTTCACATCCCGGCGCTGGCTTCAAAAAAACGCGATTTCCCGCCGCGAGTGCCTGGGCGGTTTGGACCCCCGGCAGCAACAGCGGATAGTTCCAAGCAGCGAGCACGAGAACATCGCCACGAGCAACTCGCTCAATTTTGCTTAGAACACCCCAGAGCCAAATGGGCTGGCCGATCGGTCCGACGCGTTTCGTGCGCAGAATCGATGGTCCACGACGGCCAACGAATTTCAACGCAGCGCAAAGCGGAATCAGCTCACTGGAGACGGTTTCAACCGGATCGACTCGCTGTGGCGACTGGCAAAGGCCGACCAATTCATCGCAAATCACGGCGATTTCATGCCGAACCGCAGCAACGATATCGCAACGACGCCGATGTCCAAGACCACGCCACTCGTCCATCTCACTTTGGCTATGATTTGCGAACTTCATTCGGTGTTTTGCACTTTTCGAGCGGCGAAGCCGCTCATTGTAGAACAATTGTCCTCAATTGTTCCGTGGGTGCGCTCGATCCAGGGTATTAAACAATTGAGGACAATTGTTCTACAATGCTTACTTTGCGAGCTTTTGATATGCAAAAACGGCAAAACTCGAACCAAGGACCGTTCGATCAATAGCTGTCCGGTTTTTTAAGTGGGATAGGCTTCCAGCCTGTCGTTTTCATTGCGACAGGCTGGAAGCCATTTTATACCCCACAACGTTTTCTTAGACCCCTGCCAGCTTGCCGCGTGGAATTAAGTAGCGGAACGGCGCGAGCCGTCCGGTGCCGTTTCGAAAAACCCGGCGAAACACCGGGCGGCT
>JAYVSE010000091.1:0-3717 GCA_043775635.1 Planctomycetaceae bacterium | reverse complement strand
TTCGGGTGTTTGGACGTCGTTTCGTGAGATCCTGCTTTACGGCAAAAGCACGACATTCGATGAATGGCTTGTGACGTATACGCAGGCGATAATCAGCGCGAGCCAACGGCTACTGCCCAATCGCAAGACAGCACGCTCGTACCCTCGCGTAACGCATCCACGTCGACCCAAGACAACCAAATTCCAAAAGTCACTTCGCGGAAAAAAGAAGGACACGCCAGAAGAATTACCACCAGATCAGCCATAAAGTAAGTGGCATTGGGCGCAAGCCCTCCGGTGCAGCGCTATGTATTGTACTACCCGAGACCGGACGGCTCGCGCCGATGCCGCTATGTTTTATCTTAGCGGACGGGCGCGAACCTGGACCGGTAAAAGGGGACACTAGGCCTTAATCCAGCTTCGCTGGATTAAGGCCTAGTCAGATCAACCAATAGTAACCACATCAGCCAATTCTGCGAACTTGGCTGGTTCTTAGTTGCCAATGGCACGTTGATAGACAAAGTGGGCTACAATCATCACAGGCCTTAGGGTTGTTCGATCAACACCAAGGTGACAATGTCTAAACGAGTATTTATGCGACGTTCCGATGCTTGACGGTTCGACCAGCTAAGCTTAACTGATTCGAACTCGTCGCTGATGCACTCGAGGTTTTGAATCATGAAAAACATCTTCGCACCCGGGGTGCGATTCCTGAATCATCTGAACTATCCTCGCAAGTTTGGATTGATCGGCTTGCTTCTCATGCTGCCGTTCGGCTTAGTCGCGTTTTTTTGGAACAGCGAAGTTCGCGACCGAATCGCATTCACGGCGCAAGAGCAGTTGGGCAATGAGTACCTTCGCCTCGCTCAACAATTCACGTCTGACTTGCGGGAACAGCGGGGATTGACCTGGGCTAGATTAGATCGGCAGAGCACGCCGGCCGAGTTAAGTCGAATCGAAGAGCGACTGCAGCGCGACATTCAGGATCTTGAAGCCGCCGATCGTAAATTGGGGGCAATCTTGCATACCACGCCCTTGTGGTCCGCGATCAAGCACAAGTTTAAGTCCTTGCCGAGCACTCAAAATACCGCCGATCCCGCCGATCCAGTCAATCGCCACACGGAACTAATCGCCAACGTACGCGCGCTGATGAACCAGGCGGGGGATCAATCCAATCTAATTCTGGATCCCGAGCTTGATTCCTACTACATGATGGATTTGTTGGTGAATCGACTGCCGCTATTGACCGACCAGATCGGGCAGGCCCGTGGCCTCAGTTGCGGCTTGGCGGGCCGCGAGACGACCGATGCCTCGGACATGTTTCGACTGCGAAACCTGATCAGCGAGATCACCTCCTTGCATGAAACGTTGAAGCATCACTTTGAGGTTGCGTTTCGCGAGACGAGTGACGCTAACTTGTTCAAAGAATTGGAACCGGCCATGCAGCTCAGCTTAGCTGCGACGAATCGTTTCCTGGAGCTGAACGCCGACCCAACGGACCCCAGTTTAGGAGTTCGTGCGTCGAGCGACGAGTTGTGGCAACGAGGCAGCGAGACGCTCGCCGAGTACGAGAATCTATACTCGCTGACGTCGGTCGCTTTGGATCGGTTATTGCAAACCCGCATTCACGACTTAAAGGGTCGACGATTGCTCGTGACGGTGGTGACCTTTGCCAGCGGGTTGGTGGTCGTTTATCTATTCGTCGCCTTCTACCTGGCGGTGATGCGAACGGTCGCTCAACTCGATGCGGCGTCGGTGCGATTGCTCGGCGGTCAGTCCGATGATGTGAGTGTTCAGATCGATACGCACGACGAACTTGGACAAATTACACGATCGTTCGGGGCGTTGGCCGCGAGGCTGAAGATCGAGAGCGCTTCGTTGCGTAACAGTGAACAGCGAATGCGAGCGATCTTGGACGGTGCGACAGATGCCGTGATTACGATCGATGAGCAGGGCCACATCGAATCAGCGAATCCCAAGGCCGAACAGGTCTTTGGATATCTTCACGATGAGTTGATCGGCAAGAACGTCAATCTGCTGATGCCCGAGCCGTACCGGACGGAGCACGAAGGCCACTTGAAACGCTATCTCGAGACAGGCGAAAAGCACATCATTGGAATCGGTCGCGAAGTTGTGGTCCTGCGCCGTGATGGGACCACCTTTCATGCAGACCTCTCTGTCAGTTAAATTTTTCTGGGCGACCGTCGTATTTTTACGGGATTCGTCCGAGACATCTCCGACCGAAAAACGGCTGAAGAGGCGTTGGCCCGAGTAAACGCTCTACAAGGGGCAATACTGGAGCAGGCGGCCTACGCAATCATCGCCACAACTCCGGCAGGGATCATTACCGCCTTCAATCAAGCCGCACAGCGACTACTGGGTTACTCCGCAGAGGAGATGATCGGACGGCTAACACCTGCAGTATTCCACCTGGAGGAAGAAGTCGTTGCCCGTGCAGCAGAACTTAGCCTTGAACTCGGCGAGAACATTGAGCCTGGTTTCGAGGTATTCGTCGCCAAATCGCGCCGCGGAATGCCGAACGATAGCGAATGGACCTACGTAGGAAAGAACGGTAAACGAACCCCAGTCCTACTGGGAATCACTGCCTTACGCGACGCCGAGGGAGAGATAACCGGGTTCCTTGGAATCGCGAAGGACTTTACCGAACGAAAGCGAGTCGAAGCGGTGTTGGCCGAGCGGACTAAACTGGCCGAGATGAGTTCCGACATCGGCGTAGCACTGACCAGTGAAGGCTCGCTTCGTGAAACTCTTGAGCGGTGCTCTGCGGTCTTTGTGTGTCATCTCGACGCAACTTTTGCAGGTATTTGGACAGTCTCTGAATCAAGTGGCTTGCTTGAACTCCAGGCCAGCACAGCACTCGGTTCACCGACTAACGATCCACGCGATCAAATACCGATCGGAAGTTTCAAGATGGATTTGATTGCCCACGATCGGAAACCGTACTTGACCAACCAAGTCGTCGACAGTCCGTTTGTTGGCGAGGCGGCATGGGCCATACGCGAGGGACTGGTCTCATTGGCTAGCTATCCACTGATCATCGATGAACAGTTGGTAGGCGTCATGGCGATTTTCGCACGCCGCGCCCTTTCTGACGCGGCATTCAAGACACTGGCTGCGATTGCCGACGGGATTTCGTTAAGCATCAAACGCAAGTTCGGGGAAGCTGCCTTGGTGCAGGCGCTTGCTGATGCGGAACTAGCCGATCGAGCCAAGAGCGAGTTTCTGGCCAATATGAGCCACGAAATCCGCACACCGATGAACGCCATCCTGGTATGCTCAGCCTGTTGCAGAAGACGCCGCTCACCACCCGCCAGCGTGACTATGCGGACAAGACAAAGGGGGCTGCGCATTCACTTTTGGGGCTTTTGAACGACATTCTGGATTTTTCCAAGATGGATGCCGGCAAGATGACACTGGACATTCAGCCATTTCGCCTGGATCAGTTGATGCGCAGTCTGTCGGTCATCTTCTCTGCCTACGTGGGTTCCAAAGGGGTAGAAGTTCTGTTTGATATTGGGCCCGATATTCCCGCAGTGCTGCTGGGTGACTCCTTGCGGCTGCAGCAGGTACTGGTGAACCTTGGCGGCAACGCCGTGAAATTCACCGCGGCTGGGCAGGTGGTGTTGCAGATACGGGTGAAACACCGCCGTGAGCACGAGGTTGTAGTGGAATTTGCCGTAAAGGATTCGGGCATTGGTATTTCGCCCGAAAACCAGG
>JAYVSE010000090.1:0-14348 GCA_043775635.1 Planctomycetaceae bacterium | reverse complement strand
GTGGAATTAAGTAGCGGAACGGCGCGAGCCGTCCGGTGCCGTTTCGAAAAACCCGGAGAAACACCGGGCGGCTCGCGCCTCACCGCTAACAAAATGCTTCGCTCCTACCCAACCCTGCACCTGGAATCCGGAATGCTACGTCGCCTGTTTTTTTTACTGCTTAGCATTTCGGCAATGGTGCCAGCGATTTCATTTGCGTCCGCCGCAGAACTGAAAGTGCTTTATCTCGGTGATAACGGGCATCATAAGCCGCGTGCTAGGTTCGACCAATTAGCTCCAGTCCTGGCAACCCATGGCATCAAGCTTGTCTATACCGACAAAGTCGACGATCTGAAAACGATCTCAAAAGATCAGTATCCAGCCCTTGTTGTCTATGCCAACATCGATGCGATCAGCCCAGACCAAGCGAAGGGGCTATTAACCTACGTGCGAACTGGCGGCGGATTTGTGCCGTTGCACTGTGCATCGTTTTGTTTCCGCAACAATGACGAAGTCGTTGGGCTGATTGGGGCACAGTTCCAGCGCCACGGCACCGGAGTCTTTCGTACGGTGACCGCAGATGCGACTCACCCGATTTTGCAAGGCATGCGGGACATCGAAAGCTGGGATGAGACTTATGTGCATTCCAAGCACAACGAAACCGATCGAACCGTTCTCCAATTTCGTGTGGATGCCGACGGCCGCGAACCATGGACGTGGGTCAAGACCTATGGAACTGGTCGCGTTTTTTACACCGCGTGGGGCCATGACGATCGTACTTGGTCAAACGCTGGGTTCATTGAACTCGTCGAACGTGGTATCCGTTGGTCGTGCCAACAGGAGCTTCAGCCTGCCGCCTCCTTCTACACGCCCGCCGAATTTCCCATTCCAAGCATGACCACGCTTCCGACGGTGAAGGCGGCATTTGAATTTGCTGACGTCGGTGCGGAAATCCCGAACTATACCCCTTCGGAAAAATGGGGTGTGCAAGGAGATCCAAAGTCGAAGATGCAGTTGCCGTTGTCTCCTGATGAAGCAATGAAGCACCTGGTCGTGCCCCAAGACTTTCATGTCGAGCTGTTCGTTTCTGAACCCGAGCTCGCGGGCAAGCCGATTGCGATGACGTGGGATGAACGGGGGCGCTTGTGGGTTGCCGAAACGGTTGATTACCCCAACGAACTAAAGCCACCAGGTGAAGGCCGTGATCGCATTCGTATCTGCGAAGACACGAACGGTGATGGCCGCGCCGATAAGTTCACCATCTTCGCGGAAAAACTTAGTATTCCAACGAGCATGATCTTCTCGCAAGGCTCTGTCATTGTGCAAAACGCGACGGAGACATTGGTCCTTAAAGATACGAATGGCGATGATGTTGCCGATCAGCGTCAAGTGCTGATTTCAGGATGGGAACTTGGTGATACACACGGCGGCGTCAGCAATTTCCAGTATGGTTTGGACAACTGGATTTGGGCGATGCAAGGCTATAACAATTCAAAACCGGTCTCCTCCGCAGGCGTCGCACAGGAGCCGTTTCGAATGGGCTTCTTCCGCTTTCGTCCCGATGGTTCCAAAGTTGAATTCATTCGATCGACCAACAACAATACTTGGGGCCTTGGCATCAGCGAAGAAGGGCTTGTCTTCGGCTCCACTGCCAACGGTAATCCAAGTGTCTTCATGCCGATTCCGAATCGATATTACGAACGAGTTCGCGGTTGGGCACCGTCACTGACGTTGTCATCGATTGCGGATACGTACAAGTTCCATCCGATCACCGAAAACATTCGCCAAGTAGATCAGCATGGTGGTTACACTGCTGGCGCTGGACATGCACTTTATACGGGTCGTCAATTTCCGCAGGAATATTGGAATCGCACTGCGTTCGTGAACGGTCCCACGGGACACCTTGTCGGAACGTTCATTCTTGAACGCGAGGGCAGCCGCTATAAATCCCATAGCCCATTCAATTTGTTCGCCAGTGACGATGAATGGAGCGCGCCGATCATGTCTGAAATCGGTCCGGACGGATGTGTCTGGGTCATTGATTGGTACAACTACATCGTCCAACACAATCCCACACCCAAGGGTTTTAAGACCGGAAAAGGAAACGCTTACGAAACGAAACTTCGCGACAAAAAGCACGGTCGCATCTATCGAATCGTTTACGACAAGAATCCGCTATCGGCAACTCCCAACCTCGCGGGTGCTACCAGCGATGAACTTGTCGATGCTTTGCGACACCCCACGATGCTCGTTCGCAAACATGCTCAGCGATTGCTAGTCGAGCGAGGCGATTTGACCGTCACCGCAAGGTTGTGTTCAATGGTAAGCGACGCAAACGTTGACGAAATTGGTCTCAACGTCGGTGCGATTCATGCTTTATGGACGTTGGATGGCCTTGGTCTGGTCGATGAAAAACAGGCCGAAGTCGCATCGTCCATTGCTGGCGCCCTCAAGCATCCATCGGCGGGCGTTCGACGCAATGCGATTGCAGTGCTGCCCAACGCCGCCTCCTCCGTTGATGCATTGATCGCATCAGGAGTCATTTTTGACCAAGATGAGCAGGTACGTCTGGCCGCCACATTAGCGCTCGCAGACTTGCCAGCAACGGACAAAGGCGCGAGTAGCGTTTTAGCTGTTTTTCGATCGGCAGATGGCACCAGCCAAGAATACCTTCGCGATGCGGCGACCAGTGCAGCCGCCAATCACGGACGAATTTTTCTGCAAGTTGCTTCCCAAGAAGCCGATCCAACCGACGGAATTCTTGAAATCGCAACGATTGTTGCAGGTCATTACGCTCGCGGCGGTGACTTCTCGGATCTTGGAAAGTTAATCAACTCACTCAAGACCGGAAACCCAGCGTTCGCATCGCGTGTCATTACCGGCTTAGCCATCGGCCAACGGCCTGATAACACCATCAAAATTGCGCCAGAGATTGAAGCTGACCTGCAAGTGCTGGTCGATCGGTTACCACCATCCTCGCAAATCGAATTGGTTTCGCTGGCCGCAAAATGGGGCTCTTCAAAACTCCGTGACTATGGCGCGAGGCTCGAAAAAGTGCTGGTCGAAACACTTGCGGACGAATCTGCTGACCTGGCAAAACGGATTTCCGCCGCTCGGCAAATCATCGAGTTCCGACCTGCGGAGGATGCTGCCGTTGCGACCGTGCTTGGGCAGTGGAACGCCAGAACGGATGCAGAACTCGCCGCCGGTATCATCGAGGCTTTGCAGCAAAGTCGCTCGAGCGCCGTCGGCGATCAGTTGGTGAAACTCATTCCGACGATGACACCCGCAACCCGTACGTTAACGGTGCGGCTGCTGCTGCAGCGTCCTGAAGCCACACGTTCACTGATCACTGCTGCGGAATCGGGGACCGTCTCGCTCGACGATTTGTCACTTGATCAAAAACAATCCTTGGCAAGCCATCCCGATGCCAAGATCGCGGAATCGGCGAAAAAGCTACTTGCGTCTGGCGGGTCTCTTCCTAATGCGGACCGTCAAAAAGTGTTGGACGAATTACAGTATGTTACGACTCGATCCGGCAAAGTCGCACACGGTAAAGAAATGTTCAAGAAGCATTGCGCCGCGTGTCACTTGCATTCCGGTGAAGGGAACAAAGTTGGTCCCGAGCTAACAGGAATGGCGGTTCATCCCAAGATTGAACTGCTGACTCATATCATCGACCCGAGTCGCAGTGTTGAAGGAAATTTCAAACTCTACACGGTCGTGACGGTTGACGGCCAAGTACTTTCGGGAACTCTCGCATCAGAATCACGCACTGCGATTGATCTCTTCGATGCTCAAGGCAAACGCCGCGCTGTCTTGAGAGAAGATATCGAGAGCATGGTCGCGTCTCGCAAATCAATCATGCCCGAGGGCTTCGAAAAGCAAGTTACGCCGGAAGAGTTGACAGACTTACTGGAATTCCTCACTGCTCGAGGTACCTACTTGCCCATCGACTTGTCAAAGGTTGCAACCAATTCGAGTGGTAAAAGCGTCTTCACGGGTGGCACCAATCCGATCGAGCATTTACTTTTCAAAGACTGGACCACCAAGACTTTCATGGGTGTACCGTTCACCGTCATCGATCCGCAAGAAGGACGTGTTGCCAATATGATTTTGTTGCGTGGCCCCGAAGCAACAGCAAAAATGCCCTTGAAAGTTGAGGTCCCTTGCAATGGACCTGTCAAGACGATTCATTTGCTGAGCGGGGTCAGCGGTTGGGGGTACCCGTATGGTGAGGAAGGTTCAGTGTCAATGATCGTTCGGCTGCATTACGCAGACGGTAAGACCGAAGACCATCCGCTAAAAAATGGCGTCCACTTTGCCGATTACATTCGTCGCGTTGATGTTCCCGAGTCGAAGTTTGCGTTCGATCTGGAGGGTCGTCAAATTCGTTACTTAGCAATCAATCCCGAGCGCCAGATCGCGATCGAGAAAATCGAATTTGAAAAAGGCCCGGATGGCTCAGCACCAGTCGTCATGGCCATTACGCTGGAGTGAATCGGTGCTTGCGTGGAAGCGGTTAGCATCGCGCGGCAAATAAGTGTCGCCTTTCGCTCCGCGAAAGCAGCTCTACTCCGTTCTTTCGCGGAGCGAAAGACGACGATAAAAGACCGCACGATGGTTATTTCAAACTAATTTACGCGGTAGTAAAACGATGGGCGAAATGAGCGACTTCGCTTCGGTGCAGCGACGCATTGAATTGTTATGAAAAATATGATTGCAGCGATCGTCTATCCGCACCAATTGTGGGACAAGCATCCTGCGTTGTTGGCGGCATCGATTGTATTGCTCGTTGAAGATCCGCTATTCTTCACCCAGTATCGATTCCACGCACAAAAGCTGGTGTTACATCGCGCTTCGATGACGGAGTTTGCACAGCAGTGCGAGCGACTTGGCAAGCAAGTTCATAGCATCGATTCGAAATCAATTTCTCATTCCAGCGAGATCGGCGAGATTCTCAAGAAGAAGAAAATCACACAGGCCGTGATCGTCGAACCAAGCGACGTTTGGCTCAAGGAACGAGTGATCGCAGGCTGCGAGAAATCTGGCATTGGTTTGGAATGGCTAGTAGATCCGTCGTTTCTGACGCCGATCGACGTGATGCAGCAATGGGCAGAACATAAGCAGCACTACCGGTTCACCGATTTCTACATGCAGCAGCGCAAGCGACTTGGTTTGTTGCTTGAAAAGAACGGAAAGCCTGTTGGCGGCAAGTGGACGTTTGACACCGAAAACCGTAAGCGATTACCCAAGGGATTGGCGGTTCCAATATTGGCGGCGCCGCGCGAACGAGCGAGCGTTGAGGAAGCGAAACGTTACGTCGCCAAAGCGTTTCCTGAGGCAATCGGAACGGTTGAAGAATTTTGCTACCCAGTAACTTATCAAGATGCGGCGAACTGGTTGGAAATTTTTGTCAACGAACGCCTAGCCTCGTTCGGTGACTACGAAGATGCCATCTCGCAGCATGAAGCATTCGTTTTTCATGGCGTGCTGACGCCGATGCTGAACATTGGCTTGCTAACGCCACAACAAATCATTGACTCGGTTTTAGCCAAGTGCGATGAAGTGTCGCTTAACTCATTGGAAGGCTTTGTTCGTCAAGTGATCGGATGGCGAGAGTTTATTCGATTGGTCTATCTGCATGCTGGCAATCGCCAACGAACGACAAATTCTTGGAATCTAACAAAGCCACTGCCGACATCGTTCTACGACGGAACCACCGGTATCCTTCCTGTTGATCAAAGCATTCAGCGAACATTGAAGTATGCGTATTGTCATCACATCGAACGCTTGATGGTGCTGGGGAACTTCATGTTGCTTTGCGACATCGCTCCGAACGAGGTGTATCGGTGGTTCATGGAAATGTTCATTGATTCATACGACTGGGTGATGGTGCCCAACGTGTACGGGATGAGCCAACACGCGGACGGTGGCTTAATGACCACGAAACCCTATATCAGCGGTTCCAGTTACGTGCTGAAAATGAGCGACTACGCCAAAGGAGACTGGTGCGAAGTCTGGGACGCACTTTACTGGCGTTTCATCGATCGCGAACGAGCGTTTTTTGGTGCCAATCCACGGATGCGGGTCATGGTGGGGCAGCTTGATCGAATGGGAAAAAAACTCGATCAACATCGCGCCGTCGCGGCGAATTTTCTTGAAAAATTGCACGGTTAGGTTTCCGACCTCCCTACCGTGCATCCGATCGTTCACGTTCCACAACGTTCTGCCAATCTGCAAGACGCTTTACGGACTGAGTTGAGTTAAAGCCACAGGGGAACCGGCGAATTGATCTCCCTTGGCATTCTGCACATAGATGTAAGCAGTGCCGATAGCTACATCGGGGACCGTGCCGGTCGTTCCCACTTTGTGTACCTGGAAGCTGCCAGCCGTATTGGCGGCGGTTGAAGAAAGCGTACCAATCGTCGATGTGCCTACGTTTATCGCGTAGGTCTGGGACGTTGTGCAATTATTGACGACGGTGAACTTCCACACGTTCGAGGCATCGATACGGACCTTTGGGCGATAGATGTAAAGCGATCCAGCGGTGAGCGTGGTGATATTAATGCTGGCAGTTTTGACGGTCCGAACACCGCCAAAATTCTGCTGAAATATTGCCGTGGGGCGGCTGGCCGTTGCCGTGTTAACCGTGTAGACCACCGATGTGTGACGGGTGGGAAAGCTTGTGGTTCCTAGTTTTACGCCGCCCACGTACTGAATCACGTCGCCCGGGAGGACCGAAACGGTCGGGGCTGAGTCGCTTACCTTATAAGTCGTGATTTTCCCGGAAGTGGTCGAAGTAACGGTGATCTTGGTGATCAGTGTTCCCCAAACGTAATCGCCAGTGCTGGGGGAATCGGCGCCTAGATCACCGGGGTAGAACTCACCACCGCTGACCCGCAGGCCCTCGGTTGCCATATGTGAACATTCACCGCCGCCAATTCTCACTCCGATGTTTCCATTCAGGAAAGTGACCATCGAACTACCGATCGTTTGTGCTTCTGCCTGAGCACTGAATACGCTGCAGACAACGATCGCCAGGACTGCTCGAAACAAAAATAGGGTCATGTAATCAACTCCGGTTTTACTTAGTCACTTCATTGGATAGTTTTGCCGACTCTGCCTGACCGAGGAGTTAGAAACTCCGACTATGGTTTGGCGAGCAACACTCGACTGTACGTCACTTTTTAATGGCGTGTCGATCGCGTGCCGACAATTTTTTTAATTGCGATTGGACTTCTAGCCGCAGTGACCTAGGTTTCAGAGGTTCTTGGTCACAAGTAACCAATTCTTTCCACAGTAAGAAAGCGCGACCAAGATGTACAAGCCGAGTTCGTCATGAAAACGCCAGCACAATCCCCTCGCAAGTACCGCCGGGCTGCGGATCGCCGTGGTGCAATCGTCGTCGAAATGGCTGTTACCGCGCCGGTGCTATTCCTCATTGTGTTCGGGTTATTTCAATTTGGCTATGTGTTCATGGTGCAGCATCTCCTCCAGAATGCGGCCCGTGAAGGTTGTCGAAACGCAGTGTTATCCAAAAGCACCAATGCAAACGTGATTTCCAATATCCGAACGTCGCTGCAATCCCAAGGGATCACGGGGGGCGCGACGACGCTGCTGGTCAACGGCGTTGCTGGAAACGTTTCTGAAGCAAACTCTGGCGACAACATCGGCGTGCAGATAACACTTCCGATCTCCAAAGTGTCAATCGTTCCGAATAACTATCTCAACGGGCAACTCAACGCATACTCTGTTCGACGGCTGGAATAGGGCCAACTTCGCGAGTCACACAACGCATCCCTGAATCAATCGTTGGCACGGCCTTATAAATCTTAGTAAGCGGCGAGAACCATGAATCTATCTCAACTAAAAATGTATCGCGGGCGACAACAAAAGCAACGGCAAGGTGCGTCAGTCGTTGAACTGGCAATTTTGTTGCCAGTGTTGTGCGCGCTGCTTCTGGGCATTTGTGAAATTGGCCAAGCTCTCAAAGTCACATCAGTTCTTTCGGAAGCTTCCCGCAATGCTTGTGCATCTGGTAGTCGCGCGGGCTGTGCCAATGCCGACGTCATTTCCGATATGCAATCACCATTGACCGTTGCGGGACTGCCTGCGAACGCGGCTACCGTTACTATTCTCGTCAATGGGGTCACCGGAAACGTCGCCACTGCAAAAAGGAACGATAAAATCACCGTGATCGTGTCGATTCCCTGGGCCGACGTGAGCATTGGTGGAACATCTCAATTCTTTTTTCGCAACTTAACCTTGTCGCAGACGACTTCAATGCTCAAGCAAGGCTGATGACCCGCCTGATATTCGTCGCAAAACTTATGTGTTTGACTGTTAAACGATCTGTTAGTCCGTCTCTCTGAAAAGGTGCAATATGCATACCAGTATCCGAGTCTACAACCATCGAAAGCAATATCCCAAAGGGGCCATCGCACCACTAATAGCATTGCTGTTAATACCGCTGTTAGTTTTTGTTGCATTCTGTGTCGATATCGGATGGATCACTAAGACCAAGAGCGAGCTACAAAACGCAGCCGATGCCGCAGTGGCCGCTGGCGCGCGGCAACTGGCGGATAATTACGGTGCGTACTCGGTGGCGGGAAATCAAAACCGTGCAACGTTGATCGCTAACGCCAAGAACATCGCCTCGACGTACATTAATGCCTATGGCCAATACAACGGTGCGAGCGACGCAAAGACACTCTCGATTCTGTCGAGTGATATTCAGTACGGCTTCACAAATGCCGATGGCGATTTCAATGCTTCCTATGCAGGATATCCGAACACTGTCCAAGTTGCGGCGCGGCGTGATTCCAACGCCAACTCTCAATTGTCGCTGTTCTTTGGATCGATCACTGGCAGAACGTCCGAATCCCTCGTGGCCTCCGCCTCAGCGACGGTTTACACCGGCCTCATTAGCTCCTTCGATCCCAAAGGAGGCGGAGTGAGTTCGGGTGCAACATTTACTGGCGGTGGCGGTGGGTGGGGAGATTTTTATGGAAGTTCAGGTGGTGGTTTCAATTGTTCATTGCTACCGGTCGCTTTTGATGTGAACTACTGGAATGCTTTTGTCGCGACAGCAGTTTCCCCCGACGGAAGTATGAACACCGGCGCAGATGGCGCGGCTCAGATTAAGATCTATCCCAGCCCCGATCAAGCACCGGGTAACGTTGGGCTGTTGTGCATCGGCCCTCCGACAAATTCGGACCCCAGTTATGCGGACTGGATTGAAAACGGTCCGTCGCCCAGTGACCTGCAGTATCTGATCGACGACGGCCAAGTGCCCGTCAGCCAGCAGGCACCGCAAGCATGGAAGGGGAGCCCCGGCTTGAAGAGCAACCTAGTCAATAGCTTCGCAGCCATCGTCGACCAACCCCGCTTGCTACCGTTGTTCAAGGCGGCCTCGACAAGCCCCTACCAAGCGGCGTCGGGAAATGGAAGCAATGCAACCTATAATATCGTCGGCTTTGTGGGTGTGACGGTGACATCCGCCACGGGCAACGGCAGCAATATGAGCATCTGCGTGAAGCCCTGTGGTGTCGTTGACCCAACGGCGGTGTTCGACCCGTCCACTGTCTATCCAGCCGGTGCGCAGCCTATGGGTCAGTTGCAAGCGTTCAGTTTCGTGGGAACGAAACTGACCAAATGAGCTTTGATACGGAAGTACACTTTGGATCGACAAGATGAGATTCGACTCGATCGAAGTTATGCTGGTCGGTGATCGGTTTCCTTTAAGCGGGACCCGTCACCGACCAGTTATCGTCCGTTCCCATCACCGATCGCTATCGGCTGGGCGCTGGGGTCAGCGACGGTTTTAAATATTGGTAACAAAGCCTAGCAAAATTCTGCCGGTTTAATTCTTGACTGGGCGCAAAAACAGCACCCATTCTCGATCGAACAAAACATGGATGTACCCGCATCACCGCTTAGCACCATCGTTGGAATGGCTTGCAAATGGCCAATCATAAGCACGCCTACTGAGCGATATTGATGTGCTTAGCATTCAGGCTGTGATTGCCTAAGACACAGGCGACCGGCGCGGCCTCAGCTTCTGGCCTACTGCCTTTTGTGAAAACACAAAAAATCGTTAAGTGCTTACTTTAGAGAGGCTTACGGCTCGGTAACGGCCCTCGCACCGGTGCCATCTTTGAACGCGGCACGAGAGTTGAATACGTTGATCGAGAAACCAGCACGGTGTCCTAGGGACACCTTAAAAGTTTCTTTGTTCAGCATTGATTAGGAAGCAATCCAGTGTCGCGTCTCGTCCTCGCCCTCGTCTTAGTTGGTATTGTGAGCGTTTGCGAAATTATTAGTCCGCGCTTGTTGCTCGCGACTGAATCAAGGCACCTATCCGCAAATTTTACCGTCGATAGCTTTGCCGGCGGCCCGTCACCTGCTCGCGTTGCAGTGCTATGCGAGTCACTAAGAAACGAACTTGGTCGTGGTTGGTGCGATGGCGAACTAACCGCATGGAATCCGCGTTGTGAAATTGTTGTTCACGCGACATTAACAAAATACGTTCAAGTTGTCGGCCAAAATGGATCGCAAACGCTTGGCAGCAGCCTGATACAAGTCAACGAGGGGCGAACGATTTCGCGGCGAATCGATTTGCTTGTTGACGCCGCTGGTGATCTGCCGGCGCTGCCGCACGAACTGACTCACGTTGTCATGTCCGAGCGATTTGCAGGACAACAGCCGCCGCATTGGTTTGATGAAGGAGCCGCGATGCTGGCTGATACTTTACACAAACAATCTCTACATGAGCGAGATTGCCGCGACGCAATGCGCACAGGTTCCGCAATGCCGATCGCAGAGTTGCTGCATCTGGACCAGTTCACATCTGCGAATCAGATGCCTGCATTTTATGGACAGAGTGCGTCGTTGACTAGGTTCCTGTGCCAAAAAGACGATATCACGAAAGTCACTCGATTCGCTTGCGACGCAGCGAAAGTTGGATACCAGCAAGCACTTGTGACTCACTACAAAATCGAAAGCATTGAAGAGTTGGAAAGGCAGTGGAGGCATTACGTCTTCAATAACGCAACCCCGCAGCTTGGAACTGCCGCCTTAGCGATCAACTTCACGCCGTGATTAACGGGCGACGAGACGGACCTCTTGGCACGGCGTTTAATCGTTGCCGAACAGACCACGGTGCCGGTTTTTTCTTTAAACTCGCGTCGCACAGTTCCGCACTTAGATCAGGGCGCGTCGCACAGTTCCGCACTTAGGATCTAATAAATATCGTGTTTTTCGCTGCTTGAAATAAATTTCGTACTTTCCGTGAAGAAAAAGTGTAAGCGAGCATCTAATATGCTTAGGGCCGGCGGGCGGACTTCCGGCGGATCGAAACACGTCGCGGTTATTGCCGCATCAGGGCGATTGTTGCCCAAAAGGAAAATGAACATGCTTCGCAAACTATTGAGTGTTGCTGCGTTAGCCCTGTGTAGTCTTTCGCCCCAGATGGCGTCGGCACAGCACAATCCGTCGGCCAAAGCGGACGGCGATATGCGGCCTTACTGGAATCAACCGCATCGGTCAGCATTCGGTTTAAGCCAAAGTTATCGTCGGTTCTCCTATGCTCCTTCGGTCACCGCTGCCTCTCCCGTAATGTCAGATGTACCGATGGCATCGGTGGAAACCGTTCGTCCGAGCGGCCCGATAATGAGTGCGCCAGCCATGCAATCGATGACGGTACCTGCGGTTGTCGCCACAGTACCAACGGTTCCGAGTTATCGCCGATACTCTTATCAACCATCGGTGCAAACTCGCGCGCCCCATACGCCAGCTTACCTCTATTCCAAGCCTGACCCGCGTCGAAATCGCAACTAATATTCGTTGCGGACCTGAATGGTGAAATTCGACATCGCCACCTCGGCAGACAGGTGGCTGTTTGAGACCAACACCGTGGACGATTTTCAGGTGGCATCTTTTTCGTACCAATGTTTTAACGTACGGAATATCTTTTTTTATTCCAGTTCGTTAGAATTGTGGTTGTCTAGCGATGCAAAAGCTGATCCGATTTTCGGACGACATCTCTGAAAAGCGACTCTGTCAGGCTTGCCAATCATGCGCAATTCAACACTTCGACTTTCTGGTTTCACGCTGATCGAGGTGCTTGTCGTGATCTCGATTGTCGGCATCTTGCTGGCTTTGCTACTTCCTGCGATCGGTGCGGCCAGGGAAGCGGCACGCCGCATGGATTGCAGCAATCGGCTAAAGCAAGTGTCGTTGGCGATGAGTAACTATGAATCGGTCTATAACAAATATCCGACATCGCGGCGCGGATCGCTTTACAGCGACGATCCGTATGCACGAATCAGTGGTTTCATTTCAATCCTGCCGTTTATGGAACAGCAGGCTTTGTATGACAAGCTAGAAGGCTCGATCTCGTACACGCATGTCGCGTCGACAACTCCCAGTTTCAACCGTCTGTGTTTGCTCAACTTCTTTCCTTCGACTTGGATGATGTGCCCCGCACCGCCATTATTAAACAGCACAGTTCGAATTGAACCGTGGCTCGATCAACTTGATCCGCTGCGTTGCCCAAGCGACCCGCGTCGAGAGTCCCCCGGCGAAATGGGCTACACCAATTACGCCTTCTCGGTCGGTGATACGATTGTCGACAATGCGAACGGACAAACGCGAGGTATGTTCGAGGCAGCGACTTTTCGCCGCTTACGCGATGTGACCGATGGATTGTCCAACACAATCTTCTTGAGCGAAATCAAAGTCGACGGTGAGATGATCGAGTGGCTCAACGATTCGGTGCTTTCAGTTCCGATGAATTATTCCAAGAATAGGGGTAACAGTTTGAGCGTTGTCGCCAATGCACCACCCGCTGCACCGGAGTTTTACGGTCGAGGCCGCCGCTGGGTCGATGGTGCGCCAATCTTTACGGCATTCAATACGATCTTGCCTCCTGGCGACGTGAGTGCAAATCATCGCAATGCCGATGACCTGACTTACGGCAATTTCGCTGCCGGTTCTCACCACGCCGGTGGCGGTGTGAACTGCGCCTTCGGCGATGGCTCGATACGATTTATCACGGCACAAATCGACTGCGGTGATTTGAGTCAACCCGCACCTGCTGGCGTTGACCGCCAGAACAGTCCCTACGGGATCTGGGGCAGCATGGGAACCATCGCCGCCAATGAAGCTGTAACTGGTGAATAACCGCACCATCCAATGTTCAAGCCTTCTTTACTCCTTCTCTCGGTGTACAAGCGATCGTAGAAATTCGCGAGCAGCGAGGTCAATTGATGAATCAATTTTATCTTTTGATTGACAGACGCCTACGGATATACGCGATTACCATGTTCACGCGTTGGTCTTTCGAGGCATGTTAACCAATATTGCGGCAGCAGCCCGGCTTGAGCCATCCCGCGTGGAGTCTTTTTCGTCCTAGCAGGAAGCGATTACACAAAGTGATGCCATGACATTGAAAACTCGGCTTGCCATCGTCTCGATCACTGCGGTGGCAGTTCCGCTGTCATTTATCCAAGCTCCCTACCCTGAGGAGCTTTTGCTTCAGCACGCACCGACGGTGCTGGGGTTGGTGGCATTAGCTTTTGTTGTCGTGTTAGCGATGCCTTCAAGGCTTTCGTTTGTCTGCACGCTCACATTTTTTTGGCTGCACATTCTTGGAGCCCGCTGGATCTATACATTCGTTCCGTACGACGATTGGCTCGATCAGCTAACAGGCACAACAACCAATCAACTGTTCGGTTGGCAGCGAAACCATTATGACCGATTTGTTCATTTTGCATCGGGTCTGCTTGGCGTTCCGCCGGTTTCGGAAATTTTACAGCGCCGTGTTGGAATGCGTCCGCTAGGGGCGGCAATCATGAGCATTTCTGCAATTTTGGCGATCGGTGCGATCTACGAGATCTTTGAGTGGCAGATGGCAGTCATACTCGCACCCAATCAGGCCGAAGCTTACAACGGACAACAAGGCGACATCTGGGATCCGCAGAAAGATCTGACGCTCGCAACTTTAGGTGCGGTCGTCGCTGTGCTTTTGTGCAGCGTTGGGTTCCGCCAAGCAAAGGCACAGCCGGGGATTTGAAACAATGTTCAATTTAATCTCCGATGTTGAAGTTAATACCAGTTTTTTAACACACCATTTCTAGCCGTCCTGGTGGAATGAATTGCAGCGTCTGATATGCGAAACAAATCCAAGCCTCGGCGACTATTGCAACTCGCGACGATTTTTGGCCTGAGTATTGTGGCACTTGAAGCGATATTGTTCCGACCGGATGCTACGGCGTAGGGTTTATCCCCGTCGGGCTATAATCCGGCGATGCTGAGTGTCTTAAGTGTCGCCTTTCGCTCCGCGAAAGAGTGCTCTTTCGCGGAGC
>JAYVSE010000089.1:0-14648 GCA_043775635.1 Planctomycetaceae bacterium | reverse complement strand
CAATCGATCTACAAGACGTTTGGAAGCATCAGTTTCCGGTTGCTAATTTAGTCACACGATGACTAAAATTCTGGTCCGCCTCTAGATACTAGGGGAGCTAGAAAATGCTTAAGCTTGCGACATTCCGGCTTATCGGCCCGCAGGCTTACGCTAGGCGGCTTAGGATCGACCGAAAAATAACTTCCCGACATCATAGACATAAAATCCGGGAAATTATTTTTCGGTCGATACTGAGATACGGATACCGTTGCGAAACGGGTCGGTTGAATCAAAGATTAACTTCGTGTCGCCACAAATCCATGCTCGTCCTTTGATCGTCGGGTAGGCCTCATTGCCCGTACCTTGTTCGTAAGTGGCTTCAAAAACTGAGCCGATAATACTCTCCTGTCGCCACCGGATTCCGGGTGACAACTTTCCATCGGCGGCGAGGCACGCAATTTTTGCGCTAGTGCCTGTTCCGCATGGCGACCGATCGTACGCTTTACCTGGACATAAGACAAAATTGCGACTGTCGTTCGCAGCGTCAACGGGTGGCCCGAACAACTCAACATGGTCAACTTCCGGATAGCCACTGCTGTTAATCGCCATCCGAATTTTCCAAGCAGCGTCCGTCAACGTATCGATCTCGGAAAGCTGCAATCGGTAATTGTGTTGCCCGACCAAAAAGAACCAGTTTCCCGCCCAAGCGACATCGCCGCAGATCGAGCCTATACCCGGCACATCGACGACGACGTTCTTTGCTTTGCGATAGCTGGCTACATTTGTCACCGACACCTGCTGATCGGGATGAAGTTGCACCGTCACCGCACCAACGGGCGTATCGACTTTGTGCAGGCCTGCTGTCAAGCGGCCCAAGTGAGCCAGCGTCGCAACAACGCCGATCATCCCATGGCCACACATGCCGAGCAGACCAACGTTATTAAAAAAAATGACTCCGGTTTCACAGCTTGGATCAGGCGATTTGCAAAGCAGTGCCCCTACCATTACATCAGACCCTCTCGGCTCATTGACAACCGCCGATCGAAACACATCATGATTTCTTCGAAAGTCATCTGCCATTTCGCGCAAGCATGCACCGACCAATTCCGGCCCACCGTCCACGATAACACGCGTCGGCTCGCCACCCGTATGTGAATCGATCACGTGCATTTGGAGTCAGACCCTGTTTTCGGTTTTCAAGAGAAGCTTGTCGAGTTCGGCAAGAGTCGCTTGCAGTTTTTTTGATTGCAAAAGTTCTTTCTCTACCCGGCGAACGATGTTGCTGACGCTGTCTGGGTGATTTAGCCCAAAAGGTTCAGCTAGTTCGCGTAGTGTAGCAGTGGTTCGTCGATGGCACAGGTATGCGGCTAAGTCTCGCCCATCGATATTCGCTCGTTTTTGGCGATAAGCCGCCGCATCAACGCTGAAGAAATTCGCGACGATGGTGATCACTTCCTGCGAAGTAAGTGAGCTGAGCAACTTAGCTGACCGTACCCCACCAACTTTGCCGGAAGCTGTAACCAAGCGTTTGATTTGCAGGAGGAATCTTTCGCTGCCGAGCAACCATCCATCGAATGCTTCGCGGAGCGGGTTGTCAGGCGGGTTAGTCACTCCTGACTCGACAAATCGCCGATACGCCTTCAATGGGTCACCCCCGCCATGCTCTGCTTGCCATGCACCAAGGACATCATCGTACGCGACCCAGTCAACGCGATTCGCTTGCCGCGCAAAACCTCGGTAACTACTCCATGGCCAGTCCTGCGGCCGACCGACGAGTGGCTTTTTTCCGCGAACGGGATTCAAATGTATGTATCGACTGACATTCCAAAAATAGCTTGAATCCTCAATTAGCTCACCCTTGTATCGCCCCTGGAACAAGTGGCCTGATCGCTCATGCCGCTTGGCATACCAGTTGGCGTAGCCGCTGAGCAGATATTGCATCCCTTTCGATAGATTGGGTTGCGGCGTTCTGACAAATAAATGGATATGGTTGGGCATCCAAACATAGGCAAGAATATCCCATCCGGTTCGCGCAACCGATTGGCTTAGACCATCGTTCATTCGCTGATAATCACGATCTTCGTGGAAGAGCAATTGCTTACCGTTGCCACGTGCCATAACGTGGTAGATCGCGCCGGGGTACTGGATTCGCAAATTTCTTGGCATTGCGGTACTTTAGCACAATGAGTTTGAGTTGTAAACCGGAAACAGTGTCTGACCCCAGAGGGATGTGTGAACGTTTTTATTACTGGGATTACTGGTTTGTTGGGTAATAATATTGCTCGGCAGTTGACGGAACGCGGCGATCAGGTACTGGCGCTTGTTCGAAGTGAACCGAAAGCAGATGTGCTCGATGGGATTCGAGTGACTTTGGTGCGCGGCGATCTCGATAAGCGCGATCTCGATAAGCGCGATGTGATTGATGCTGCAGTAGCTAGTTGTGATGTCGTGATTCATTCCGCTGCGCTGATTCACCTGGGTTGGACTCGCATGGCTGAGTCGATGCGGGCCAATCGTGACGGTACGGCGATAGTTGCTGATGCGGCCTTGAAGCACGGAAAACGAATGATCCATGTTGGCACCGTCAATACGCTTGCACTGGCGTCTATGGACTTGGCGTCTAAGGATTACGTGCCATCAAACGAAGAAACTCTGATTACAGAGTTGAACGTACAGGTGCCTTGCGCATACGTTGCTAGTAAGCGCGCCTCGGTTGAAGTCGTTACCGAGCGATTGACGCAAGGTCTTGATGCCGTATTCGTGCATCCAGGCTTCATGCTTGGCCCTTACGACTGGAAGCCAAGTAGCGGACGGATGATGCTTGAACTGGGTCGCGGGTTCAAGCCGGTTTTTCCGGTTGGTGGGTGTAGCGTTTGTGACGTGCGCGACGTCGCAGCCGGTGTCCTGGCTGCGATGGATCGAGGCCAAACGGGTCGTCACTATGTACTTGCGGGCGAAAACATGGCGTACAAGCAACTCTGGGCCGAGATGGCTGTTCGCATGGGGCGTCCGAAGCCAATGCTTCCCATTGGCCCCATGATACGCATTCTGGCGGGAACGCTCGGAGACTTCGCTGCAAAGTTGACAGGGAACGAAACCGACATCAACAGCGCAGGTGTTCAAATGAGTAGCCAGTTCCATTGGCACTCAAGTGATCGCGCTCGGGCTGAGCTTGGATATTCAACTCGTGACGTCAATCAAACGCTCGACGATGCTGCCAAATGGATCAAAGATCATTTTATGAGCGGTCGCTAGCGGTCGTTGATTTAGGTCGTTGATTTATCCTGCTTGACGATACCAACCAAGCTCGTCTGTGCCGTCACCGTCCCAATCGCCGATCACCGGTTTTGCGTCTTCGCTTGGTTTTTCAATGCGCACCTGCTTGTCGTTGCCGGTCAATCTTCGATCGCCGTCGCTATCGATGATCCAAACATCACCTCGAATCACACCCAAATCGTCGATGCCATCGCCATTCCAATCACCGACGATCGGTTCATCGCCAGCTTCGCCGAACTGAATCTTTGCGTCGGCCTCGACCCAGCGACCGTCTCCGTCAGCGTCAAGCATCCACTCGCCCGAGCGGAACACTGCAACCGAATCGATCCCGTCACCATTCCAATCGCCAGTGATCGGTGAATCAGGTTGTTCACCATACCTGAAAACGTGATCGATCGCGTCTGCTCGAAGCGGTCCGTCATCGCCACGGCGCAGGTAGCGAGGTTTGTCGAGTAGCGGCTTGCGATTGGAAACTGGCTGTACGGCCTTGCGTCTTCGCTGATTATCTGGGTCTGGTAAGCCGAGCTCTCTAACAATGGCTTCAGGGTCGCGTTGCCATTGCGGTCCAAAGATTCCGATATCATCTTTGCCGTCTCCGTCCCAGTCGCCAACCACAGGTCTGTCCAGCAGTGTTCCCAATCGCAACCACATGTCGCCGGCGTCCCATTTGCCGTTACCGTTTAGGTCAACAAACCATTGGCCGGCTGAGAAGATGGCAACTTCGTCAACGCCGTCGCCATTGAAGTCACCGGAAAGTGGTGTTGCCTTTGATTCGCCGAGCGTAATCTCGTATCCAAGTTCGATCGGCTTGCCGGTTTGATCAAAGAAGGTCCAACGACCACCGGTTTTTTCGCCTTCCTTGAAATTGATTCGAAAGTCTGGTGCTGATACTTTCCGCGTCGCACCGCCTTGCGAACCGTTACCTCGCGGGAAACCGCCATTGATAACGCTCAAGTGCCACGTCACTTCGTACTCGCCATCGGCAGCCAAAGGTGGACGTAGCGACCGAATTTCGCCGGTGCCAATGATCTTTGGCGTTGATACAAATGGAGCGGGCGTCAACGAAACGGTGTTGGGCGCAAGCGGCGGCGGCAGGATGGGTGGCACGGGGCTTTCAATGACAATTTCACTGAAGTTATTGGCCTTCGATTCACCGCCTGCGGTCAGCAGGATATTCAGAATTGCATCGGCTGCGGGATTAGTCGCAGGGTTCGCGGCAAGGGTACGAACGAAGGCCAGCGTCTTAGTGTCTTTTTCAATATCGCCAACGTTTACTGCGATGCCTCCGGTTGTGCCAGCCGTATCAAGGCTGTCGATAAAATCCTTCGGTTGCAATTGATACACATGGTACGAACCTGGTCGCAGTCCAGCGAATTCATAACTTCCGTCGGCTGCCGTCACAACGCGAATCGGACCGGCTGGGTAGGCACCTGGAAGTGCCCGATCCGCTGTGAATGGTTGCCCGAGCACATTTCGCAGTTCCAACACGACGCCACCGATCGCAGTATCGTCAACGGTGTAGACACCATCGCGATAGTTACGTAGCTCGCTTGGTTGCGGAGCCTGTGACAATGCGACAGGTTTGCCGTCCTGAAATACATTGCCCGAGATCTTTGCGGGCGGGAATTCGGCGAAGTCATTATTGATCGCATCGGCACCGACGGGCAGCACGATGTTGCTGATCAAGTCGTCGATCAACGCAATGCCACCGCTAGAACCAGCGATTTGTCCACCGTGAAACAGGCCAGTGGGCTGCAGTTCGCGAACGGAATAGGTGCTAGGTTTTAAATCGGCAAAACGATAACGGCCTTCGCTATCGGTTTGCCTCGATGCGATCACGACACCTTGTTGATTGAGCAACTGTATGGTTACGCCTGTGATCGAAGCATCACTAGAGTCCCGCCGTCGATTCAAGTCGGTTTCTCGCCAGACTTGTCCGCTGATCGAACCAGGAAGTCCTTCACAAAAGTTGTATTCGACGAGCCGTCCGTTGGGACCGATCGTAATATCTGTTATCGAGTCGCTGCCATCGGCGCGACCACCACCACTACCGGGAATCGCATTTCCACCAAAGAAACCATCGGGTTGAATCTCGACAATCCGGTACTGCCCCGGCGGTAGGTTGTCGAACTGGTAGTGGCCAGTTGAATCTGTTCGTGTCTCCCCCACCAATCGCCCTGTCCCGTCGTACAACTGGATCGCGACATTTGAGATTGGCGATTCGCCTTCATCAGGCACGCAGTCGTCATCTTTGTCAACGAACACTTGGCCGCTGATGGTGCCAGGTAGACCTTCACAAAAGTTGTAGTCGACGAACCGTCCGCCTGGGCCGATTGTGATTTCGGTGATTGAGTCACTGCCATCGGCGCGACCGCCACCGCTACCGGGAATGGCATTTCCGCCGTAGAACCCATCAGGCTGGATTTCGACAATTCGGTATCGCCCAGGTGGCAGATTGTCGAACTGGTAGCGACCGGATGAATTCGTTCGCGTTTCTGCGACCAACCGTCCTGCTCCGTCGTACAATTGGATTGAAACGTTGGGAATTCTCGATTCGTTATCATCAGGCACACAGTCGTCGTCAATATCAACGAATACTTGGCCTGCGATCGAAGAGGGCTCGAGCTCGCAGAAATTGTACTGTGTCAGTCGATCACCAAAGCCGATTGGAATCGATGAGATAATGTCGTCGCGCGACGCATCCCCGCCGCCTGAGCCTGCGGTTTGGCCACCTTGGAAGAAGCCGGTTGGTTGTGTCTCACGCAGCGTGTAGCTTCCTTCGGGAAGATCGGTAAATCGATAACTCCCGGTAGCATCAGTCGTTGTCGCTCCTACGGTTCGCCCTGCTGAATCAATCAACTCGACACGGACGCCGCTAAGAGGAAGCTCACCATCGTCCCGCAAACAGTCTTCATTACGATCGATGAATACAAACCCAGAGATCTCGGCCGGTGGTCGCTCGCAGAAATCATAATCAACGGCTACTTGGCCGGATGTAAGCGTGATGCTGCCGATGCGACTTGCATTTTCGGCGCGACCGCCAGCAGAACCAGGCGTTGCACCGCCTTCGAAATAACCGGCTGGTTGTTCTTCGACAATGATGTAGTTGCCGGGTGCGATGCCGGCAAAACTGTATCGGCCTTCGGAGTCGCTCTTCGTTGATGCGATTTCTCTTTCCGAGGAATCGAGCAAGCGAATCGTGATGCCGGACAGTAACAATTCACCACTGTCATAGACGCAGTCGCCATCATCGTCGACGTGAACTCGCCCAGCGATTGAGGCGGTTCGTAACTCACCAAAGTTGTATTCAATACCGGATTGTCCTTGGCGCAATATGACGCCCGTGATTAAGTCACCAGGGTTGGTTGCCGAACCAATGACTACGCCTGCAATCGTTCCAGCCGTGTCGATGCCATCCAAGTAACCTGTTGGTTGTAGTTGGCGAATCGAATAGGTGCCGGGCAGGACTCCTTCGAATGTGTAAGCACCGTTCGCATCCGTGCGTGTCGATGCGACGACGGACCCACTGGCGTTCACGAGTTCGATGAGCGTGTCTGCAATCGGCTCTTCGACTGTGTCACGGCGTCCGTCGTTGGAGGCATCGTGATAGACGAACCCAGAAAGTTTTGCCGGTGCTGCCTCACAGAAATCGTACTCAACACCACTTTTTCCGGCAGGCAACACGATCTCCCGCAGGGAGCCACCATCTTGGGAAGTGCCAACCTGGATCCCATCGATCCGACCGACGTGCGACATGCCATCGAGCAAACCATTGGGGGTCGTTTCAATGATGCTGTAGGTGCCTTTAGGCACATTATCAAAGCGATATTGACCATCGACGCCCGTGATGACCCGTGCGATGAACACACCACGTGGACCTTGCAACTCAACGACAACGCCTGCGCGCGGAGTGCTTTTGCTGTCGCTTCGATCTCCGCAATCTTCTCCTGGCGCAGCGAGAAACACACCGCCGGAAATGAAACCCAGCGGAAGCTCGCCAAAGTTATAGTCAATCCCGCGTCCACCGCCAGCCAAATCGATTTGTCGAACGGCATCGCCAGGTTCATCCGCAGTGCCCGTTGGTCGACCGTCGACGGTCCCTGCACTATCGCGGCCATCGGTCAAATTCGTAGGCTGCGTGACTTCTACAACCTCATAACGGCCAGGCGGTAGTTCGGTGAATGAGTACGAACCGTCGCTGCCCGTTGTTGTTTCGGCTGGCGATTTAGGTGCGATAGTATTGACGGGCACAAGCCGAATCTTGATTCCAGGGATTCCTTGTTCGCTCGGATCTTTGCGACCGTTGTCGTTGTCGTCGCGATAGACGAACCCCGCGAGTTGAGCTGGGCGTGCTTCGGCGAAGTCGTAGTTGATCGCTTGAGTATCACCCAGAGGAATCTGGATACTGGTAATCACATCGTCATTGGCAACGCGACCAACGTTT
Source organism: Planctomycetaceae bacterium (assembly GCA_043775635.1). Classification (GTDB taxonomy): domain Bacteria; phylum Planctomycetota; class Planctomycetia; order Pirellulales; family Pirellulaceae; genus UBA6163. Next base: position 6,949 of record JAYVSE010000089.1, on the reverse strand, counting down.
TGACCTGCGACTTGACCCGCGACGGCACCGACGCTGAACAGCCCTGCTGGCTGAGTCTCATTGACTTGGTACTCGCCAGGCATCAAGCCAAGAGAGGTCGCGAATAGGTACTTGCCGTTGGCATCAGTGGTTTGTTTGAGACCCGTGTCGACGAATTTTCCGCTGTTGTCCAGTTTCCAAAGCGACACTTGTACGCCAGGCACCGTGGATTCGTTTGCATCGCGGCGCAAATTCAAGTCGTCGTCGACCCAAACCGTTCCTGAAATGGAGATCGGTTTGGGGACTTGAGTCGTGGTTGCAAGCGCGGCCGCGGATCGATTAGGGCGACTGTCTAAGTCGGTGCCTTCGTCAGGCGGCAATCGAAGCGCGAATTCCGACGAAGGATTGCCATAGTCATTGAGAAATATGGTGTCAGCAGATGCGGCTTCAAAGTGCGGTGCTTTGAAAGTTGCGTTGAAAATGGAATCTTGGAATTCTTGCCCCGATGTGATCACGTCGAGACGTGAGTTAAACGTATCAAGGTTGGACGATAGACGAGTGATCTCATCGACATCGACGGTGAACTCCAACCGATCGCCCGCCTTGAAACCGCTCAAGCGAACAATTAGCTCGGTTCCGCCATCGGCAACTTCCGCCGTTGCGGTAATGTTTCCGCCGGTTGCGGATTCTGTTCGTGCAATGCGAAAACCATGCGCGCCAGCTTTGCCTCGGCCACCAGGAGTCGTATCGTAGATTGAGTCGCCGACCGTCAAGCCATCGCTATCCTTGTCGAGGGAGATCCGCAGTTCACTTAGCTCGGTATCTTGAGCGCCGCCGTTGAACGACAAGATGAACCGGTCTGGTTGTGAATCGTTACCAGCGTCACTATCGGTTTCGAGATAGTCTGTTTCTAAATAGACGACACCGACATGGATCGGATTGGCAGCCATCAACATGCGAGACTCGAGCTGTTCGCCGCGAGGCAGTCGCCTAACGTTGGCCGTCTGCCGAGACGTCGTGGAAGAAGCTGGGCGTTGAGCACTATTCGATTTGCGTTTCCACATCCCGAGGCACCTCCGTGTGCCATCGCATTCTGTAACTTGATAGCGATCGTCCCGCAATTGAATTGTGATCAGCCAGCAATCATTTTTTCAATTTGAATTTCAAAACCTATCGACTAGACGTCTCGCCAGGCGGCAAAGGCGGAGAGTCTTTCTCCGCCAATCTTTCTCCGCCGTTGCTTTCGATCGGCCAGCGCCGCAGCGTCGCATCAAATCCACCGCTGAATAAGGCTCCACTTACGTAGGCCAGCGTGCTGACCGATCCCCGATGTCCATCCAAATGTTTTACGACTAATCCACTGTCAAAGTCGACGATACGAATTCGATTATCGCTGCCTGCGACGGCAATATGTGTGTCGTCGATCGCGGCGAGTGCAAACAGCTTGCACGGCAAGAGATCGATTCGTTGCACGACTTCACCGCGAGCCAAGTCCAGCAACACCACGGCTCCGTCTTCGCCAGCAGTGATCAAACGATCGCCATTGCTCGTGAACGCACAGTCACGAATGCGCCCACTGTGCAAATTGAAATCACCGATCGCAGCGCCAGTGCGCGGGTCGAATAAATGCAGATGCCCAGACCGTCCGGCAATTGCCAAACGCTGACCTTGCTGGTCATAAACACAAACTCGTAAGTCGTTGCAATCACATCGCATTTCGGCGAGCTCCGTAGCACCGCCAAACATCATGATTTCGGAACCAAATCCAACGGCAGCGATTTCATTGCCACGAGGCGAGAAGGTTACACGGCTGACCGCCGGCAAGTCATTGATGCGACGCAATTGGCGATAACCCTTCGCTTGTTCCCAAAGAATCAGGCTGCCGTCGTTGCCAGCGGACGCCAGAACCTTGCCATCTTGGCGAAATGCGACCGTTCGAATGAGGTCACCGTGGCCACGAAGCACCGCAATCTCCTTCAAGTTGTTAGACTCCAGGATGCGGATTGCTTTGTCATCGCCTGCCACAGCCAACCATTTGCCCGTCGGATCCACTGCCAAGGCAGTCACGACCGGAATGGGCTGATCAACGACGGTCGGAAGCAGCGATGCAACCCGTGCCGCGACTGGCGGTGCTTGGCCAGCAGTGTGCTGGGCGCTAGCATATTGCCAAAATAGGCCCGGACAGGCAAATAAAACCGGAATCGTGGTGATCCAGTGACGTCGGTGAAAATCGCGCAGCAGCATATAAAAATATCTCCCCCATCGTTTTCATCGGACAACTTGTCAAACCGGCATCATAAAAAAGCGACTTGCGACGCGAAACAACCGTCAAATATCCCCCTATCATTAATATTGCCGGGCCGTCCTGATTCCCACCCGTAGAAAGTTCTCGTCAGTTAGTCGTTCCTTGCGGGTTTCAAAAAGTCGCGTTTTGCGGCAAAATGCCGATCCGGCAAATACCCGCTCATAATGCTTCGCTCCCCCTACCCCGTACTGCTTTTTCCGTGGAACGACGACTTCTCCTTTGGTTTGTCACATCAACCGCATTCTTGCTGGTCTACATGGCGTTGAACGTAATGTTCGTTCCGCCGTTGCCCAAAAAACCTGCTGGCAAGCCCGGTGGAGCAGCAAACGAAGCCGCGCAGCCGCCTGGGATCATTGACGAGGCGGCGGCAGATCCAGAAGCGGTGGCGAACAACGCTGATCAAGATGACGCGGGCGCTGAGACTTTGCCAACCATCGCACCGACGCGAGTGACGCTGGGGTCGATGGATCAAAGCTCTGGCTACTTTATTCTTGCCACGCTCAATAATCGTGGTGGAACGGTCGAACGAATTGAGCTGACGGAACGCAACGAAAAAGGCAAACTAAAGTATCGCCGTGTGGACACACCCAGCGGCTATCTCGGCTATCTCGCACTTGAGCCATCTGCTGCTAGCGATGGAGGAATTGTCCGTGTCGTCGGACCAGGTACTCCCGCTGCAATTGCCAAGTCACAATCCGCCAATGTACCTGATGGCTTGCAACCAGGAGACTTGATCGTTGCGATTGGGTCCAAAGCGATTTCTGGACCAACGGAGATCGAGCGACTGCTTGACAAGACGAAGCCGGGTGAAGAGCTAAGCATTGAAGTGATCCGTGCTGCGGCCCCCGTCGCTGCGGCCCTCACCGTTGAAAACTCCTCCGCCGTGGAAGCTGCTAATGAGCAGCAATCCGCCAAGGTCTCAGCGACACTCAAGTTCACTGCAACGCTATCGGAGCATCCGCTTGACTTGATTCGATTAGCGTCGACCGGAGGAGCGGATGAAGTACTTGGCAACGTGAATCGATTGTCGTGCCGACTGACCCTCAGTCAGCTTGGCCAAAAGAGCATTCCCACGGGCAAGTCAGCAATCCAAGGCTTGGAATGGATCAGCGACGCGCTCTACAAACATGAAGTGATCAACGCGGAGTCACAAGCAGCGATTTTTACGCTTCCTATTTCTGCGAAGCAATTACTCGGCGCAATCGACGCGCCGCTGAACATCACGCGATCGTATATAGTCGCACCGGGCAGCTATTTGATCGACATGGATATCTCGATTCGCAATGACGGAGGCAAGCCGCACCAACTCGCCTATCGGTTGGAAGGCCCCTGCGGAGTTACGCCGGAGGGTTGGTGGTACTCGACCAAGATTAGCCCCAATTATTTGGGTGGAGCTTCGGCGCGCGACGTAATCTACAAGACCGAGCGTGAAGGCCATACGCTAATCAGCGGCTACGATCTGCTGAAACGTGCCAAGAAGCAACCGATCGAGCCTGATGAGCCGATTTTCTCGGTTGATGAAGACGAAGCGGCAAGGTCGCTGGTCTATGCAGGAATCGATGCGCAGTATTTCGATGTTGCCTATCTGCCACCCAAAGAAGTTGCGTCTTTCAAGGGATTTCGGTACGCGGCTGCAACGTTGGTAGCCGACGCAAGCGATGTTCCTGTGCATAAAGAGCGAGCCGCCGACGTTAGTTTCTTCGTCGACAGTGTGGTTGCGGAAATTCCCGCGAGCGCCGCGCTCCATCAGCCGCTGAGGATGTTCGCAGGGCCAAAAGTCCCAGAACTTATCGATTCGCTGGGGCTTACTGAAACCATCGAATACGGATGGTTTGGAGCCGTATCGAAAATACTCGGTGGTTTGTTACACCTGTTTTATTCATTATCTGGCAACTACGTCATCTCGATCATCTTGTTGACAGTGCTAGTACGTGGATTGTTGTTTCCTGTCAGCCGTAAAGCAGCGATCCACGCGCAGCGGATGCAGGAGCTTGCTCCTGAACTGAAGAAGATCAACGACAAGTTCAAAGATGACATGGAAGGCAAAATGCGGGCTCAACGCGAGTTTCAAAAACGCGTTGGATTCAATCCGCTGGCGGGATGCTTGCCAGCGTTCCTGCAATTGCCGATTTTCATCGGTCTCTATCGTTGCCTGTCGGTGGACATTGAACTCAGACAGGCCACTTTCGCATCGACGTGGCAGTGGGCCTCGAATCTAGCTGGCCCTGACATGGCTTATCACTGGGGCGATTGGCTGTGGGACTATCTCGGCGGTCGTGGTACAGGCTGGCTTGGCCCTTACTTCAATGTCTTGCCAGTTATCGTCGTCATCCTGTTCCTGGTTCAGCAGAAGCTGTTCATGCCGCCGCCGACGGACGAACAACAAGCGGTTACGCAGAAGGTCATGTTCTTCATGACGATGATGATGGCGTTGTTCTTCTTCCGCGTGCCCGCAGGTCTATGCGTTTACTTCATCACGAGCAGCATCTGGGGCATCGCGGAACGAATCGTTGTCAAGAAAACGCTGCCACCATCAAAGCTCGTGTTGGCTGGCGGTGGTGATGTTGTCGAAGGAACAGTGACCGCGCGAAAGGCTCCCGAAAAAGAATCGATTGCGGATATGGTGCGAAAGCAATTCAAGCCACCAGAGCCGCCAAAAGCGCTGCCACCGGCCAAGCGTAAAAAGCCCCCTGGCCGAAAGTAAAACACACAAATTCCGGCCCCCTCCCCTGTACGAATAGCGTGAACCGTAGGCGCTAGCCTCGGGCCTTAAAAGGCTCGTGACAAATGACAAATGACAAACGCCACCTAAATAAAAGGTTCAACCAATCCCATGACGATCCAGTGGTTCCCAGGCCATATGCACAAAGCGAGGCTTGAGATCCAAGCGACGCTACCTAAGGTGCATCTAGTCATCGAAGTTCTGGATGCACGGATTCCGTATTCAAGCGAGAATCCCATGCTTGCTGAATTGCGAGGTGACAAACCCTGTTTGAAGGTGTTGGCGAAGAGCGACCTTGCCGACGAGAGAACAACCGCGAATTGGCAAGCCTATTTTGACAAGACCGTTGGCGTGCATTCTCATGCAGTGACGAGCGAAGATGTCCCGACGATTCGGCGCATCAAGCAGATCGCAACCAGGATGCTGCCCAACCGCGATGGCAAGCCGATCACCGCCATGATTGTCGGAATTCCCAACGTCGGGAAGTCGACGATCATCAATTACTTAGCAGGCAGAACGGTCGCCAAGACGGGCAACACGCCGGCGATCACCAAGCAACAACAAAACGTCGATATTGGTGACCACATCTCGCTGCTGGATACTCCGGGGGTACTGTGGCCGAATGTCCAAAACGCCGACAGTGGCTACCGCCTGGCGTTACTCGGATCGGTGCAAGAAACCGCCTTGGACTATACTGAAGTCGGTTTTTTTGCAGCGCGCTATATGCTGGCCATTTATCCTCAGCGGCTGATGGAACGATACGGATTGGATTCCCTGCCTGCATCGGAGCTTGCAGCGATCGAGGCGATCGGGCGTAAGCGTGGTTGCTTGGGCAAGGGCAACTTGGTTGACATTGACCGGGCATCACGAATCTTGGTCACTGACCTACGGTCTGGCGGCCTGGGTCGCATCACGCTGGAGACTCCCGAGTTGATGGAGCGTGAAAAAGCCCGGACGATCACCGAGGTCGCTACAAAAGCCCAAGCCGCCAGCGAAAAAGACGCCAAGCGAAAGAAGAAATTCCGCGACAAACAACGAATCCAACGACGATCACGCGAAATGGAGTGAAAGACAATTCGGTACATCGCCAGAAGCAGCTCCCAATAGTCTTCAAGCGACATCGCCAGAAAAACTTTACGCGAGCGACAGATAAGACCGTACCGTACGACGGACTAACCGGCGTTCCGCCGCTTAGCACGCCAGAGCGAAGGCTTGATAGTCAGTCATGAGTTCGCGATGGCGGTGAGTGCTTGTGATCTCCCGTTGCATGCGGTCGTCAAGAAACCCACGCCAGTGATCGCTCTGGAATGCTGCCCGTACGTTCAACATGCTTCGGGCTCCATCAAGAGTCCATCGCATCCCGCTACGCTTGTTTTGTGGACGAGGACGCTTGATTTTCTCTTTGGTGTCATCACGATCGTCGCGAAACATGTAAGCACCTAGATTATGGCAGGATGGTCGTTTTTTTGTTGCCCAGATTCCGCAAGACGCCAAATCGAACCGGCGGAACGCCGGTTACACCCAATCCGACCACTTGGCTCGTTGCCGACGAAATCCGCGACGGTTTCCAAAGGATTCGCAATGGTCGTCGATGGCCAAAGGAATCAGGTTTCTGCCCCTGTGACCCTCACGCCCCAAAACGGGGCGAGGGGAGGAAACGCTTCGAATGTCACGCATTTCGCGTCAATATTTCGGTTCTTTTTTCAGCAATCCGCAATATGTGACCGACGGTTTGGATTGAGCCAAAATCATCGGTTTGGCGCAGCCAATTTTACTTTTGGTTTTCTTCTTTGTCCTACTTCGAAAAAGAGAATTTTTCTCGATTGTTTTAATTCTTCTAATAATTCGATTACTTTTGAAGTAGCTCGCACCAGCGTGGTGCCAGAAAAACGCTTGGTGAACCACAGCAATGGTTCACCAAGCAATCCCCTTCGGAAAGCACT
>JAYVSE010000088.1:0-3614 GCA_043775635.1 Planctomycetaceae bacterium | reverse complement strand
ACCAGGGCTGGGCCCGTTTCATTCACAAACCATGGACGGCTTCGCTGTCCACATCCCTGGGATCGATGTCTTCATGCCTTCCACCGCTGCCGATGCAGCAGGTTTGCTGAACGCAGCCTTCGACTCCGGCCGTCCGACGATCTTTCTGTATCCCAAGAGTTGTCTGAACGCCGCCGACGGCACTACTTCCAACGACGTAGCCCAACAAGTCGTTGCTCCAGGGCGAGCGATCCAGCTCAGCAGCGGCCAGGATCTGACACTGGTGACATGGGGTAACCCGGTTCGTGCTTGTCACGAGGTCGTGCATACCTTGGAGGAAGCTGGTTACTCAATCGATCTATTTGACTTGCGCTCACTGTCACCGTGGGACGAAAAAACGATCGTCGCTTCGGCATCCAAGACAGGCCGCCTGTTGGTTGTGCATGAGGATAACCATACCGGCGGCTTTGGCGCTGAGGTGTTAGCGACCGTCGCTGAACACGCGACGCGGCCAGTCCAATTTCGCCGCGTCACGCGAGCCGATGTCCCAGTGCCTTATCACTTTGGCAACCAGCTTGAAGTCCTGCCGTCCTACCCGCGTATCCTGGAATCGGCTGCTGACTTTTTGGGTTGCAATGTTACCTGGTCCACGCCGGCACCTGATCCACCGGGCCAAACTTTTGTGCGTGCGATCGGTTCGGGTCCCGCCGACGAGTTTGTTGACATTGTCGCGATCCATGTGAAAGTCAACGACGCCATTTCTCCCGGTGATTGCGTCGCCGAAGTCGAGGCAACCAAAGCGGTCGTTGATATCCGCGCCAAGGTCACCGGCATCGTCAGCGAGATCCTTGTAAAACCCGGCGACCGCGTTCATGTCGATGCGCCCCTATTGCGAATCGCGATCCAGCCGCAAGATGAACCGGTAACCAACGGTTTCCCCGCCAAAACTATCCCAACACTTATTCGGCGGCAGCCGAATCAACTTGCACACGTCGCCAGTCAACCTCAATCAAAGGTCGAAGTCGGTATCGCCAGTATTGAAACTTGTGTTGGCGATCGGATCGTCAGTAACGAGGAATTGATTCAGCGCTGGCCATCTCGCAAAGCGGAGGAAATCAAAAGGCTCACCGGAATCAAAACTCGCCGCTGGGCAGGTACACAACAAACCGTGCTCAGCATGGCGGTCGCCGCCACCGACAAGCTATTGAAAAACAATCGCCTGTCGATTCATGACGTTGACCTGTTGATCGCCTGCACAACGACACCCGATCGCGTAACACCGTCATTGGCCTGTCGAGTCGCCGCCTCAGTCGCGGATGCAAATTTAAAATTACGACTGGCCGCCTACGACATTAACGCCGCTTGTTCAGGCTACCTATTTGCCCTTGCGCAAGCGTGGGATTATTTGCAGCAGCATCCTACCGGCAAAGTCATCGTGGTGACTTCCGAACATCTGTCGCCATTGTTGGACTCCAGTGACTTCGATACTTCCATCTTGTTCGCCGACGCCGCATCGGCATCGTTGATTACCGGAGCATCACAACAAGACGTCTGGCTGACACTCGAGCGCCCCGTGATCTCGGGGACACCTCACTTGCAATCACCGATCAACGTTCCGCTATCACGCAATGGCACGATTCAAATGCAAGGCAACGTCGTTTATCGCGAAGCGATTCGCTCGATGATCGAAACCGTACAGCGTGCGTGTACTGCATCCCGGATTTCACTCCGCGACCTTGATTTAATCGTCCCCCATCAAGCCAACCGCCGAATCATGGAAGTGATCGCCACCCGCACCGGCTGCCAAGTCCATTCTGCGATTGAAAACATGGGAAACAGTTCTAGTACTAGCATTCCGTTGGCGTTGGAAGCCTTACTCAGAGAACGCATTCCCATAAATCAAGACAACATCGCACTCTGTTCCTACGGTGGGGGTGCAACATTTGGCGCAGTAATCGGTGCCTGGAAAGGCGGTGTTAAAAATGGCAGATAACGCCACAAATGTAACGACAAAGTCGTTGGTCGTTCGATCACTTGAACTTCAGGGGATTTTGGACCGGGTCATGGCATGCCTTGCTGATTCAAAAGTTTCAGTAGGTATGACTTTCCTTTTTGAGCAATTGGAAAAGCTGCGTTGTGAGTCGTCGCCTGACGAATGGCTAAATCTCGTTTCAATTGGCCAATTGCATCACCTGTGCAATGTCCTGCAAGAATGCCCGTTGACTTCTCATTCGTTTGTTCGTCCGCGCGGCTATCCAGGCGACGCAGCCTTACTTGATTACATCTATTACGGATCTGAAGACAAATGCAACTTCTCCAACGATACAACGGACTGCGGACGAGCAATCTTTAGGTGGTTGGTCACAACCCGGGCTGCAAGGGCCGTACAAGCACGTCGCGAATATATCGCAGCCGAAATCGATAGCTTGAAAGATACCCACGCCACGATCCTTTCTGTCGCTGCGGGACATTGTCGCGAAATCGACATTTGCCGCACGCTGAGCCTTGCAAACTCTCGCTCTCTAACAGCATTGGATCAGGACGCCGATAGCATCGCCGAGATTAAACGTGCATACCATGGCCAGCGTATTAGTACGGAAGTCGATTCAGTGCTGTCCTTGCTGCGGCGTGGGAAACATCCTGGACCTTACGACCTCATTTACTCACTCGGACTCTACGATTACTTGCCCGATCGGCTTGCCAACAGACTAACGACAGCACTCTTCAAGCGTCTCAATCCAGCAGGACGACTGATCATTGCAAACTTCGTTCCGGGCATTCCTGACCGTGGCTTCATGGAAATGTATCTTAGATGGAACCTGATTTATCGGGACCAAACGCAATTGAAACAAGTCTCGTCAGCAATCTCGCTAGGGCAATTGGCAGCCGTAAGCAGTTCAACGATTGCCGATGGTTGCATTTCAATTCTTAAACTTGATCGTACGTAACCGTTCACCGCCTTCGGCACTAAACGAGTTAGTTTGGGACGAATTCCATTGGGAGATGTGCTAAATTCAGCTCTCGCGTGGCGATTGTGTTCCGCTTACCGACCGCTTAACTCATGGTTCCGTCAAAACAGGGGCCAGGGATAGTGCGATCCCAAAAATTGCATTGGCGGAACGGTTGCGTTGTGTCAGGCTTGGTCTGCGATGATCAAATGGGATTGTCATCGTGCGATTCCCCGACGTCGTGTTCCTGAAGATCATGGCTCGACGTGGGCGAGCCACGTCGTGGCCTACATGATCTCGCGAAGATATTTCTGGTTTTGATCGTTGCTCCATGCAGGCAAGCTGCATGGCGGCGGGACGATATATTGCGGTAGGCCGCGATGGGCCTTGCACCCATCGAGCCACGATCCAGACGAGATTCTCCGCGAAAAATCGCTCAGCCACTACGGGTCCTGCACCCGTAGAGCCGTGTCAAAACCAGCCTCGACCGCCCGTGCGCAGACGCGAATCGTTGTCTGGTTTTGATCGTCGCTCCATGCAGGCAAGCTGCATGGCGGCGAGACGTTATATTTCGGCAGGCCGCGACGGGTCTTGCACCCATCGAGCCATGATCCAGACCAGATACGCCGCGAAAGATCGCGCGGCCACTGCGGGCCTTGCACCCGTAGAGCAATGATCAAAACCAGC
>JAYVSE010000087.1:0-6048 GCA_043775635.1 Planctomycetaceae bacterium | reverse complement strand
AAAATGCGAAGCATTTTGTTAGCGGTGAGGCGCGAGCCGCCCGGTGTTTCGCCGGGTTTTTCGAAACGGCACCGGACGGCTCGCGCCGTTCCGCTACTTAATTCCACGCGGCAAGCGGGCAGGGGTCTTAGAAAAAGTTGTGGGGTATAAAAAGGCTGGAAGCCTATTCAACTTCAAAGCGGCGAAGCCGCTTTGTCCGCAACGAAACTTCCGCGAGGCGGTGCAATCCGTAGTAGTGTGCCAGTACTCACCGATCAGGATCGCTTTCGAAAATTGCAACAGCTCGGGTTGGCGGCAATTGCATTGCTTTTTCTCAAGGTGCTGCTATCGATAGTTTACGAGTATCGGAGGTACTTCCCAGCAAACTTCGAGGCGGCTTTTTTGATTGGCCGTGAAGACATTTTTGTGGGACTCTATCGAGCCGCTTTCTACGTGCATATTGTTAGTAGTCCCGTCGCCCTCGTGTGCAGTGCGTTCTTAATGACCAGCGGTGGAAACCGCCAATATCGGCAACTGCACCGGTATGTGGGCAGGATCCAAATTTTAATGGTGATTTTGGCTGTCGCTCCCAGCGGATTTGTCATGGCGCTCTGGGCTCTCACCGGGACCGTCGCCGCCGTCGGATTTGTGTGTCTCTCCCTTGGTACGGCAACGACGGCGATTTTTACCGTGGTTCAAGCGTTTCGAAAACAGTTTCGCTCGCACCAACAATGGGCGACTCGCCTTTTCATCTTGCTCGCTTCACCGTTGCTGTTGCGTTTGATTACGGGTGCCGTCATCGTAACTCGGGCGGAATCTGAATTGTCTTATCAACTAACTGCGTGGCTGAGTTGGCTTGCCCCGCTTGTCATTTATGAATTGTGGTTGGTCAAATCGAATCACAAACGCTCTTTTCCGGCCCCTCGTCAAACTCGTTCCCTCGAAGGTGCATTGCCATGAATGTTAAAACTCGAATGTGCGGAACTAGGCTACGTCAACAAGTGCTTCCTACTGGATTTACACTGTTGGAATTATTAGCGGTCGTGACCATCATCGCTATTCTTTTTGCACTGATAGTGCCTACGACTCGATCATCGCGTGAAGCGGCGCGCCGAATGGTATGCGGCAATAACGTAAAGCAAGTTGGTCTGGCGTTGCACAACTATCACGCCGCCTACAATCAGCTTCCTGCGGCGATGGGCGGCACCGGATTCGGATCAACGTTATTGACCGGCAATGCGAATCGATTGAGCGGGTTAGTTGCGCTGCTGCCCTTCGTCGAACGCGCCGAACGGCAGCCTTTGTGGGAACAGATTGCAACACCGACGAAGTTCAATGGCGTCGAGTATCCTGCGATGGGACCGACGCCTTGGACCTCCGGCTACACGCCCTGGAAAACACAGATTGACACATTTCTTTGTCCGTCTTCCGTCGGTGATGATACGGGCTTTGGAACAACCAACTACACATTTTGCATAGGAGATATGGCTCGCGAAATTCACGAACCAACGGTAAAACGCGGCATGTTTGCGTGTCGGACGACGACTTGCTTTAAGGATGTTGTTGACGGTTTAGCAAACACAGTTGCCATGTGTGAAATCGCAGCAACTCAAAATTCATCGGTCAACGGCCAATTTGCAACCCTTCAACCACTCACGATTTTGGATAACCCAAGCCTGATTCGCGACCTTTGTGATCCAAAGAGACCAAGATTTTACTTGTCGAATTTGAAACTTGGAAACCCAGGTCGAGGCGGACGGTGGGCGGACGGAGCTGCCGGTTATAGTCTGGTCAACACGATCCTTCCTCCCAATAGTCCGAGTTGTTCGATCAATGGCACTGAGAGCGTTGATGGTCTCTATTCAGCAGGAAGTCCACATCAAGGCGGATGCCATGTCTTGATGGCGGATGGGGCTGTCAGGTTCATTACGGATAGTATCGACGCTGGCAATCAGAGTCACCCAACCTTGACCGTAGAAGAGATGGCAAAGAGTGAAGTGCCAAGTCCGTTTGGACTTTGGGGAGCGATGGGAACTGCGTTTAGCAAGGAAGATGTGAAAGATGAGTATTGATTTTCGATTGATCACCATTCTCGTCCCCTGGCTCTGCCAGGGGATGAGATGTCTTGGAAGCTCCGCCTCCTGTTCCCAAAAACTGGAATGCTTCCGTCCAGTGGGTGCTTAAGACAGGTGAGGCATTAATCATGGCAAGCATTCGAAGTGCGATTGATCTAAATGTTACGACTTCATGCTCGCTGGGCCGCAATTCAGCATCCTATCCAAGATCCTCAAAGGGAGGTCGTTTGACTCTTCGAAGCCAGCCTGCCGAACTATTCCCATCGTCATTGCCCCATGCGGTCTTGAGCCACCCGAAAGCTTTGCTTGTCAAATTCATCGATTTCCCCCCTGAGCCTGCTTGCTGGCCAGTTCGGCGAGAATGTCGTCATACAATGATTGCCACCTTGGATCTTCTTTGAACCAAATGAAAGAGTCGTCTAAGTCGCCGACAGTATCTTGGTAATCCGAATCCGCCAGCGTGTTTTCCAGAGACAATGCCATCTCGCGGTATGCAAGTAGACGCTCGACTGTCAAATGGCGCAACTCTGCATCAGTGAGAATCCGTAGTCTTCGCGGCAGCATCTGTGGTTGTTGGTAAGTGATTCGATTGTGTCTGTAAGACGCGTTCGGCCGCCAGCATCACCTCCGCTTGCGACTACGTCAACCGTGCGATCCTGAGACCGACAAAAGCCCCGAGGACCGCACCGATAATACCTATAGCCGCATGCACTCGCATCACGATGACGCACCATGCGTCGTCGAGATACCAAAGTGTTGTGTCGTCGTGCATTAGCTCGATGCAGATGTGCGTAAGGATGATCGCAGATATGCCCAAATGTAGGATAGTGCGATGCACAGGAGAGCGTGTCTAAGCGAAATCGCATTCTTGATAGCGGCGACCGCGCCGATCGCTGCCGGAGCCAACATTCCCATGGGCGAGATGCGGAAGATTGCCCAGGCCGTGAACAGTACCAACAGAACAGTTAAGATCCAGAATGCGCCAGCAGGCATTCTGGTGAAACTACCCGCATCGGCACCATCGAACGAAGCGGGCTGCGGCGATTCGTATGGATTGCTGTTCGCTGTTATTTTGGTGTGAACCAAGGGACTTCAGTCGAATCAATTCAATTGACAGAACTACGAAAACGAATATCAATCTATTCCTCTATACTCTGCGGAATGGATTGTGCGTTCGAGCGAGACGCTTGGCTTTGGGATCTTGGCTTCGAGCCTATGCGGATAGTTTGCCTTGGCTTTTATCAGGCTGCAATGTACGTCAGACGATCGCTAATTTGCAACTCGTTGGCCTCTGAATCTCGACTTCTAGTGACGTCCATTCGTCCGACTAATCAACTCGTCCGAGCAATCAATAAGGCAGAATGCTGCCAGTCGCTGTCGCCAATGCCAGAGGCCTAAGTTTTAGCCGGCTCGACCTTGACCACAATAGTCAATCAACCATCTCCAGTCCCCACGAGCAACACGTTGTTATCTTCCGGCAATGGCGAATCCGATGGTAGACCAAGCGTTGAGAGTGCTGGATTGAGTACGCACTTTAGCGAACCGGTTAGTGCGGGATCGGCTTTTAATCGATCGTGAATCAAGCGTGCCGTTTGCATGGCATCGACCAGTGTTGGATCGGGGTTATTAAAGAAAGTCCAATTGAAACTTATTTCGGATACTACGACGGTCGCAAGTCGGTCGTCGACAAAGATCACAACTTGGTAGCTTTCGGTTTCCGGGCGAAACCAAAAGTATTTTAGTCGACCAAAATCGGCTGCTTGTGTGGAGTGGACAGTCGCATAAGTTCAGCGACTGTAGTGTCGCGAGATAGTTTGCAAGCATTAAGTGCGACGTTGATAGGGTGCGTCACTCGCAATGCCGCTTTTCGCGTGGCCCAGTCTGAGTACGAAGTGATGTGATTCACTCTACAAAAGATTGCAAGTGGGATGATCACATTACCGAGCACAAGCAACACAGCTCATTGCGCCAACGCATCGCTGAAGACCTGCAATTGAGTTCGTAAGCCTGCTTATACGATTCCGAGTCAGAATCGCTCGGTTTCTCTTGCCCAATTGCAGGTGCTATAAACATCGCTGCTGCGACGATCAGTACTCGATTGAGCATGGATTTTTCCTGTTTGCGAACGACCAAATTCATCGGTTCGCGGCTAGGAAACCAACCTCTGTATCGCGTGTTGACGCGACTCCGATGCAATTTATTGTTTGTCGAGTTTTAGCACAGGACGATGGTTGATCCCACATTTGCACGATAGAATTGGTGAGAGACCAATCACAGGGAAAGGAGTTTAGATGAACACGGATATATCAGCGGTTGTAAAATGCCGCCCGGCCTATTTTCGAGAAGTTGAAAACGTCACTTGAACGGACGCATATGAATCGGTTTGTAGCGATTGAACCCACATCTGGTGAATATTTCGCCGCCGATACGCTGAGCGAAGCAATCGGAGCATCACGACGCAAATATCCAAATCGCCGTGTACATGCGTTTCGAGTTGGCCATCAAGCAGCTGTGCATTTTGGACAGCATACGAGATGATTGGACATGTTGACTACTCCGGACGTGCAATTCTTCCCATCGAAATGGTTGATGAACCGTCAGGGCCGGACTTATTACTTAACGGTCACGCGGCCCACAACGGGAACGTATGCGTTTCAGATTCACGATTTTAACGCGGGACCCGTCATTGCCCTTGGCGACGACGTCAGCGGGACAGCTACTCCGCCAAGCCAAGCGATCATCCGGCATTTTTCGGCTAGCGACGGGCGTCGCGCTCACGGATGCCGACGGTAATAAAACCAGCTTGGTGTATGACGCCCGCAACCGCGTCATCAGCGAGACGGACCCGCTCGGCATGGTTACCACCTTTGTTTACGATACCGACATAGGTGGTCGATGGGTGGTGCAAAGGGAAACGAGCGACGATAATCAGGTCCGATTTAAAGACCAGTTCCATCCACACGTTTCAGATTGACTGCATGGCCATCGGCATCGATCCGCTTGTTGATTTCGCCTGCCGTACCTTACCTTCCTGGGCAGCCCCGACCATCCGGGGAGCACATTGCACTTCTTGAATGCAGTTCTAGGCGGTTCGCCGAGGATCACTTGCAAATTCACCTCTTAGAGTTGCCAAAGTACGTCCTGCCGAGCGATAATCGAGAGATCGTCGATCCGATCGAGCAGTGGTGCTATTTCTTTCTGCGAGCGAGTGCATCGACAGCCGGCGAGATTGCTCGGCGATTACCGAACCCGGCTTTTGCCGAAGCGACAGGAGTATTAGAGGTGATTGCCCGAGATCCCACCCAGCGAAGTCTGTACGAAGCGAGATTGAAGGCCGAGCGCGACGCGCGTGCAAAAGAGGACTATGCTCGCGAGGAAGGCCGCGAGCAAGGCTTGAGCAAGGCCATGAGCAAGGCCGCGAAGTGGGTGAATTGGCGGGTCAAGCAAGACTTGTCGCCATTCTCCAAGGACTGGCCGACGAACCGGTTCAGCCGATGGATGAGCTCAAGGGCCTGGGGTCAGCGAGATTGATGGCCATGGAGACTGATCTGCAACGCCGTTTGCGAGAAAGATCGTAAGTAGAATTGCTTCGCCTGCGGTTTGCGAAGTTGTGCTGAAGCGCAAACGACGTTCTCTATATCACCTAACCCAGTGACATTTTCAGCACATCTATCGCTGGGTCCATTTCAGTCCCGAAAAGTGCGATCTCAAATCATGCTTCGCTTGATTAAGCGCTAGCAGGCTCTTGAGATGATAGTATTGATGTTAAACGAAGACGATGGACATGCTGAGATCGCTTTCGGAGTTCTGGACCAGTGCCAGATTGCTCCACAGCTTCACGCTGGGCTGACAAAAATGATTGATTTCGTGAGCCGTAGGCGCTAGCCTCGGGCCTTATAAGCACTCTTGCATAAGTTTTCGCACATTACTCGTTAAACCGCGTGCCCATCGGGCCGCGTGTTTTGAGGCAAACGCGCGGGGCGATGCCCACGCG
>JAYVSE010000086.1:0-4906 GCA_043775635.1 Planctomycetaceae bacterium | reverse complement strand
ATACTATAATAACCATTTTGCACACCCTTATAATTGGACTTACTCAGGCCGCGTTCTGGTCGAATAGGAACAAGGGGCGGAAACGCCGCTTGGAGCAAGATTAATTCGTTCCCGGACCACTAGGTACGTCGGAGCTAGTGGACGATGGCAGCTCACTTTTTTCAGTACTCGATAAAAAGCAGCGGATTTATGTTCAGCAGCCAGGCCAGGCCAGACAAATCGCCATGCCCACCGGGTCAGGGACCTTGGCTCGTTCGCTCGCGCTGCAAGAGAAGACGAGGGAGCGACCCACAATACCGGCGCGAGTTCCGGGCGAGGGAGTAGAAGCTGGACTAAAAAATACCGTTTCCATGGCCAGCGGTTTGACGGTTGGTGAATTGCATTACCGCTTAATCGAGCGGCTTTCCCCGCCCTCGATCCTTGTAAACTCCGCATACGACATTGTACATCTTTCAGAGTCCGCAGGCCGGTTCCTGCAATTCACCGGTGGCGAACCGACGCGGAACCTTTTGAACACGGTGCATCCGAATCTGCGTGTGGAAGTCCGCGCTGCGCTGTATGCGGCCGTACAGACGCACGGTGCGACGACTGCGTTTCGCGTACTGTTTGACGATCGAGATGTACGGCGATTCGTCGACATTCGCATTACGCCTGCAGACGACATTGCGCCAGGTTTTTTACTAGTCGTTTTTGAGGAGCATGCTTGGGACGGTGAGGCGGCTATGTTCCCGCCGAGAAGCGCGGAGGCCGACGAGACGTCGTTGCACCTCGAACGCGAGTTGCTGGCGACAAAAGCTCACCTGAGGTACACGATTGAGGAATCGGAAGCGTCCACCGAGGAGCTGAAGGCGAGCAATGAAGAGCTGCAAGCGATTAACGAGGAACTCCGTTCTGCGACGGAGGAATTAGAGACGAGCCGTGAGGAGTCGCAGTCGATCAACGAAGAACTGACGATGTTAAACGACGAGCTAAAAAGCAACGTTGATCAGCTTGCGCGATCTAACAACGATCTGCAAAACCTCATGACCGCCACGGACATTGCGACCGTGTTTTTGGACCGAAAATTGTGCATCCAACGGTTCACCCCCTCCGCCAAATCGCTCTTCAGTTTCATTTCGGCCGACCTAGGTCGTCCGCTTGCCGATCTCAGTCGCCATGTCGACTATCCGGAAATCATTTCCGACGCCGAACGCTCGTTGGCGCAACTCCTGCCCACGCAGCGCGAAGTCAACGCGGGGGAGCGGTATTACATCGCTCGCATTGTGCCTTACCGCACCGTCGATGACCACATCGCGGGAGTGGTCCTCACTTTTCTCGAAATCACCGAACAAAAGCGAGCGGAGCGTGAAATAACTCGCCTTGCTGCCGACTCCGAACGGCAGCGGCGGGTGTACGAAACGGTTCTGTCCAACACGCCTGATTTTATGTACGTGTTCAGTCTTGACCACCGAGTTCTGTATGCCAACGATGCACTGATTGAAATGTGGGGGCGCGGCTATGAAGGTGCGATTGGAAAGACATTCTTAGAGATTGGTTACGAACCGTGGCACGCGGAGATGCACGACCGCGAGATCGATCAAGTGCGAGCCACTCGTCAGCCAATCCGTGGCGAAGTGCCGTTCAACGGAGCCCATGGAGTGCGTGAGTACGACTACATCTTCGTACCTGTCATCGGGGCCGACGGCGAAGTCGAAGCAGTAGCCGGGACGACCCGCGATGTGACCGAGAGGAAAGCAAAAGTGGACCAACTCCGACGAAACCACGACACATTTTCGGCGCTCATTCAAAACAACCCGTTTGGCGTTTACGTGGTGGACGCCGACTTCCGCTTAGCACAGGTCAGCTTGGGAGCGCAGAAGGTATTTGAGACGGTCGATCCACTGCTTGGGCGAGACTTTAACGAGGTGCTTCAAACGCTCTGGCCTGAACCTTTCGCGAGCGAGTCAATCGCCCGCTTCCGACACACCTTCAACACCGGAGAAGCGTACTCCTCGCCCAGCATGATTGAGCGGCGGGCCGATAGCGGCGTAGTCGAGCAGTATGACCGGCGGATCGAACGAATCAGTATGCCCGACGGGCGATATGGAGTGGTGTGTTACTTTTATGATTTGAGTGATCGCCAGCACTGGGAGGCAAGTCTGCTGGACAGTGAAGAGCGGCTGCGAATGGCGCTCACCGCTGCACGGATGGTGGCTTGGGAGTGGACCGCCGCAGAGGGAAAGGTGCGCGTATCCGACAACGCCGCTGACTTGTTCGGCTTGCAAAGTAACAAAGCATTGTTGTCTATCGAACAGGGGTTGTCGTTAGTCCACCCCGACGATGTGGCTGCGTACCGTGATATATTCCAAAAGGCGATCGATGAGCGGGGGAGGTATCAGACCCGTTATCGTTTGATCCGCCCGATCGACGGGCGAATGATCTGGATCGAAGAGAGGGGCAAAGCGGTCCTCGATCAACCCAACGGTGGCGCGCGGTTATTTGGTGTGGCAGCAGATATAACCGAACGCCACCGGACGGAAGTGGCATTGCGGGAAAGCGAAGATCGGTCGGCGTTCGTCCTCCGCAGTTGCGGAGTTGGATTCTGGTACTGTGACCTGCCGTTCGACATTCTAGAGTGGGACGATTTAGTGAAGGCCCACTTTTATCTGCCGCCCGACGCCGTTGTTACGATCCAGACGTTCTATGACCGCCTTCACCCGGACGACCGTGAGCGAACTCGCGATGCCGTCGAGTGCAGCATTGCTGAGCGGACGCCCTACAACGTTGACTATCGCACGGTGAACCCAGACAACGGTGACGTGACGTGGGTGCGGGCAATTGGGCGAACATTTTATGCCGACGATGGCACCCCATCCCGGTTCGACGGGGTGACACTCGACGTGAGCAATCAGAAGCAGGTCGAGGCGAGTTTGAAAGAGAGCGAGCAACGGTTCCGCGAAATGGCTGACACGGCCGCAGCCGCCAACGAGTCCAAGAGCATGTTCCTGGCGAATATGAGCCACGAAATTCGCACACCCATGACCGCGATTTTGGGGTACGCCGAATTACTGATGGACCTAATCCATCAAGAAGACGCAGTACGACATTTGCAAACCATACGAAACAATGGGAACTATCTATTAGACATCATCAACGACATCTTAGACCTCTCTAAAATCGAAGCGGGAAACGTAGATGTCGCATGCGAACGCTTTGAGCCACATCGATTGATCGAAGATATACGTAGCATCATGGATATTCGCGCCCAAGAACGCTGCTTAGAGCTGGAGGTACTTTATGATGGCACGCTACCCAGGGTGATCCACTCGGATGCCAAGCGGCTGAAGCAGATTTTGATAAATCTTATCGGTAACGCGATCAAATTTACCCACCAGGGCAAAGTCCAAATTTGCGTTCGATTTGATGCCGAAACGCGGCATTTTCAGTTCGACGTCATTGACACTGGCATCGGCATCTCAACCGAACAGAGGGAACGATTATTTAAGCCCTTCGCACAAGGTGATAGCACAGTCAGCCGTAACTTCGGTGGTACCGGTCTGGGACTTGTCATTAGCCAAAGACTAGCTGAAATGCTTGGTGGCTCCATCACCGTCAGTAGTACCGAAGGCCACGGCAGCAAGTTTTCAGTGAGCATCGCAACGGGTGATAATGCCGGGATAGAATTAGTTCACTACGACAGTATGGTTGTTGAAACTGAAACACAATCAGCGTCTCGCCTGAGTGAGCCAATTGAACTCAGTTGTCACGTCCTGATTGTGGACGACCGGCGCGACATCCGATTCTTAAGTAAATACATTCTCACAAAATGCGGCGCGACGGTGGATGAATGCGAAGATGGACTCATCGCCGTTGAGCACGTCTCCGCGTGCTTGAGAAACGGAAGCGTCCCTGATTTGGTCTTACTGGATATGCAAATGCCGAACTTAGACGGATACTCAACCGCGCAAAAATTGCGTTCGCTTGGTTACGTTGGCCCGATCATAGCGCTCACCGCCGATGCGATGCAGAGCGACATGAACAAGTGTCTCGAAGCCGGCTGCAATGCCTAATTGAGCAAGCCAATCGATAAAGCACAATTGCTCGAAAAAGTGAAGGAGTTGACTCAAGTTCCATAACCTCGCCCCGATTGGTACCTGTCGTCTTGGAAACGTGACAGCGAAACGAATAGCCTTGTCTATAGACGAAAGCGTACAAAAATGCTCAGCTCAAAAGTGCTCATCATCGTCGGCGATGCGACGGAAACCGTTGACACGCTTTATCCATTTTATCGATTGATCGAAGCTGGTTTCCAGCCCATCATTGCCGCTCCAGAAAAGCGTCGTTACCAGATGGTGTTGCATGAGGTGAAGCCCGGCTGGACGATTACGAAAGAGTGGGAGGGCTATTCGATTGAGTCCGATATCGCGTTCAAAAACATTCAGCCGGAGGAATATGCAGGAATTTTGTTTTCTGGCGGGCGAGCGCCGGAATACATCCGTTACGATGAAGACCTGATTCGCGTCACGCGACATTTTTTTGAAGTGAACAAGCCGGTGGCAAGCGTCTGTCACGGAGTTGAGATTCCGGCTTATGCTGACTGCGTTCGCGGGCGGCGGATGGCGACAGTTCCAAAGTGCAAGTTTGACCTCGAAGTCTGTGGCGGTATTTTTGTGAACGAGGCCTGCGTGATTGACGGTAACTTGATCAGTGGCCGAACGTTTCACGACAATGGCTATTACGTTGGTCCCTGGATTAAGTTGTTGGAGAAGCAGCGAGAATCGCAGGTTTGATGCGAGACGTCGTACCATGTTCAGCAAAAATCGCGGTTTTAAGTGGGTAAGGCTGAGGCCCTTTCGGGCCTCATGCCTCCCCGTTGTCGCGAGAGGGTTAATTCCCTCTATTTACCGGCGTGCATCTTTCTTGCACC
>JAYVSE010000085.1:0-20496 GCA_043775635.1 Planctomycetaceae bacterium | reverse complement strand
CGCGCCTCACCGCTAACAAATTGCTTCGCATTTTCGTTCCCAGGCAAGCTGGGTGGTGGCCGAAGGTCCTTTTGAAGTTATGGGGTATAAAAAGGCTGGAAGCCTATCCCACTAATCCTGCGAAAGTACCATCGTTTTCTTGGCGGGATATGAACGTCGCTTGCTAGGTCAAGTCTAAGAGGCTACCGCTTTGGTGGCCGATCCTAATAGAAGGACTAGATCCATGCAAATCAAATCAAACTCGTCAGTTTCATTTGAAGCGACATTCCAACCTATACTCAACGCTTTATCAGCGATCACGCATCAGCTCGGACGCGGTGCGGTGGCCAGCGACCATGCGGATGATTTGCATGCGATGCTGGAGACATTACCGATCAGTACCGACGATTTCGGAATTGCAAGCAATCGAATTCGAAACGCTCAACGATACTTGGCTTCCAAAGAAGTTGGGGCAGCGGTGGTCTCGTTCGCGGCGAATCGGTATTCGCAAAATTGCTCGCTGAATCCTCTGCTGCACAGGGTATCGACCAAGTTGGTGATCCCAATCCACAAGAGATAGACGCCATTGCGACGACCGTTCGCGAAATGTTGGACGGACTTGGCGATGACATGTTGAAAAGAATTGCGATGTTGAAGCTCGAGGGATACACGAATGCCGAAATTGCAGCTCAGCAATCGATTGCGTTGCGTTCCGTCGAACGCAAGCTTCAATTGATCCGAGACAAATGGTCAGAGTAAAACGATTGTCCTCAATCGTTTCCCAACAAAACAAACCGACCACCCACAACCCATTGTCGCAATTGTTTTACAATGACCCACAATCCACAACGAACGTCGAACGATTGTGAAAACCGTTCTACTCCGTGAAATCTCGAATGACTGATCCTGAGAACCAATTCGACCAC
Source organism: Planctomycetaceae bacterium (assembly GCA_043775635.1). Lineage (GTDB taxonomy): Bacteria > Planctomycetota > Planctomycetia > Pirellulales > Pirellulaceae > UBA6163. The sequence continues at coordinate 19,591 of JAYVSE010000085.1, read as the reverse complement.
CAACATCGACAAGAAATCGACCGTATCACGGACGAATTTGAGCGGGAATTCAGGAATCGACAGCGTCCGTCGATCGAGGCCTACTTGGAAAAGCGGCCGGAGTCGTTGCGTTCGCTGCTGTTCAAAGAATTGCTCGCGTTAGACGTAGAATTTCGACTAGCAGCCAATGAACAGCCAAGCACCCTAGAATACTTTCGTCGATTTCCGCAACTGCGTGAATTCGTCGAAAAGGTATTCTCCGCGGTGGATGTCTATGCAACGACCAGGCAAGGTCACAACGTCGAGGCCGCGAGTCAGGAATCGATCCCTGAACAGTTAGGCCGATATGTCATCCAGCGGCAATTGGGCCGAGGCCGTTTTGGTGTGGTCTACTTGGCTCACGATCCTCAGTTGGAGCGACTCATTGCACTCAAAGTACCTCGCCGCGAAAGTTTTAAGACGGAACAGCAAGTTGCAAGCTTTATTCAAGAAGCCCGTACCGCAGCCAAACTCAAGCACCCGTTCTTAGTCGCCGTTCATGATGTTCAGGAGGTAAACGGCTTACCGTACATCATCCAAGAGTACATTGATGGGGAAAATCTGGCGGCTTGGGCGGTCAAGAAACAACCTACCTTCCAGCAAATCGCAAAAATATTAGTCGGTGTAACTGAAGCTCTTGGTTACGCGCACCAGCAGGGCCTCACGCATTGCGATCTCAAGCTCGCCAACGTGTTGATGGACCAGATCGGACAACCTCACGTCGCCGACTTCGGATTGGCGATCCATCAGGAGGTGAGGTCGCGTCACAAAGGAGAGCATTTTGGAACACCCGCCATGATGGCACCCGAGCAAGTTCGCGGCGAGGGCCACCGGCTGGATGGTCGGACCGATATTTGGGCACTCGGCGTCATGCTGTACGAGCTACTCGTGGGCCAACGACCGTTCACGGCCAATGCCCTCAAGGAACTGTTCAATGAGATTGAGACGCTTGATCCGAGGCCGCTACGACAGATTGATCGCAAGGTACCGCGTGAGCTAGAGCGGATCTGCCTGAAGTGCCTCTCGAAGCTCCGCACGGATCGATTCAGCACCACGGAGGACCTCCGCGAGGAATTGCTGCTTTGGATGGCACAGGAAACCCCGGTTGAAACGCCGCGATCGTCGGTTATACCAGCATTGCAAATACCCGATTCAGATTCCGCATCGAAGCCACCTGCGAAAATTATCCCCAAAGGTTTGCGGTCGTTTGATGCCGAGGATACCGATTTCTTTCTACAACTGTTGCCTGGACTTCGAGATCGCGATGATTTGCATGACTCCATTCGATTCTGGAAAACGAAGATCGAGGAAACGGATGCTGACAAAACGTTTTCAGTAGGTTTGATCTACGGGCCGTCGGGTTGTGGAAAATCCTCGTTGGTCAAAGCGGGCTTGTTACCGCGTCTTTCCGACGGCGTGCTACCGATTTATGTCGAAGCTACCGCAGCCGATACGGAAGTTCGCATTCTCAAGCAACTTCGCAAGCATTTGCCACGAATTTCCGAAACGTCTTCATTGCCCGATGCGTTTGCTGACTTACGCAAGACCGGTGCTGGGCGGCAACGCAAACTGCTGGTCGTGATTGACCAGTTCGAGCAATGGCTTCACTCACACCAAGAACTAAAGCAGACGCAGTTGGTCGATGCCCTGCGGCAGTGCGATGGCGCGCGATTGCAAGTTTTGCTGATGATCCGTGACGACTTTCATGCCAGCGTCCATCGATTGTTTCACGAACTCGAATGCCCTTTGGTTGACGGGCGCAATTACGCATTGGTCGACCGCTTTGATAAACAGCATTCGAGAAAGGTTCTAAGCGTGTTCGGACGTGCCTACGGAAAGTTATCAGACGAGATCAGCAATGACGAGCAACTTTTCATTACTCAAGCTGTCGACGAATTGGCGGAGGATGAAAAGGTTATCAGCGTACGGTTGTCGTTGTTCGCCGACATGCTCAAACTTCGCCCCTGGACGGTCGAGAGTCTACGAGGAATGGGCGGCGTGAGTGGAGTCGGAGTAACTTTCTTAGAGGAAACGTTCAGTTCGAAGAGTGCCCCGCCGTCGCATCGGGTTCACGAGTCAGCCATACGACAAGTTCTTAAGACACTTATGCCTGAAGCCGGTACTGACATTAAAGGTGGCATGCGTTCGCTCGAAATGTTGCGCGAGGCCTCGGGCTATCAGGCAGACGCGCGTCGATTTGATGAAGTCATGCGAATCCTGGACTCGGAACTGCGAATTGTCACTCCAACCGATCCCGATGGTGATTCACAGAGTAGAACGATTGTCCTCAATCGTTCATCTGCGGACACGTCAACCGATTCAAATCAATCTAACATGGAACAATCGATTGGCCCTGACGGCACCGATGAGCGAATGGCTCAGTATTCGCGCGCTCACAAATAAAGAGAAATGGACCGATCCGCAACGGACGATGATGCGACGGGCGACGAAACTTCATGGTGCGAGATCTGGATTCGCGACATTGGGTTTGATCGCACTTGTTTGCGTTGGATGGATGGTTCGAAACGAAGTCGTTCGTCAACAAGATGCAACTCGCATTGAAGGTCTCGTTGGACGACTCGTGAGTGCCGACCCGAATCAATTACCCGGCATCATCAAGGAACTCGATGCAAATCAACTGCTTGCTAAGAAATATCTATCACCGCTAGTCTCATCGAATCCAACGACTCTCGACGAAAAACGATCCCAACTCCATGCGCGGCTAGCCATGGTCTCTAGCGATCCGTCGCTTCGAGAATCGTTAGTCGACGAACTTCTTAGCAACAAAGTTGTCTACGTTGGTCCTATTCGCCAGCAATTGCGACCCTGGTCCAAAGAGCTAACGGAGAAATTTCGGGACATCTTGCGCGACGAACAAGGTGATGCGCAGCGTCGATTCCGCGCGTCTTTGGCGCTTGCTGATTATGTCCCTGAATCGGAGACGGCATGGTGGACCGAACAGGATTTGAAATTTGTTGCGGAGCAACTGGTCGTCGCCAACGCCGAGTTCCAACCGCTCCTGCGAGAAAATTTGCGTCCGATTCGAGGTCTGCTATTGGGCGATCTGGAGAAAATATTTGCGGATTCGAACGGGACTGACGGTCAACGGCTCAGCGCCGCAAATGCATTCTCGGATTACGCAGCGGGCGATATAGCCAAACTGTCGCAACTATTGACGGTCGCGACTCCCGAGCAGTATGCCGTCCTTTATCCGCTCGTCGCGGCCAGCCCTACACCGGCTACCTTGGAGGATCTCAGTAAGATTGCCGCAACATCGCCGGAGGCCGAACTCGGTTCGGTGGAGCGAGTGTCCTTTGGCCAGCGCCGCGCGAATGCGGCGGTGACGTTGCTGCGTTTGGGCGAGAGTGAGAAAGTGCTATCCGTATTCGAAATGACAGATGACCCAGAAGCACTGACACAGTTCATCTTCCGTTGTCGTCCTCGCGGTGTCGGCATCGACGCGTTGCTGGACCTATTCAAAATCGTTAGCACTGAGCGGCAAGGCGCTAACGTAGCAGGCACTTTCCAAGGGCCGTCTGCCACGGAATCGCCAGTATTTGCGGACGGCCCACGGAGTGTGCCTGCTACTATCGCCATCGAAAAATACGCAATCCTGCTAGCTCTCGGAGAATTCGCTCTCACCGAAATCCCTGAACCTCGACGCGAACCGCTCTTGAAACAACTGTCTGACGCTTATCGCAATGATCCCAGTTCTGGTGTGCATGGAGCAGCCGGTTGGTTGCTGAGGCAATGGGGTCAAACCGAAGTGGTTCGCGAAGTAGATCAAACACCGGTGCCTTATTCAATTGACCGTGAATGGTTCACGCTGGCGATCACGGTGACACCGAACTCACCACCGAAGCCAGTCGAAAAACCGGGTCAGGAAAAGGAAGCATCGGAATCGGAACCAGACAAGCCCGCGCCAGACAAGCCCGAACCGCCCGTCGAGCCGTTACCACCCAAAACATTTTATTTCACGTTCATCATGTTCCCGGCGGGCAAGTCCGAAATTGGATCGGTCGACGATGAACCGGATCGAGAGAAAGACGAACGTCGACACACAGTATCCCGCACTCAACCCTTTGCGCTTTGTGACCGCGAGGTCACCTTTGACGAGTTGATTGCTTTTGCGCCAAAGTACACACGCTACATGGAACAATTTGATGCACGGTCGGAAGATGCTGGCTTCGCAGCCGATTGGTACGACTCGGTTTCTTTTAGTCGCTGGCTGGGCCAGCAGTCGGAGTTAGACGAGGCAGATCAGTCGTATGCGGATCCGGAATTTCAAAAGGAAAAATACCCACGTGAACCGGATCCTAGAGCCAACTGGGCTCCAAGGGATTGGCCGCTGGTCTTGGGGCGTCGAGGCTTTCGGTTGCCGACGGAATCGGAATGGGAAATTGCGAGTCGAGCCAGAGCGAGAACATCCTATGGTTACGGCAGTGACCATAGCTTGCTGAATCGATTTGGTTGGTTCAGTGAGAACAGTGGCAAACACGTTCATCCGCCGCGTGAGCTTCGCCCGAGTGTCCGAGGCGTTTTCGACCTGCATGGTAATTTGCTTGAGTGGACCCACGACTGGTATTCGGCTTATGATGCCGAATCACTTACGGATTCACTAGGTGCTAAAGGGGGCTCGTCCCGCGTGCTCCGTGGTGGCGGTTGGCTCAACGATGCAGCGTTTTGCCGGTCGGCGCGCCGCATCACGATCGATCCGACGAACCGCACGTACTACAACGGCTTCCGCCTAGCCCTGAGTCCGTCCAGCGAGTCAAGTAGAACAAGTAGTAAAGTAGCGGAGCCAGTAGGCGTAGGCACGCAGGGAGCGCCCGCGGAGCAGCGACCGGAGATGCCGTAGCGTGCTGGCGTAGCGGCAAGAGTAGCACGATTAACGAAGGCCTGTTCGATCAATAACTGTCCGGTTTTTGAAGTGGGATAGGCTTCCAGCCTGTCATTTTCAATGCGACAGGCTGGAAGCCTATCCCACTAAGTGATCGAGCGATACGAAGCGGCTAGAGTAGCACGATTGTCCTGGGCTGTTAATAATTTCTGACCGATCAAGCGAGTGACAAGTGCTTTACAGAAGCATACCGCGTATTCCAAAAGGATCGCTGGTGTATAGCCTTTAGGCGACTCTTTTTTGGGATCGAAGAGGCGGCAAAAAGCCTGGACACCAGCGCGATCCTACGTTCTGACCATGAACGGAAAACCAGAGCTTAAAATCCGTTAGAGTCAGGGAATTTTGAATCGATATTGTTCCGACCGGATGCTACGACGGGGTTCATCCCCGTCGTGCAATAATCCCAACCAGAAGTTGCTGGCGAAGTGAGCGTCGCTACCATGCGGCTTGTCCGCGTGGAGCGCTAATCAATCGTTCCTCCTGACCTTTACAGACCACAACTCAGTATTTGCGAAATCCTCAGATTTCCTTTGACTCATAGGCGTTTGTGACACACCTTTGCCATTGTTACTCGCTGTTCTGACCAGAATCTCATCAAACACAGGTCTCACCCATGGCTATCGCTCCTACAAGTTCGTCTGTTTCGACTGCAATCAATATCCAACAAAGCCTCGCGACGGGCGGCCGTGGTCGTCCAGGAAAAGCCGAGGGTGCTGGTGGCGGCGCAGGAAAAGCAGAGGGCGACGGCGGACGGAAAGCTGAAGGTGGCGGCGGTGGCGCTGGTAAAGCACTTGGCGGCAATGGTGGTGCCAGCAAGTTGGATATCTATGCATAGCATGCGGTAACTCTTAGCAAGGGTGAGTCTAAAACGAGACCACCCTTTTTACCGTCATCGATCGAAAATCCCCAAATTTCAAAAAATCCTCTTTGCCTGGAATCCGGGAAAGAACGCTCGCGAATCAAAGAAATCGAAAGTAAAATAGCGGCATAAAAATCCTTCACGGCGTAGGGGCAACCCTGCGGGATTCCCTGAATATGATACCCTTACAGCACTGGGGAGCGGCGAAATTTGCTGCAATCATTGCAAATGATCTATTCACGCTGACGATCCTCATGGACAGCAATTCAATGCAATGCATAGACAACTGAAATTGTGCGCGGTTGGCCTGAAACTGCTGATCGCCGTGTTGTCCCCGACGATCGCTGGTGCGGAAACCTACTATGTCGCTAACAACGGTGTCGATGCAAACATTGGCTCGATCGAACGCCCGTTCGCTACCGTCATGCGCGCTCAAGAAGTTGCCAGCCCAGGTGATACGGTGTTCATGCACGGTGGCACCTACCTGATTGCCGAATCGCAGATTGCGAAGCAGCAACTTCATCGCAAAAGCGAAAAACTTGGCGCGACGAGATATGCTGCCGCTGGATCGATGCCAAGGGATTGCTGAATGGGTTCGATTTGCCTGGCCAAATTGCCACGCTATACTGTGCCTTCGGAGGAATACGCATGAACCTAAACACTGACGACACTCGCAAACTAAATTAGTCCATCGCTATGAGCATCAATCAGCGAATTACAATTGACTCACAAATCTGTCACGGCAAGCCATGTATTCGCGGCAAGCGATATCCGGTGACGATGATCCTTGAGTTACTCGCCGCAGGGATGTCGCATCAAGAAATTCTTTCCGATTACCCCGATCTGGAAGAGGACGACATTCGCGCGTGTCTTCAATATGCCGCGAGACTTAGTGACGTGAAAAACGCACCGCGAGCGATTGCATGAAATGGCTGATCGATGCCCAACTGCCGAGGCGTTTGTCGGTGAAGCTCAATTCCCTCGGACATGATTCGTCCACACACTTGATTTACCTGAAGGCAACGAATCAAGCGATGCCGAAATCAACCGCATAGCCGCCGAGGCAGGCAGGGTTGTCGTCAGCAAGGATCGTGATTTTCTCGACTCGTACTTAGTAACAGGATTACCTCGGCAATTGCTTTGGGTGACTGTCGGAAACATTTCAAACATTGAACTAATGAAGCTTTTTGAGTCCAGCTTGTCGCCGTTGGAAAGTGCTTTTCAACAATCGGTTTCGTGAATCCAACTCATGCCTTGCGTGCCGCTGCCGACTCGGCCGCCCAATCCCAAACGTGCGAGCAATCCGAGTGTCGCAAGTGCTCCGCTACCAGCTCCGCGATCTTTGCCGACGACAAAGCTGGTTCGCATGATGACGCCACGTTGTTGGGCCAGCTTATTTTCGTGGAACGCAGCTTCCCACGCTCGGCCAATCGTCGGTGCGAAGCCAATGCCTTCAGCGGAGTCTTCGTTGCAAACGACCGACGGAGGATCGCCATAGATATGTGCCATACTCATCTACACCCAGACCCGTGGAGGCGAATTGACCGCTCGCATGGCCGCGCCAATCGCTCGCGTCGACTCAACCCGCGACCGCAGGATTTCATCTTGATGATCGGGCGACTTGATGCAGTTCACCGTTCGGCCGGTCAAGTTCACGACCGCGTCAGCACCGTCGATTACTTCTGTCCATTTCCCGATCGAGCGCCCATCCCATGTCTCGTGCGACCATCGCCCGGTTACTTTCGGGATCGATCGCGAAAGGAGCGTCACAATTGCGCCGGCAGTCGCGAAATGCTCGGCCATCGAAATCCCCAGAAATCCGCAGAAATCCGCTGCCGCCAGCGATCACGATCTTCTTGCCACTCAAATCCGACATCTCTGCACTCCCTCAATTCCCGTCTCGGCTGAAACTCGTCAACTCGTTTCATAACCGTAAGTGACGGCGGTTCACCACCCAAATCGCACGTTCTGAATCGACTTTTGGCGTCTATTTACATCTGACCTCGGGGATTAATTAATAGGTATAATTGACGAAAGCATGCGGCCGCCCATATGCCAAACTCGCTACCACCAATGTCGCAACCAGCGATGACCTGCCCAATCTGCGAAGGCAAATAATCCGGATTCCGTCCGCTCACTTATTGATTGGCGATGTTATTTGATTGGCGATGTCACCGAAGTTGATCAATGGTAAACGTTAGCAGTGGAGTTACAGGTGCTGGTTTATTGGAGTCGACGTGGTTCTTGGCGTCGCCAGCCGATCGGATTTCATTCGGATAAGTCGCAAACACTTCCGAGTCGTTTTGTAGGTTAGTCAATCCTTGGAACGCAGGATAACTCAATCCGAAAGCGTCTTGGTGGACCGCTTTGTCTCTGGGGCCAATCAGTTGAATATTTACTGAGCTGTCCATCCCCTTCTTTACACCTGTTCGCAATTCGTAGACTGTTTCACCTACTAACGGAATTTCTCTCGTACCTGATATTTGACGATGATCGTTTCCCCAATTCGTCAGGGCGCTGTAAGTTTCGTTGGTCGTACCCAAAAACTCTTTGATCGCATAGCGTCTGAGACTCAAGATACGCTTCGTCAATGTTCAATAGTTTGATGTCCCAATCCAGCTCTTCAATCGTAGCGTTCGCACGGGCAATACGCTGTCGTTGCATCCAAACATTTGCGATCATCGCAGCGATGAGATTTAAAAGAATTAACGCACGAAGGGAATATCTCACAGTGATTCGTTCTTTCCTTGAGTTGCATCTTGCAAGTTCCGTAGCGCTCGGACCCACAGCATGCGTACTGCAGCATCCGACTTGTTTATTCGTGTAGCGATATCGGCAAAACTGAGTTCTTCAAAATGTCGCATTTCAACGACTCGCCTTTGTTCAGCGGACAACTGAGCGAGCGATCTCTCGAGCTCAATCCACTCCTCAGCCGCCACTAGCTGGCCGCTCACCGTTGGCCCTCGCTCGATCGCATACTGACTCAGTCCTGGATCGCCCTGCGCAATCAGATCCGTTGCAGCCTGCTCGCGTCCCGAGCCACGCTCGTTCGATCCAAACAGACGCCGATAATGATCGCGAATGGTATTTTTTAGGATGGTTCGCAGCCAAGCCAAACGCTCTTCATGGGTTTCGCCGTTGAATTGCGACTCGCCTTGCCAAGCTTTCAGCAGGGTTTGTTGCACAATATCCGAAGCATCGACGCGACCGCGCAGGCGATCCGATAGTTCGCGCTCAGCCACCATTTGCAGCCAGGGACGCAATCGTCCGATCGACCAACTTTCACACAGCCGCTGCTCGGGATCGCTGGTCATAGGATCGAACCCGCCTTCTTGACTTTAGCGTGGCCCCAAGCGACTCCGACTGCCATCGGCGTCACAATCTGCCCCGCAGCCGCACAAGTGGAGGTAAACCAAGCCCCCAAAGTCCAGTGGCCAATCATGCCTGGGCTTCGAAGTGGAATGGTCGCTTGGACTCCGAACATCAACAGCGTCGCAAGGAGCATGCTGAGCGCGATACTAGCTCCCAATATCTTCCAACTTTGATGTCGCATGAGAGTAAACACGGCCCAAACACTCAACGCAGCCATCACACCTACGATGATATCTGACAGCAAATAGCCGGCTTCCCCACTCCGCAATGATTTCCAGCAGAAAAGGGCCAAGATGAAGACTGCCGGTGCAAGCAGCATAGCCTGCAGCGACCGCTGTCGACGGCGTATCAGCCGGTAAGCATAGCCAGCGGGTATCAGAATCGCTCCCAGGGTTAGCAATGCCAAGCGGATGATATCGGCGAGTGATTCTCTGTTATACAACCCATGCGCAACGATCGCTTTGCGGTATCGCGGATCAACATCGGCAGAGATCATGGCCACTGGAAGAGAATTGGGCTGCGGCGAACTGGTCGCTGTCTCGCCCATATCGACCTCGACACAAATCACTGCCTCGGGTGTCGAACCGATGAGCAAAGTTCCAGCACGATGGGAAAGCAAACGCGGATAAGGTGTCTCAGCAATTCTTGTTGATTGCAGCCCTTGATCGAACTTCAGAGCGAGTCGTCCGCCGGGGAGTTCATACCACAGGTGCCCTGTATTCTTGTTCGCAACTTTTAAATACCATTTGTTTGTATGCTGCTCGAGAGCGAGAAGTACACCACTGGATGCGTCTATTTCAAACTCGCAAATCCATGTTTCACTATCCGCAGGTCGAATCTTTATCTGTCCGGGAACACGGTATTCAATACGCTCTAGAATTTCATCGCCATCAATGTCAGCGGTGAAGATAGATTCTGGCGGACCTAGCATGGGTCCTTCCGCAAGCATGGCTGTTGCATACGGAATGTCACCATTGTCCACCTCGTCGAATTTCCCCGTCTGTTCATCGACATGCAGCATCTTGATTCCAAACGAATAACCGGCACGCACTCCCTGCGGTGGATCTACGAGCGAATCATCATCGGGAAAGGCTGTTGTCAACCCGACGATTCCGTCGCGATTCTCCGGTGCCATCACGTGCAGCGAAAGGTCTTGTGACTGCACATCGGTGCGTATCGTGAATTTCGCTTTGCGACGTATCCGATCAAGTTCCTTTCCATCTTGAAGCCGAACGGACTTTAAATCAAACAGCTTGTCCTCATTTTCAACACCATCAACTACTAACAAGTGCTTCTGGCTCCCTGAATGAATCAATGTCATCATTGGCCACGGTTCTTGCCAAGGCGAATCATCTGTATCCAGTTGCAATGGTAACTCCCAAATCGTCTGACCATCGCGTCCATCGATCGCTTGGACAACCAATCGGCCATTTTTTGTATTGCCAGTAATCAAATCCGTCGCTTGGTCGCCGTTGAGATCCACTTGAATCGGGTCGGCAGGACGAAGTGGATTGCCTGGATTCGTTCCATGGTAGCACTTTCTCCACCACAACAAACGACCTACACTGCGATCGATCTTCAAGAGCAGAAAACCTTGATCGCGTTTAGGAGTCCAGCGATAGGTGTAACTTGTGTCAGCACCCACGAGAGCATAAACGGTTCGATCGGGTTCTTGTTGGTCTAACGTGACAAAACGAATCGAATCCATTTTTGGTGTTTCGATGGTGAAACATACCTGCCCCGTTTCGCTATCGTAAAACGCAGGAGTCGCGTTGGATTGACCAGTTTTTGTGAAAACCAAATCGGTCCTTCCATCGGGTCGATCCAGCACCAACACGGGGTTGCCGTCGAAGTCGAATCGCTCGCCAGTCCAGATAGTTCTACCGTCGAGTGGATTGATGCAGCGTACTGCTCCGTTGCGACCGCTTAACAGTATACGAGGCTCTTTTGTTGGCGAGATCCAACTCGCGACGAGATTTTCGCCTGGATAGCTAGTTTGCTTGAGTTCTCTGGCAACCCAGAAGGCTGTATCGCCGGGATTCGCATAGGGACCGCTGCGACGACGATACCACCGTCCCTGAGTAGCATCGATTTGCTGATCGTCCATTCGTAGTACGGTTAAACCACGAGCCACAGCGGCTGGCTTGAGCTGCGCTAAATCAAAAGTGATACTCATCGAAGAAAGTTTGAGTTCCTCTCGCGATCCGTAGACAACCGAACAAACCAATTCGTGTCCTGACAGCTCGACATAGTCGATCTCAGCAACGTCAAAATTCTTGACACTCGCTGCCACATGTTCTTCGCGATAGCCGAGGCGATGTCCGTTTTTGCCACTAAGATAATCGACAATTAGTCGTAAGCCCTCATTTGAAGCAGAGCCGGTCTGCGAGGAAGCTTGGGCGGCTGTGAGTTGGAGCAGTCCTACTACCGCCAAATCGTCAATTCCATCACTATCGATATCACCGACTGGCAAAGCTTGATCAATGAGGTGAGAGATGCCAGCCACACCATTGCTGGTCCATTGAGTTTTTCCCGACGTTGAATAGCAATGCAACTTCGGCCACTTGATTGGAACATCGGGATTGGTCGGCGAAAGTACCTCGTCGTTGCCATCGCCATCCAAGTCGATAACCAGTGGAAAGGAACAATCGGCTGCACCTGCGGCTAGATCATAAGCATCAATATCTTGCGGAATCGACCAACGCGGTTGCGGCTCACCAAGCACGCACAGTTCGAGAAAGCATTTCGTGTAAGAGGTGCCAGGTATACCCGTCAGTACTAAAACTCCGAGCTTCCCTTCAGCCAAGTGAACGTGTTGCGGCCCTCGCAAGATCGGCTGCGCAAGCTGAATCGCCGGACTGACATCGGTTCCATCTGCGAGGCTGACAAAATGTATCGCTTGATCGGTTGCGGTGATCGCTACCCGAGCTTCATGGTGCTTGCCAAGAATCAGTGGGGGCAGAACATATAATGCGGAGTTGGCACTATTGCCTCCCCAAGAATAATTGTGTACGTCATGCGATCGCGTCCGCATCGTGATAGATTCGAGATGCGTTTGGATCATTCGCCGCGAGCGATTGTCCTGGTTGAACTGTCGTCGATGCCTCAGCAATCCTGACCACGGCCAAGTTCGCACATTTCGCATGGCAATCGTCGGGAAAGGCGCGACCGCGATTTCGCTGCCGTCGCGACCGCTGAGCGTAAAAATGTATGGTCGACTGAATCCACTCGGATCAAACAACGCGGCATTGATCACTAAGTCGGGTGTGCCATCGTTGTCCAAATCTTCCGCTGGCGTGATCCCAACGATCGCTTCATTAGTCATACCTTGTTTCGAATAGCGACTGCGCGCTCCGGCGACCTCGAACGTCATTGGCAATCGTCGCTTCCAAAGTACTGTTCCATCACTCGATACTGCAGCTATCGCGGCATGACGAGCAGCAGTGATAAGAAAATCGCTCTGGCTATCCTGGTTTAGATCCACGTCACTAGTACCAATTCTCTCGATACGAGCGAATGCACTTTGCGAGACCGAATAGTCGCCTTGGAACGCTTGGTCCGCATTAAAAGCGAATGTCAACGGTGGATCGTCGTCCTTCGCAAGTACTGACTTCGTATCAGTTGCGTCTTCGACAAGCCCCGCATCGAGTTCCTCAATCGGCAACGTAAATCTAAGTTTCTTTTCGATGTCAGGATCAAAAACTTCAAAGGTATCCTCACTGAGCACAGCGAGCACATTGTCACGCATGGGTACTGACAACTTCTGATAGATGTCCACCTGTGGCAGTGACTCGCGCCGATCGATGTACTCGATTTCTGTCGATTCCCGCGCCTTCACTACGACGTCCACTGTCTGCGCAACCTGTGCGGCACCTTCCAAGCGAACTTGATAATTGTCTGCGGGAAGTGACATCGGCTTCTGCATTGGCGTCGTGACACCACGTAGGTCCGTCTCTCCGAGACTGATAATCGCAGCGCGCGAGTCTCGGAGTGACTCGCCTACGTGGGACTGCGGACGGATGTTTGCAACATACAAACCCGCGGGCGTATCGATGCGAACTAGCCCTAGCTTGGCTTGTTCGCTCTGTTGCCAAAGCAGTGTAGCCGCTACCAACGTGGCGGCTGTGCCAGCCACGGTCATTACAACGGCGTTGACTTGTCGCTTGTTCCGCTTAAAGAAGCGTGACGCCACTACCCACACAGGCAATCCCTTGGCCGAAATCGGCTTGTCGTCGCAAATCGCTTTCAAGTCGTCAGCGAGTGCAGCCGCAGATTGATAGCGACGATCAGGCTCTTTATCGAGACATTTTAAGATCACCAGTTCCAACGTTCGTGGAATCGTCGGATCGACCTGACGCGGCGGAGTCGGCTCGTCACGTCGAATTTGAGTCAACAACTCTAGCGGCGATTCGGACGTAAATGGAGGTCGACCAGTCGCCATTTCATAGAGCGTCGCTCCTAGCGAATAGATATCTGTCCTTGCGTCAATTTCCTCATTGGAATTGGATATTTGCTCTGCGCTCATGTAACGGGGCGTACCCAGCATCGCACCAGTTACCGTGGCTGTAACATCGACATCGCGTCGGGCCAAGCCAAAGTCAGTGAGCCAAACTTTGCCAGTCGTATCGACCAGCAGATTCCCTGGCTTGACGTCGCGATGAATCACGCCACGCTGGTGCGCATGCTCAAGAGCTTCCGCAGCTTCGATGCCGACTCGAACCACTTCGCGTAGTGTGGCAGTTCGAGAGTCAAAGGTAGCAACCGCGAACCATTGTGATAACGGGCAACCATCGATTCGTTGCATCGCAAACCAGTTCAATCCTTCATGCACGCCAACTGCATAGATGGGCACAATGCCATGGTGAGCGAGAGCGGCAACCGTTTCGGCTTCACGCAAGAATCGTTTGACCGTTCGTGGATCGACAGCCCCAAACGGCAGTACTTTCAGCGCCACAATACGATCAAGGGTCAGTTGCCTAGCTTCATAAACGACTCCCATTCCGCCTCGGCCCAATTCTCCAAGTACTTCAAAGTCTGGGATCACAGGAAAAGCAATTTCGTCCTCCTGGAAGCCCTTCTCCCACGCTGCACCTCGAGCGACATTCGCTTTCCCTTGCTCAATGCGTTGAAGCCCTCGCAAACACGCGGACAATCCAGGCGCCAATTGTGGGTACTGTTCAACCAGTTCGCTTGCCGAAGGATGATTTCCTTGCTCATTTTCCAGCCACTGGGAGATGACTTCCGCGATTTGCAGTTCAATTTCTGGGTTTTCGGCAGGTGTGCTCATAGAAATCATTTCGTTCCTGGAAAAGTGGGACATCCAAGCTTGGGAGGCCAACTCTAGTAAGGTCGGAAGACGGTCCCACAAACCCAAGACGCAAAGATTTTACAAGCGCAACGCGGTAAACTGGCATGGACTTCAGAATTAGCACAAGTTTCGCCACTCTATTGCTTTTGAAGAGGTCTAACCAATTGAATCAGATTCCAATATGCATTAAACGGAGGAAGGGAAGACTCGCGCCGCCATCTTTGTCGATGGCCCTGATCGACATCAGGTTTGTCGGCCCCAGGATAACGAACGATGCCTTGGTAATGATTGGAGACACTCGCGTTGGGTGCACCGGCGCTTTGGGGCAGGGTGAACGCCAATGGACTTTCTTTCGCTGGCTATACCTAACGCCGCCATGCGAATTTGTGTCAGGATTTTTGGTATCTTTGCAAATAACAATATTTCCCGATTGAAGGAGTACAAAAGTGAACCTTTCTGATAGTGACGAAACCGAGTCGCCTATCGTTGTCGTGATCTTGGACCACGACGTTTGCCGTTTGGGGACGGCGGTGGATTACGATGAGGCGCTGACGTTGTGGGCCACGATGTCCGAAGATCCTGCGAATTGGAGCGAGGTCGCGGGCTATTGGCCGAGATACCGGGCTCCAACCGGTTGCGAATTTGTCGACGGCTTGACGCTGCAGTTCTGCGCTCGTGATGTCGCACTCGCGTCGATCGAAGGTCATGGAAACTGGCTGACGATCGATTTGATCCAAAAGCGAATCTTTGTCGGGCCCAATGTGCAGGAACTCGGCCGCGATGCCACGTTGGCTCTTCCCGCTGCCGAAAACACAAAGAGAGGCTGTCCGCTGCCGTTTCGATTGCCTCCTTGGTGGGAGTTACGCGAGTCAGCCACTGCGGATTTAGCGTTTACGAAGCGAGAAAGCGAGATTAGGGTTCCGCGCACCAATCGCGAGTTGCTGTTCGGTGCCTCGATGATCGATGACTTGACTCGGCGACTTTTTCAGGTCACAGCCGACGGGCGACTGCCAACTTCGGCGCTCGATGAGGACGAAGCCGCCAATGCTCTGCACGCACTGACTGTCGAGGTGCATCGCGATTGGTTGATGACGATACGAGCCGACTTGGCAGGCAAACGGCCTCGAGAACTGCTGCACGGTGCTCATGATTGGAGCGACGGGATCATTTGGGGACAACGGCAGCGATTTGAAGCGGGTATGCCAATGACAGCGGCACCCGATGACATGATCGGGTATGAGGACGCGCCAATGGGCCGCGAGGAAATGATCCTCTATTTTGATCTTTGTCGCGAAGTGATTGCAGCGGGTTGGTTCTGGTGCGAGAAGGAAGTCGAAGCGAATAACGAACTGAATTTCGCATGTGGCGGTGATGCATTTTTGCGGCTAACAGCATTCCTTTCCGATGTTCGCGATGATTGGTTGCAGCAGCCCTTCGAAGGCGGGTCACCGCCGAACTTCATCATTGAGTGCAGTCGTCGACGGGTGCCGCGCGGCAGTCAAGTTCCCATCGTCGGAATGGACCAGTGCCAGAGTGAGCAACATGTGCCGGATTGCAATTGCCCGATCTGCGACATGATGGCCTCGGGTATGTTTGGCGTTGGGTTTACTTCAATGGATGGCCATCACCTCGATCTCGACGATGAGTTTGCTTTTTCGACTGACGAGTTGATCGAAGACTGGGATCGCAAGCAGCAAGAGTATCGAGAATTCAACGACAAGTTCAATCGCGAACAGGCCGAGCGAGAAAGGCGGATCGCGGCGGGCGAACGTAAAGAAGATGTTTACGCTTCGACTTGGTCCAGCCCGATGTCTGATGAACCACTTCCAGGAGATTCGCACGGATATTTGAAGTTGTCGTTTCGATTGGCAGAGATTATCGGCGATCTGGAATCGACTTCTGCCCCCCAAGAAATGATCCGTGAATTGAACGCCTCGTTTCGAAAGTATCGTGAAAGCGAAGCGGGTGATCGACTTCGCACCAAGGCCGCATTGCGAACAGAGCTGGATTCGGTAGCAGGTCATTATCCAGAGTTGACGTCGAAAGTGGCCGATTTTCAATCGCTAGTTGACGAAATGAAACGCGCATCGTGGGGTGTGAAGAGCATGGACGACTGTGACGATAGCCGATTTCAATTTTGAAGGACGAGCAAGGGAAGCAGGTTTGTTGCGACACATCAATTTGGTGCTTTGAATCTTGTACTGGAAATAGACCCTTTCTAAATGTCTTTCTGATTTGATGTGTCAGCCCTTCGGGCTTTTTCTATTCTATTGCACTCGTCGGTGGTTGACACCAGCCGTATGAGTTAAACGCTCACAAATCCGGTATCCCTGCACTCCCTCAATGCCCGTCTCGGCTGAAACTCATCAACTCTTTTCATAACCGTAAGTGACGGCGGTTCACCACCCAAATCGCACGTTCTGAATCGACTTTTGGCGTTTATTTACATCTGACCTCGGGGATTAACAGGTACAATTGACTTAAGACTTTCATAAAGGAGCCTGAATCGTGAACCGCATTTTTATGAAATCGAAGTTGAGCAGCAATGGCGTCCTACATCTATCGTTGCCCGTTGGACTGGAGGAAGCAAACCGCGAAGTTAATGTGACCGTGGACCCGATTATCCCCAGTGTGCCGATGAACGAAAGGATCTCACACCATGCGAGTGTCCGGAAGCTACCACGTCATGCAACGAGAAGTTCGCTGGTAAATTTCACAATTAACTTTGATCGACCAGAAATGAACGACAATCGCAGAGTTCGCCATGTTTTAAGATTTTGCATAATTTTCCTCGTCACAATCCGGTGTTACTCCGTTGGCATGGCGACGGACCAATGGAGCTACGGCATAACGAATGGTTCTTGGGAACGCATCAATCTCTTACAGAGCATAAGCCAAACGGCCAGGGTTCGATCTGGCTATGTGGTAACCTGCGTTGAGAGTAGCAACCCCGTAGAGCGAGCTGCCGCCATCGGTTGGATTGCTCGCACGTCGAGTGCTGTGCACGTGGTGGATCTAGAAAGGCTTCTGGCCGACAGTTTGCCCGCATTACGTCAATTAGCTTGGAATGCTCTGCTCAACTTGCCTGACCCGAAGGCAGCCGAAATAGTGCTTCGAGAAATTGAGACAACAATAGAACTGCCCCCTGTAGATAACAGCTGTCCCTGGATGGTTGGTCCACTCAAATTCCCTCAAGAAGTCTGCAACCTTACATTAGAAGAGCGAAAACTATGGGTCGGTGGATTAGAAGATCGCGAGGATTGGATTAGATCATTTGTCAAAGTGCGCACGATCGATGAACCTCTGATGATTGCGCTAACGGATTCGATAGTTGAAAGTGAAATTTAGATAATAACAAAGTTCAAAGTTAAAGGGGATTTCAATTATGTAAATGTGAATCTTATTCAGGAGGCCACTGTTCGTGAAAGTGTATCGCCTGGCTCTGGGCTGAGAATAAATTTTAATAAAGCAGATGACGAATTGCTGCAGATTGAGCGTGCGGACTCAAGCGAAAGTGAACCAGTTTCTCCAGGGATTTATGCAGTATCCCTGATTCCAACTAAAGGCGATCGCCACCCTTGTCGGTTCTACATTCGAGTCAATCGCTCTGCTTCCCAAGAGCGTGAGATAGAGGAACTGCTGGGGAATCCAATTGATACGAAAGTGATCGCACGGCTTGGCAAACTTCGATCACATGAAGCTGTACCAAAGTTGATCAAGCACTTCATGGCCGCAAAGGACTGCGAACAAGCGGCTTCAGGAATGGCACTTGCGATGATTGGAGACGCGCGAGCCGCCAAAGCCTTTCTTCAGATTCCGAACCTTTACTGTTATGACACAAGCTGGTCCAGCCAAGAATGGCTGCGAGCGTTTGACCCAGCGGCTCGAAAAGTTTGTAGCGAAAGCCTGAGTGAACTTGGTACACACTTACTGGAAAACTGGCCGCGTCTTTCCGCAAAAGGCCGACAATTAGTTTTGGACTCTGTCATACTGGCTTTTTACAACTGCGAACGACCGTTGTCAGAAAATCAGTTAAAAATTGGAAAGGAACTGATTTCTCTGCTAGCTGGTGAAACGCGTTACCCTGACGGTCCGCAACGCAGCTATACGTCCATTGAAATGAGTTCGCTCATCGTTGCCTATCTAGGTAACGAATCAGATAGAATTACTGGATGGTTGAGAGCGACTAAAGATGAACCAGGAATAGTCCTAGCGTTCCTGAGAGAATTTGGTTGGCCAGCTCGAATGGAGCAAACCGGGTTCGATTACTCTAGGCAATGCTTGCTCCCGGTTTTCGATGAACTCACTGAATGGAAGTCGCATGCAAATTTGACAGAAGAGCAAAAACTAAGCATAGAAGAAGAAATAGCCCACGTAAAAAGTGCCATGGAGGAACGTGGGCAATGATTTTCTAATAGTCTGTGGGTACCGAGCCGGAACGCAGTGATTCGAGCACTGTCCATCGGCTTTGGAGACCGAGTCACAGCGATCCGCCCGCCTATCGGGTTGGATACAGCGGGTCAATGAGGCCCTCACAATAAATGAATTCCAAACGATCCGAGACTCGGTCATTCGCAATCGGCCGTACGGCAGTGAAAAATGGACGGAGGAAACTTGCGAACGAACTGGCTTTTGGGCGACAACGCGCTCTCGAGGTCGCCCAGGAAATAAGCCACAGGTCGAACAAGTGCTAATTCGACCGAAATGACCCCCTTCTCTTTTTTCGCCTTCCCCTTTTCTCGCCCAGGTCTTACCTCCCATCTCGCTGTGGAAAGTTGCAGCCACGCCGGCCGCTGAACGAGCGGCTGCGGATTCGCTCGCAGAAATGTGCGTCACACGGCATCCCTCCGCGATCACCTCGGGCTTATTGAATGAACTAGCGGGCAAATACGGACACCTTTCTCCTAACGATGCGGCGGTGCCAGCGCACTGGCGAGACCTCCAAACCCAATGGATCCGCGATGAACAGATGCGAGACGTGTTGACAAGGATTCGTACGACAGCTTGTTAGCCCACCACTCGGCGATAAACAATCTCAGCGCGCAGGAATTAGGGGCCGCATCTACTCGGGGCAATGGCCCCAAGCTACGTAGGATGGGACCATTGTCCCGTCCGGTCAAGGGAGCCATTCTCC
>JAYVSE010000084.1:0-13183 GCA_043775635.1 Planctomycetaceae bacterium | reverse complement strand
GAAAAAGGAATTCAAAAAATATTTTGAATCAGGACTTGCCAATATTTAAGACCGTCGCTCTCCCCGAGTACGGAGCGAGGGGAGCCAGAATAACGATCGATATTAAGTGGCCTCATGCTCCAATGGCGTGGAAGCCAGACGAGCTAGCTGAATTCTTGCGTTGGATTTCGTACACTCGAACTTTTTTTCATACAATCTTGAAATCATGCGACGATCCATCGTCGCCCTGACTTCGCAATCGGATTTTTAATTTTGTGACAGCCATGCGGGATGAAATTGACGAAGTCGTTGTGAATCAGCTTGCTGCGGCTGAAAGTGGCACGGAAGACGCGCTCGATCCCACGTTGGTGTCTCTGCGCAATGATCTCGCCAACATCCAGGCACTGTTGCGTGAGCCCAAGCCTGTCGATTCGCTTGACGATGAAACCGAAATTCGCAAGATCGTCGCGGCACTTGCGGTGATGCCTAAACCCACGAATGCTGCGCCACAGCCACCGAGCGTTACAGAGCACGAGCCGCATGCGCCGGATGGCGAGCTGGGGCAATATCAATTGCTCGCCGTGATCGGTCGCGGTGGTATGGGAGCCGTCTATAAGGCGCGGCATCGCAAGCTGGATAAAATCGTGGCTGTAAAGGTGCTACCGCCCAGGAAGCTGAAAGATCCTCATGCGATCGCCCGATTTGAACGTGAGATGCGAGCCGTTGGTAAACTTCAGCATCCTCATATCGTTGCTGCCCACGACGCAGGCGAGATCGACGGGACGCATTACCTAGTGATGGAACTTGTCGATGGCATCGACTTGTCAGCGCTCGTTAAAATGCATGGACCACTACCAATCTCGGTCGCCTGTGAACTGATTCGGCAGGCGGCGTTGGGCCTGCAACATGCCTCCGAGCAGGGACTCGTTCATCGCGACATTAAGCCATCCAATTTGATCCTCGCAAAATCGCAGCGCGGTCTGCCACCCTTGGTCAAGGTTTTGGATATGGGGCTGGCGCTGTTGGATGACGTTACGCCGGAGAGCGGCGAAGAACTGACGTCGACCGGCCAAGTGATGGGCACTATTGACTACATGGCTCCCGAGCAAAGTCATGACACGCACAAGGTCGATATTCGAGCGGATATCTACAGTCTCGGTGCAACACTGTACAAGCTTTTAACGGGTCGGGCACCCTTTGCCGATGCTCAATATGATTCTGTTGTCAAGAAACTAGTTGCGCTAGCGACCCAACCGATTCCCGATATCCGATCGCTGCGCTCCGATTGTCCAGCCAAACTCGCGGCGGTGATCCATAAACTGCTCGCCAAGAACCCCGCCGAGCGGCCGAGTTCGCCCAGCGAAGTGGCAAACAGCCTAGTGCCATTCGCCGCCGCAGCGGATCTGACTGCGTTTCTCACGGAAACTACCGCAGCCGCGCACGCTGCGGAAATATCATTAACTGGCACACAAACGTCGTTTGATTCCAATGGTCCCACCGTTATTGAACCGCGCCGGAACCGAACAGCGATTCCGCATCTGAAAAAAAAGTGGCCATGGATGATCTCCATCGCCGTCGGATTGGCCGTCGCCATATTTTTCCTCAGTGTTCCACGACGCTCCGCCGTCGTGAAAAGCAATTCTGGTTCCGCTCGCTCTGACTTTACGGGCAGAGAGAATGAAGCCGGACTTCCTAACATTCAACCATCATCATCGGATGTGAACCGCGCTGCGGCGGAATGGGTGTTGTCTGTTGGCGGGACAGTGACCGTTGTAACTAACGGAACGGATCTGGTTAAAATCACGCAAATTGCCGATCTACCCACCGGCACGCTGACGTTTGATACTGTCGATCTCTCAAATTGCAAGAAAATTACTGTGGACGGGATGACAAGGTTGGCGCAGGTGGCCTCCATCACAGACCTTTGCCTCATAGATTCGAATATAAGTAACGATGCATTGGCGGCCCTCGCCCCACTCAATTCTGTGAAGACCATGCGTTTGGAAGGGACACCTATTTCGGACGAAGGATTGTGTAGGTTCGCGGCGACGCCGAAGTCATTGACGTACTTATTTCTTAATAAAATCCCACTCCATCTGGAAGGTTTAGCTGCAATCCTAGAAAACTGCCCTAACCTTGAAAACCTATACTGTCCTCATCTGGCGTTTGATGCATCATTACCGGAAGTCCTCAGTCGCGGTAAATCCCTAAAAGGCATTGAGTTAGATTCAGTGTTTCTTCGACCGACGATCGCTGCGTCACTTTTTAAATCAGCGCCACAGATCCATGAGTTAGGGATTTCCGGGCCAATTGATGGTGAGAAGATTTTGGCTCTGAAGGAGTCTTCAAACTTGACTGTTTTGACGTTAACGCGAGGCGCGGTGGTAGCACCCGATGCGCTCCGAGAATTATCTAAACTCACTTCAGTCAAAACATTGGTACTCCGCATTCCGCTCTCTCGATCGGAGTTGCGTGATTTGGCCTCATCGTGTCTGGAACGGATCTGGATATACTTCCCTGAAGAGCAGCAGTCGCACCTGGAAGACTTGGCGGAGTGCGAGTCGCTGAGAGCACTGATGTTTCATGGAGATTTAATCGATGAGCCTTCGCTAAAGCAACTCATCACTCTCCGACCTGATTTGGAGGTCTTTGTTGGCGGAACGCTTCGGACAGCAGCACCGCCAACCACGGACGCCAACCGGGCGGCGGCGGAATGGGCGTTGAAAATAGGCGGGACTGTGAAACTGAAGCTGGGCGATGAGGTCGTCCGGCCGATCACGGCAATCAAGGATTTGCCTGAAGGGGACTTTGTGGTGGACACGATCGACGTGCAAAACAATCCTCGCTTCAACGATGCCGATGCGCAGCGTTTCCTGACCGGCTTGAGCTGCCTGACTTCGTTGCAGATTCATCACACCAGCATCACAGACGCCACGCTGACAGCCCTGCGAGACTCAGCGACGCTGGAGAACTTGCACCTCGAAGACACGGGTGTGACGGATGAGGGTATAAGAAAGTTAGGTCATTTGCCGAAGCTCCAACTTTTGATGCTCAATCGGACCAAGATCACTGCGGAATGCCTCTCCGCCGTGATCGCGCAACCTGAATTGCGACACCTCAACATCGGTTCGGTTCCGGCGACCAAAACGGCTGCGAAGGTCTTATTGGCTTCCCCGCGCTGGTGGAATCTGGGCCTTCACGAAAGCTGGATTCATCCAGACTACATGGCCCGCTTCGCGGAGCAATCCGACTTGGGAGGGCTGGCCATTTATGGCGACTTGCCGGTGTCGCGACTGCGGTTGCTGGCCGGACTTCCCAAGCTCTCAAGACTGACGTTCGTCTACCAGCAGAACTGGTCGCCCGAGTTGTCCTTGAGCCTCTCGTCCCTGTCACAACTCGACTGGTTGGAGCTCTGGGGAGTCAAGCCATCGACTGGCTGGAAAGAGTTGGCGACCGCGCGGCCGTGGCGAGATTTGCATTTCTCGTCCACTCATGTGCCGGATGAACTGTTCGATGGCCTGGACCGCGTCGATTCGTTGGCCGTGCTCAGGCTGACGCAGACGACTCAGTCACGATCGCGCCTGCAACGCTTTCGCGCCGAGCATCCGAAGGTGGATGTGATCAGCGACACGTCACACACCCGTGACCGAGACGTGGCCGCGCGGCTCCTTCGATTGGGAGGCATTGAGGTCGAAGCGGTCGATCAAAGTAGAACTCATCGCGTTCGACGCGTCGAAGACCTGCCGGATACCGAGTTCCAGCTTCATGCGGTGATTGTCGACGACTGTCCGAGTTTCGACGACCGAATGCTGGCTTCACTCGCGGGATCCGATGCCCCGCACTGGTTAGTCTTGAGCAAGTCGAGCGTGACCGATTTCGGCCTCTCGATACTCGACCAATTTCCTCAGCTTGAGGATCTGACTCTTGCCAGCGAGCTCATGACCCCGCGCGGGCTGCATGCGATCGCCCGGGTGCCGCGACTGGAGAGACTCTACCTTGTGAATTGCACGACCGAGCAATTGCAACGACTCGCCCCCTTGAAGCTACGTGTACTGCTTTTCGAGAACATTGCCCCTGAAGAGGCATCGCCTTTTCTGGAGCAGGTCACCAAGCAGTTTCCCGACCTCACGTCGCTCGGCGTTGGAACGCTGGTCCTCAACGCACAGACGGCGGAGTCACTGCGGAAACTACCCAAGCTGGCAGTGCTTGCCGGACAATCGGCGAGCCTGACAGCGGAAGTCGTTCCCGCGCTGGCGAAGCATCCCTCATTGCGGAGCCTGGATCTCTTCGGAACGCATGAGCATCCGTGGGCCGGCCTCGCGACGTTGCAACGCATTCAGACCGTGCTGGTCGGCACGAATCTCCTCTCGGACTCACACATCGAGCGGCTCGCCGAACTCCCGCAGTTGCAGACGCTCACCTTCGACCGCTGCAAGGTCACGCCCGAAGCTCTCGCCACGCTCAGCAAGCTCCGGCACGTCGCCAAGATTCGCTTCGAGCATTGCGATCTCTCCGACACCGACCGGGCCAAGATCAAAGAGGCATTGCCCAACAGCGAACTAGCGCAGCCATGACTGGCCGATTCGTGATTCGTTATCCAGAAATAAGTGTGAGTACGACGATCGCGGTGTGGCCGAGTGGGAATTGAAGATTGGTGAGCCGGTGAAGCCCATTAATAGCTGCGTCTCCCGTTTCGCGCCTCGGCGATTCGCCTTATACGTCGGCTGTAACAGTTGGCCGTGCATTCGTCCACCAAACTCAGGAATTACCGCAGTGGTGATGCGATATTGCATCGTATACAATGCGTATGCAGACTGAAGCAATCTTTGGAGTCAAAAAATGGTATCCGCTGATACGAAAACTGTCATTGAACGAGCAAAGCAAATTTACATTGATCGGTTGAAGCATATTTTGGAGGCGACGCAAGGGAACCGCTTTGTAGCAATCGAACCCGATTCAGGAGAATATTTCCTTGGCGATACGTTCGATGACGCAGTCAAATCTGCTAGGAAAAAATATCCTTCTCGGTTGTCACATACGATTCGAATTGGGCACCTCGCGGCATTTCATATCGGGGAAATGCAGTTGTGAAAGGTATCGTTGACGACCAGTTGAGGGCGCTAATCACGTTACCTGTCAGTCGTACGCGTAACGGCCCGCGAAAAGAAATACTGGCGTGGGTAGACACGGCCTTCAATGGTGGATTAGTCCTTCCGAAACATTTGATAACCGACTTGGGACTCGCCCAAGAGTCGTCTGCGGAAGCTATTCTTGCGGACGGCAGTTTGGTTCAACTAGAGACGTTTGCATGTTTCTTCGAGTGGTTCGGTGATTCATATGAAACGCAAATTGTTGCGAATGACGGAAAGTTTCCCTTGCTTGGAACGATACTCCTGAATCAGCACCGACTGATCGTCGATTACGATGATCACACGGTAGAATTGCTGTAGATTGGCGAACACCGACGATTACCTACACGGTCAAACGCAAAGTCAAAAAAGATTCAATGTTTTACGCACGTTCGAGCCAGCGATACGCATTCAAAGAATTCTTCCAGAAGTACTTCTCCATGGCACCGCTGCCTTTGTCCATGAAGTAGTCTCGAACGATTTTGAAAACCACGTCATACGGTGCACCACGATCAGAGACGGGCCAATTGCTGCCATAAATCAGTCGATCTTCACCAAAGCGATTCCAGAGATGATCGAGAACCGGCTTGTAGTATTCTGTATCCGTCGGTGCTTTACCAGATTCGCCAGGAATTTGTTCAACCAGCGCGGACACTTTCATGAACACGTTGGGACGCTTGGCAATTTCGTCAATGTTCTTTCGCCAATCAACGTTAATTGCTTGAGGGTCACCGCTCGCGCCCAGATGATTGATCACTATCCGCAGCTTCGGAGTTGACTCCGCGAGTCGATTGGCCATGGGCAATGATTGGCATGATCCATTCAAATCAAGCTCAAGATCAAGGTCAACAAGCTGTTTTGCCGCGTTGGCGAGTTGGTCCAAGTCGCGATCGATCGGCACGAGATCACTGCGCCAACGCAAGCCTCGAAAAAGTGGATTCTTAGCAAATCGATTGAGATGCATTGAAAATTGTGCGTCACGAGGATCGAGGTTTCCCACTAATCCAACGATTGAATGGTCCGTTGCGGCAATATCAAGTATCCATTGATTGTCTTCAACCCAAGGGCTGGCCTCGACAACAATGGTTTCGTGAATTCCATGGGGCTCGGCAACGGTTCGCCAATCAGACGGCATAACGCGACGGTAAAGCGGTGTGCCCGGCGATGGCCACGGGACGCCTGCCGGACGCGTTGGATCGTAAAAATGAGTGTGTGTGTCGATGACTCGCGACGGCACGGCAAGGTCCTCGCTTGCCGACGCAAAAGTTTGGGGCGCAGCCAAGGTGGTTGCTAATGTCGTCTGGAGGAATTCGCGTCTCTTCAAGGGTGTGACTCCGGTGGAACTTCACTTCTTTATTCAGAATCGTTCCATTGTACATGCAAAATCCCTATTGCTTCGATCGCAAACGATTTATACGCTACTAGGTGTCACCTCTCAATGATTGACGAGGCCATTTAATGGGCATGGACGCTTTTTCAACACTGCCTATCCGCCGCTGGGTCACTCTACTCGCCGGTTATTTGCTAGCATCGTATAGGCTTAAGGAAGTTTGTAAGGTCGGAGGCCCATCATGTTGGTTTTGTCTCGCCGGGAACAGGAATCGATCGTGTTCCCCAAACTTGGCATTCGCGTCCAAGTGACTCGTGTTCGTGGCAAGGCGGTTTCTCTGGGCGTTGATGCTCCCGAAGACATTCGTGTCTTGCGCGGTGAATTGCAGGATCGCGAAGAACTTACCCATGCAACGCCCCCCGCGTTGACCGAGGACGCACGACAACGAGAACACGAACTGCGAAATCGCATCAACACGCTCACCATCGCGCTTCACCTGTTGCAAAAGAAAGCGGCTAAGGAATCGGGAATGGTCGATGAGGATTTGCTGGCCGGCGCGATTGAGGAGCTTTCATTGATCGAGGAGACGCTCCAAGACAAATCGAAATCACCCGGCTTAGTCGACGTTGAAAAGAAAGCATCCCTGCCGCTTGCGTTGCTGGTAGATGACAATCAAAACGAATCGGCGCTACTAGCGGGTTACTTGCGCCAGTTTGGTTTCCGTGTTGCCACCGCGCTCGACGGCCAAGCTGCACTTCGTTTTATGGAAAGCAATAGTCGCCTTCCGGATATCGTCTTGCTCGACATGAATATGCCGGGCCTCAATGGTCGCGGTACGATTTCGGCGATTCGGCAAAATCCGAAAACACAATCGATGCGTGTTTTCGCGGTCAGTGGCGAACGACAAGAATCAAGTAATGTGCCGATCGGTGCCGAAGGTGTCGACCGTTGGTTTCAGAAGCCAATTAGCCCTGACAAATTGGTTCGCGAAATGAGCCAAGGCATTCAATCGGTGCTTGTTTTGTAACGTTGATGTTACGAACGAGAACAACATTATAATAAACGCGTACGACCCGCCGCCCGTACAAGACCCAACGCGTCTTCAGCGAAGGGGAGGCATTGTCCGCGTGTTTGCCCGAGTAGCGGCTATCATTTTGATGCATCTACTTGGCTTCTACGTTAGTTTTGTCTTTCCGTTTAATGGCTCCGGAAATCTTAGAGGCCAGGAGCAATATGCCTATATTGTGATAATGATATTGGGACTCACACTGCCATCATACAGTGTCTATGCTTCGTTTTATTACGCAGGACAAGATGGGAATACGAGACGTGAACAATTTATATTCTTAATCTGTGCATTGACAGGAATATTATACTTGGTTTTAGCGTCGTGTTTGATACTTATTTTTTCCATCGTTTGTAACATTCTCATGAATTCCCACCCGTGGCCGAACCGGTAACTGTTTGCCATGTGTCAAGTCACAAAATATATTATAAGTACCTCCTATAATAAACGAGCGTTCGCGAGAAAGAACCACTCGATACGACAGGAAAATTTGACGACAGGAAAATTAACAAACCGCAATTCTTAATTTTCCTGTCGTAAAATTTTCCTGTCGTCCCTGCCATCAATGGGCATCACTAAGGATCACATCACATCCGTTGCCTCACGCTTGTATTACCCGCTAGTGGGCGCTGTCCAGCTAAAGAGCACGGCAAAAGAAATCGATTCGTCTGCGGGTTCCATAGGCACTACTTCCTACACCGTGGCCCTCGCCCGGAAAGAACAATAGTTCGAAATCTTTGTTAGCCTTGATCAGTGCATCCACCATTTGCATGGTTGAGGCAGGGTCGACGTTAGTGTCCAACTCACCCACAGAAAGCATTAGCTTGCCATTGATTCGACTTGCTTGAGTCACGTTGGATTGATCTTCGTAATGTGCATCGATGGGCCAGCCCATCCAAAGTTCGTTCCACCAAATTTTGTCCATGCGATTGTCATGACATCCACAATCGGCAAATGCAGCCTTGTAGAAATCGCCATGTGCGATCAAGGCACGAACCGCGTTTTGGCCACCCGCAGATCCGCCCCAAATACCCACGCGATCTAAGTCCATTTGCGGAATGTTTTCGGCTAGGGCTTTTATCCAGGCAATTCTGTCCGGAAATCCACCGTCACCAAGATTTTTCCAACATACGTCGTGAAACGCTTTGCTACGCTGAGATGTTCCCATGCCGTCGATCCTAACAATGATGAATTTCTTTCCACCAGCACCGTTGGCGGCTTGGTGCAAATCACCCATCCGCTGAAACGATTTAGGAACGTGAGCTGCGTGCGGTCCCGCATAGATCAGTTCCAGGACCGGATATTTCGTCGATTCATCGAATCCATCAGGAAGTACTGCGAGTCCATAAATGTCGGTGACCCCATCCCGTCCTTTGGCCACGAATCGGCGGGGCAGCGTCCAGCCGCTTTGCAATAAATTACTGGCATCTGCGGTCTCTGCGGTCGAGATCAGTGCTCCCGTTTCAAGCGACCGCAGGGTCGTCGTCGGCGGTGCGTCCACACGGCTGTATCGATCTGAAAAATAGCGCCTTGATGGTGAAAATTTCCATTGATGATCGCCGTCACCGTCGGTCAACCGAACAGGCTCACCGCCGTCCCATGATACTCGCAAGAGATGTGTGTAATACGGATCCTGGTCAGCGACGACGCCACCCGCTGCAATCAATATCGATCGATTTGAAACATCCACATCGACGACCTCGCGAACGACCCATTCACCTCGTGTGATTTGATTCTTCACATCGCCAGTCTGCTGGTCAATCAGGTAGAGATGGTTCCAACCGTCTCTTTCGCTCATCCAGATCAGCTCGTTGGTATCGTCCAAGAGTTGGAGAAAATATTTTCCTGCATAGTCAATGAATGTGTTGCTCTTCTCATCGACGATGACACGGCAGGTACCGTTGTCAGCGTTCATCTCAATGACCTTCAGCCGCTGATGCCCGCGCTCGTTGTACACAAATCGAACGGCTTTCGAATCAGCTCGCCAAGACACATCTCGAATCTCAAACGGATTGGGTGCGATCGCATCATCCATAACAAAGTGGTGCTGTTCGGTGGCATTGAAAATGCATAGACGAGCATGGTCTATATCGTCTCCTGGCTTGGTGTATCCAACACTAAATGTCTTTGGTTGCAATTGACCATCAGGCGCTGAGTCAACCAAAGTGACCATTCGTTGTTGAGCATGTCGAATGCGAAAAACGTAGAAGTGTTCGCCGCTGGGCGACCACATAACATGGCTTTCATAACCATCCTGGTCGTTTCCATCAGTGGTTAATGCGACTTCGTCTTGGATCGATTCATTCCAGGTCCATACATTGTGCTCACGAATGAAAGCGTGTTTCGATTGGATTCGTTTATCTTTACGGTTGGTTGGCGCGAGCTTGCTAGGCTCGGTTTTGTGTTCAGTTTCAGGTGGCTTGGATTCATCTGTCAACATGAACGAAGCAGGACTGCGGGCGGAAGTTTTCGTAGCCGCAAGAATTTTCCTGTTGCGGTCGCGAAGAACCCAAACATGATTCACAAACGTGTGTTGCTTGCGACTCTCACCCGCCGCGATTGAGCCGTAAGAGACTGACTTGCCATCCGCGTCGACCCAGGCCAGTTCAACGTCCCTAGCCGTTTTATTTATAAGTTCAATCTCTGTTTCAGAACCGCCATTGCGAGATGGCTCCATCTTTGACAGTTCCGGAAGCGTCGCAGGCGAACGCGATTCGTTTGACATCGGCTTCGGCACGCCTTCGGGGAAATCCTTAGCCGCAAGACGTTCGCCGGAAGTCATGTCGATGACAACGACTTCCTTTTGTCCCTGGTCTCGCTCCGCTTCGTACCACGCGTATTGGTCTTCGGTGCCGACCCAATGAATGTCGATATGCTCATTTAGTACTGGATTGGCCCGTTGCTTTGTGGAAGGGAGCTGCGGGTCGGACTCTTGAGCGAGGCTGATCTGGTTGAGCCAGCAGGAGACAACGAGGAGGCTGACGGCAACAAATGGGACTTTCAACACAACAATTTGACTCTCAGGTAATAAAAGGCTAAGTGGACCGGTATTATAGACAGTCTCGCTCATCAATACCGCAATCTCTTACTTAGCCAGGGCTTTCATGCATCGCTTTCTATTCGCCTCACTATTTGTGGTTGTTTCGCTGTCTTCCGGACACGGAGCAGAGCCAGCAAACTCATCGACCGTAAAAACGTTGATCCTTCCGGGTGAGGCGTTTCTGGTGGAACATCGCCCCGCATTTATTCTTTGGCCGGAAGAGTCGCTGCGAACGACGCCACAACCGTGGGTTTTCTACGCTCCGACGCTCGCCGGTTATCCTGATGAGCACGAAAAATGGATGCACCAGAAATTCCTTGCAGCAGGTGTTGCAGTGGCTGGAATCGATGTCGGTGAAGCGTACGGTAGTCCGTCTTCAACAAAGCTAATGGATCTATTCTATGACCAAATGACCAGGGAGAGAGGGTTCGCAAAGAAGCCCTGTTTGCTTGGGCGTAGCCGTGGTGGACTTTGGGTCAGCGCATGGGCCTGCGATCACCCTGACCGGTTCTCTGGCTTGGCAGGAATCTATCCCGTCTTTGACTTCAAAACTTATCCAGGGATTGAGAAGGCGGCACCTGCGTACGAATTGTCACCAGCGGAGCTTTTGCGGCACGCCGATCAATTGAATCCGATTGCGCGAATGTCTGTATTAGCGAAATCCAAGTTGCCGGTTTTGATCATTCATGGTGACGAAGATGCCGTAGTACCGTTAAAAGAAAACTCAGCGACGTTTGCGGACACCTATAAGCGAGCTGGTTCCGAGGGATCGATCAACCTGATCGTGGTAAAGGGGCAGGGGCACAATTTTTGGGAAGGGTTCTTTCGCTGTCAGCCATTGATCGATTTTGTTATCGAATGCGCAAAAAACGGCGTGAATGACTAAGTATCGTGCGGCAAATAAGTGTCGCCTTTCGCTCCGCGAAAGAGCGTTCTTTCGCGGAGCGAAAGACGACAATAAAAGACCGCACGATACTAAGCGATCCAGTCGCGAATGACTCGCCCATGGATGTCGGTTAAGCGGAAATCTCGACCCGCGTAGCGATACGTTAATTTTTCATGGTCGAATCCGAGCAAGTGCAGCATGGTTGCATGCAGGTCGTGAACATGTGCTCGTTTCTCAACCGCCTTGAAACCGAATTCGTCGGTTGCACCATAGGCCTGACCGCCTTTGACACCGCCGCCTGCCATCCACATTGTAAAGCCATAGTGGTTGTGGTCACGACCGGTCATGGTGCCTTCGTTGGAGCCTGCTTTGGGCATTTCAACGGTTGGCGTTCGTCCAAATTCGCCACCCCATAAAACGAGCGTCTCCTTCAGCAGACCGCACCGCTTAAGATCGGTGAGCAGCGCCGCGATCGCTTGGTCGCTTTCACCGGCAAGTCTTCGATGCTCACGTTCTAAGTGGTCATGGCTATCCCACGGTTGACCTTGTCCATGCCATAGCTGGACCATCCTAACGCCTCGTTCAATCAGTCGACGCGCGATCAGCATCTGGCGTCCCTGAACACCGGGGCCGTACATATCGAGTATCGACTGAGGCTCCTTCGTCACATCGAAGACATCCATCGCTTCGCTTTGCATTCGAAACGAAAGCTCGAGCGATTGGATGCGAGAATCGATCAATGAATCTTCTTCTCTGGTGATTCGATGTTGCTTATTGAGCAATTGGACCAGCGTTAACTGCTTCCGCTGCGCTGCGCGAGTGATGTGAGTGTTGTTGATGTACTCAACTAGTTTTTCAGGCCGCTCGTGTTGTGAATCGATGTAGGTCCCTTGAAAAATGCCTGGCAAGAAACCGGCTTGCCAATTCTGTGATTCTTGTATCGGATACCCGCCTGGGCACATCGCGATAAACGCAGGCAAGTTCTGATTTTCCGTTCCAAGCCCATACGTAAGCCATGACCCGAAGCTCGGGCGTACCAGCCTAGCTTCCCCCGTATTCATTAGCAGGAGCGATGGCTCATGATTGGGAACGTCTGCGTACATCGAACGAATGACGCAGAGATCATCTGCGTGGGCGGTGGCGGTTTTGGCGAACAGTTCGCTGACCTCTAATCCGCTTTGGCCGTATCGTTCAAATTTAAACGGAGACGGATATAAGTTACCCGTTGGTCTTTCGGTAGCGGGCGTATCGCCAGGCATGCGTTGCCCCGCATACTTTTCGAGACTGATTTTTCGATCGAATGTATCGACTTGCGATGGGCCGCCGTTGGCGAAAATGTGGATAACATGCTTGGCGCGCGCAGGAAAATGCGGTTGTCGCTCTAGCAAAGGGTTGTTGTCGGTGCTCGCCATCGACGCATGATTCAGGCCCAGCAACTCGGGCAATGCCAAAGCCCCGAGGCCTAAGCCGCAGGCTTGAAGGGCTTGACGGCGCGAGCATGGAAGTTGGTGGTCAAACATGTTGGTTACCAAAGGTGGGTGAGTTTTGTTGAGCACTCTAGCTGGACAGCGCCAACTAGCTGATGAAACATTGTTATTTGCCGCGTTTTTTGCAATCGTGAACTAGCCGCCGGTACCGCCGTGTTTTACCGGCGGCTAGCGGGCCGTTGATTTAGTTGTGTTTTGAATTTTAGCGTGCAAATCATAACCCGAATGCGTAAGCGAGGGATCGCAGTGATCCCTCGCTTACGCAG
>JAYVSE010000083.1:0-5307 GCA_043775635.1 Planctomycetaceae bacterium | reverse complement strand
GCAGCGAGTCCTTTTGATCAATTCGGACATCCAAATTATTGGTGAGCAGTCTACGCTCGTCGACAGGCTCGATGAGACCGCGCTAGTGGTCGGCATACGGTTTAATCACGGCGATGATTTGAACACTGCCGAACGCGAAAACTGGGGACTCGATGCGTTTGTTGTCAGCCCCGAAATGTCACGCTCACTACCCAAGTTACACTTCGGAATCGGCCGTCCGATGTGGGATTACTGGCTACCTTTTCACTTTAGAAAACTCGGTTACGCAATGGAATTTATCGGCGAGCCTTTGTTCTATCATCGCGCACACGACATTCTTTGGAAAACTGCCGATTGGTTTCGTGGTCGCGAATGGCTTCGATCTCACTATGTCACCAACGAATTGTTCGACGAGAATTTCAGAGCATCACTGCCATATCCACCAAGTCGCTAACCCCCCCCAAACCCACTCGCCGCGCGCACGCTCGCGTCACATAGGGTCTCCTGCCTAACGAGTCACCACAATATTGGCACCCCCCGCCAATATCACTCTCGACCGTGCCGTTCCCCGCTCGTGCGATCGGCATCGGGATTAGGTTGGGTTTGAAGCTGATGGTTGTCAGCGATTAGCCTCGCGATGTGCATTAACAATCGCCTTGATTCAATCGGCAGGCGATCCGACATTTGCAATCTGACGATTGCCAGGCAGCGATTTCGCTCGATTTCAGTTTCGCTCATGATTGGCTCTGTTGAGTTGAGGCATCGTCGCTTCGACGGTCTTCCTCGCATCAACATAGCTCATTCTATCGAGACCTTCTCGCGAATGTCCAAGAAACCTCCAGGCAGCGCCACCATCGCTATCGACCTGTGTGGCGCCCGTTCGTCGAATGTGCTGCAACGATCGGTTGCGGACGTTTGCGTCCACACCTGCTGCTCTTCTACAGCGTCGCATCAGGTCGTAAAACGTGCTCTCTGACTGAGGCCACAGCAGCGGCGTTTTCCAAGATGCATTGTTGCTTTCCCTTAGCGTTGTAGCGATTCGCCTCATTGCCGAAAGGGTCTCGTCTGTCGCTGCAACCAGGTGGACTCGCTGGGTTTTGTGCTGGGTCATTGCAGCAATGCGGTTCGTGTCAAAACGCTCAATGTCGAATGCCCAGAGATCGCCGCGTCGGAGTCCGCTCTCGTACGCGAACCAAAGCAATGTTGTCATGTAGAGAGAGCGGTTGATTCCGTTCGTGAGCACGCCAGGCAGTTGCCCAGCAGCTTCCGCGACCCTCGACATCTCGTCGTAGTGCCAAGCTTCGGGATTCTTGGGGGTGACGGTGACGGACCGAATCGAATCGCGTCGTAGGTCCTGCCTGCAGGTAGACCACAGCGTGAGCATCGAGCGTCTCACATTCGCCCTTGACCGAGCGCTCAGTTGCGCAGAATCACGCTCCATTACCAGCCAGCGATTTATCTGGTCTGTCGATAGGTCATCAACGGTTGGATCGGCCTTGAATTTTGCAAAGCGATGGACTGCGTAACGCAATTGGTACGCGTACCTCGCGCTGATCTCGTTTGACAGTTCGTACCGTTCGACAACCTCAACTAACGTCCTAGACATAGAGAAACTCATGGTTAGTACTGTGATACCCCTCCATGATGAGAATGATCGGCGTTGCGAGGAAATCAAGTTTCCGCCGAGTAATTGGTGGATACCGCGCTAGGTTGAGGGCCTAGTGGGGGCAACCCCTTGGAGGTTCAAGTCCTCTCGACCGCATTCCACAAAACCCCGTGTTTCCCGGGGTTTTTTCTTGGATACACCCTATCGCACCCCGCAATTAAAATCGGCGTTATGGTCAGGAATGGACCCTGGTTTCCGACGGTTTCCTGAATTTGGTGCAAGCGTTGGCGGCAACTGCCCTGTGTCGAATCTTTCCAAGAAATCGTTTTACCGCGTGCCTCTCGGGTCTTGATCTTCAGCGAGTTCTTTGCCGTCGCTTTTCGCTCCGCGAAAGAGCGTACTTTCGCTGAGCGAAAGGCGACACAGATCTTGGCCGACTTCATTTCGTCCTCGCTATCTGGTTGTGATCGTGGCCCGACGGGGATAAACCCCGCTCGCGGCGAGATTATGGAATTAAATCGGCATAATGGCTTCTTGACCAACCAGAGACTAGCGTCCGTGGCTATCGACGGCCACCGCGTCGCGGCTTAGAGTGCAACTTGTTACCTCTATGGCATTAATATCCATATCCATTTTTACCTAGTGCTTTGTCAACGCCTATTTTTAGGGTACGACGGACTTCCAGGCCGTCGATAAAAGATTGCAAAGACGGACTGGAAGTCCGTTGTACAAATACAACTCAACCCTAACTTTTAAGTTTGACAAAACACTAGTTCCCACGCTCGGTTTGTGGCAAAGTCTATGCGAGTTCTTGTCACAGGCTGTGGCGGATTTTTGGGGAGCGAGATCGCTCATGCGCTGATCGAACGCGGTGACGAAGTCGTGGGCATGGGACGTGGCGACTACCCAGCGCTTGCGAGCTCGGGAGTTTCGCTGCTGCGTGGCGACGTTCGCGATGCTGCCTGCGTGACCAAGGCGTGCCAAGGCATTGACGCTGTGATTCATACCGCAGCCGTCGCAGGGGTCTGGGGACCGTGGGAACATTATCATGGGATCAACACACTCGGGACCGAGAACATCATTTCAGCATGTCGTCAGGAGCGTGTGCCCATTTTGGTGCATTGCAGCAGCCCCAGTGTCACATTCGATGGCGGACATCAGAGCGGAATCGATGAATCAGCAGCGTATGCGGCAAAACACTTGTGCCACTACTCGCACACCAAGGCGCTCGCCGAGTCAGCCGTATTGGCCGCCCATGAGCCTGGCCGATTGCACACGGTCGCACTTCGTCCCCACTTGATTTGGGGCGTGGGGGATCCGCATTTGTTGCCGCGACTGGTCGCTCGCGCTCGCGCCGGACGATTGGTCATCGTCGGCGACGGAAAAAATCGCATCGATACCGTTCATGTTCGCAACGCTGCCCTGGCGCACATCAACGCGCTAGATCGGATGTCGGAGCGAGCGCCACTTGCGGGTGGACGCGCGTTTTTCATCACCCAAGATGAACCGGTTGATTGCTGGCAATGGATTTCTCGCCTGTTGTCGATCGCCGGTTGCGATCCGCCACGACGGCGGATTAGTTTTTCCGCTGCCTGGAAAATCGGCGCGTCGATGGAAGTGGCGTATCGAATCTTGGGGGTAAAACAAGAACCACCCATGACGCGATTTCTGGCGGCACAACTTGCCCAGGACCATTATTTTGACATTTCCGCGGCTCGGACCATGCTCGGGTATGTTCCTCAAGTGTCAACGGAATCTGGGCTAGATGAACTGCGAAAATCCCTCGCAAAATCAAACATATTGGCGACTTCGTGACGTCAAGCATTGTCAATTCAGGCCTAAGCGGATAGCGTTTCTACAGTTGTCTGCCTGCCTCGCATTCCCCAGCGGTAATTGAGTTCGTTGTGATCGCCCCTTCTCGAGTAGATTTGTTGCCCGATTCTCAGCGAATCGTTATCACCGGAATCGGCTTGACCGCGCCCAATGGCAACGATTGGTCTACCTTTCGAAACGCATTGCTTGAAAAACGCAGCGGTGTCCGTCCGTATACGATCCGCTATTTCGGTGACACATTGGCGGGCGTTTGCGACTTTGACACCAGCCGATATCAATCGAAGAAAGATATTCGACGCGGAACTCGGGCGGGCAGCGTCGGCATCTACGCAGCCAACGAAGCGATCAAGCACTCAGGCATCGATTGGGCCAATTTTGATAAGTCTCGCGTCGGCATCTACATCGGCGTCACGGAACATGGAAACGTCGAAACCGAGAATGAAATTTTTATCATCAAAGGCTTCGATTACGATACGTCTTGCTGGTCTCATCACCACAACCCGCGTACGGTCGCGAACAATCCCGCCGGTGAAATCACATTGAACATGGGTGTCACCGGTCCTCACTACACGATCGGAGCCGCTTGCGCTGCTGGCAACGCGGGGCTGATCCAAGGTGCACAAATGCTTCGGCTTGACGAGTGCGACTTAGCCCTTGCAGGCGGAACCAGCGAAAGCATCCATACCTTCGGAATTTTTGCCAGCTTCAACAGTCAAAACGCGCTTGCTGTCCACGCGGATCCTGCCCAAGCCAGCCGCCCCTTTGACATGGACCGAAACGGAATTGTGGTCGCGGAAGGCGGTTGCATTTATACGCTGGAGCGATTCAGCGATGCGAAGGCTCGTGGCGCGGAGATATACGGTGAATTGGCTGGATACGCGATCAATACCGATGCTACCGATTTTGTTTTGCCGAATCCCGAACGCCAAGCTCAATGTGTCCATTTGGCGTTGAAACGAGCCGGACTGGAGCCTGAACAGATCGATATCGTCAGCACGCATGCGACCGGTACGACCAGCGGCGATATCCAAGAGTGCGACGCGCTGAGGCGAGTTTTTGGTGCTTGCAAAACCGTTCGAATCAACAATACCAAAAGTTTCATCGGTCACGCGATGGGTGCCGCAGGGGCTCTTGAGCTTGCCGGAAACCTACCTTCGTTCCGCGATGGGATTGTGCATCCAACGATCAACGTCGATAACCTTGATCCCCAGTGCGACTTGCCTGGCCTAGTGATGGGTGAGGTACAAGAAGTCGGCGGCGTCGACTATATTCTCAACAATTCATTCGGAATGCTTGGCATCAACTCAGTGGTGATCATTCGTCGCGTCTGAGCCGTCAAGAAAATAACGCACGTAAGCACTATCCTGAATCAAAATCAAAATTAATAATCCTTTTGGAGTTAAAAATCGGCCATGAGTCCTGCCGAAATACGCGAAGAAATCATTGACATCCTCAGCGACATCGCACCCGATGAAAACCTGGATGACATCGTCGACGAAACCAACTTTCGCGACCAACTTGAGTTAGACAGCATGGATTTCCTCGACATAGTGATGGAACTTCGCAAGCGTCATCGCGTGCAGATTCCTGAAGAAGACTATGGAAACTTGGCCAGCATGCACTCGACGGTTACTTATCTTGAGCCCAAGATGCGTGACATTGTGAAAACCTAACGGTACACATCGTGCGGCAAAAGTGGGATAGGCTTCCAGCCTGTCATTTTCAATGCGCCAGGCTGGCAGCCTATCCCACTAATTGATCGAACGGTCCTAATTGGACAGCGCCAACTAGCGGATGAAACAATGTTATTTGCCGTGATTTTTTTAATTGTGAGCGGCAAGGCGCTAGCCGCCGGTTCCGCCGTGATTTACCGGCGGCTAGCGCCTTGC
>JAYVSE010000082.1:0-5257 GCA_043775635.1 Planctomycetaceae bacterium | reverse complement strand
ATTAAGGACTACCGAAGCAACGCAATATTCCTTTGTCATCGGCAATGTACAAGCGATTATCTGTAATGGCGGGGGCAGCGAGGAATTGCCCATTGATTTCGTAGTGCCATTTTTCACTGCCGTCAGTAAGCGATAATCGAAGCAAACGACCATCGGTTGCAGCGATCCAGCAATCGTTCCCGGCGATCACTGGCGAAGCATCAGCGCGGCGACGGAGTGTCTGCCGCCAAACTCTTTTTCCAGTTTTTATGTCGAGTGCATCAACCTGTTTGTTTTGGCTGCTGACAACCACCAGGGTATCGTTTACGGCGGCGCTGCTGCGGTATTCTTGAGCCCGTTCTTCGTCTTCGTATCGCCAAAGCTCGCGATTGGTTTTCCAATCCAACGCGATCACGGCCCCGTCCATGATCGGCAGGAACGCAACATCTCCCAATACGGCTGGCGTGCTGCCTGTCGGCCCACCCAGGGGCAACGGGGCAGCCGCAGCTTTTCCGTTTTCAAGGTTCACGGAATGGAGTTTGCCGTCGCAACCGCCAAGAAATGTACGTTCACCAGCGATCGTTGGACTGCAGCGGATCTGGTCGGACGTTTCGTATTTCCAGCGTACTTTTCCATCGGCAATCTCGATTGAATACAGATTTCCGTCTTGGGAGGTGATGAGCACCGTTTCTTTGTAAAACGAAGCGGAACCGCTGATTTCTGCGTTGGTTTCGAGTTTCCAAAGCAGCGTGCCCGTGGAGGCTTGGATGTTGTAAACCATGCCATCGAGGTCGCCGATCACAACCAGTCCATATTGCACGGCGGGGCTGGTCGTAAACCCAAGCTCAGTCTCATACCGCCAGCGTTCTTTGCCACGCTTTGAATCGATGGCGTAAAGCGTGCCTGTCGCGTCGGCCAGATAAACGGTTTCACCAACAACAACCGGCGTCGCTTCCACCGCGTCGTTTGCCTTGAATTCCCAGAGTACGGCCAAGTCCTCGTTGAGCTGCGTCGTGGTGGCACCCGTTGACGCCTTGTCTCCTCGCGCCAGTGGCCAATCGGCCCAGGCGTCGGGCAACGGCCCGATAATGAGGATTCCGAGCATGGCAACAGCGATGCGGCGAGTGAAGTTTAAAATCATCGTATGGGTGGGGCGGTACGAGATAGGCAAGCGTACAATGGACCGTATCATATATTGCAACCGGCTGGTCGGTGGTTCCGATTCCGATGGGCCAAGTTATTGTAGACTGATTTTCAAAATTGTACTGCTCCGTTTTTGTTTGAGATTTCATGATTTGTGTTAGCCTTGGCCGAAGCCGCCATAAACAAATGATTGCTGAACACCAGCATTTGGCCGCAAACGGGGTCAAGCTGGTCGAATTACGGCTTGACTACATTGGCCGAGCACCGAACCTCACCAGACTGCTTTCGAACCGTCCCACGCCCGTCGTGATCGCCATTCGTCGCAAGGAAGACGGCGGTCGTTGGCTGGGAACCGAGGAAGCTCGACAGATGATATTGCGCTCGGCGGTGGTCGCTGGCGCTGAATTTGTCGACTTCGAAGCCGATATTGCCGGTAACGTGCCGCGTTACGGAAGCACGAAACGCATCATCAGCTATCACAACTTTGAACAAACTCCCGATAACCTCGCTGACATTCACGAGGCGATGGCAGCGGAAGATGCGGACATCGTCAAAATCGCGACGATGGCAAACAAGTTCACTGACAACGTGCGAATGATGGAGCTGGTCAAGAACTCAAAACTTCCGACGATCGGAATTTGTATGGGTGACATCGGCATGCCGACTCGAATCCTGGCTAAACGCTTTGGGTCACCGTTCACCTATGCGACATTCAGCTCGGAGCGATCGCTGGCACCTGGGCAGCTTAATTACAAGCAGATGAACGATCTCTATCGGTACGATGAAATCAACGAAGAAACCGAATTGTTTGGTGTTGTCGCGGACCCAGTCGCTCATAGCCACAGCCCGCTGATTCATAATCGCGCCATGCAGGCTGCGGGTGTCAATGGACGGTACTTGCCGTTTCGCGTCGCCAAAGATGATTTACACAACTTCATTGACGCCTGCCCCGCGTTTGGAATTCGCGGAATCAGCATCACGATCCCGCACAAAGAGACCGCGCTGCGTTATTGCACGCAAGCGGAAGCGTCATCATCGGGAATCGGTGCGATCAACACAATGATCTTCGACGAGGACGATCGGCTTGGGTACAACACTGACTATCGTGCTGCGATGGATTGCATCATTGACACCTACAAGACTTCTTCGCAGTCGGCTCACGGAATGCAGGGGCTACGAGTCCTGATTCTTGGTGCCGGTGGAGTCTCCCGAGCGATCGCGTGGGGGCTGAAGCAACGAGGTGCCGAGGTAACGATTGCCAATCGCACTTACGAACGCGCTGCGATCCTCGCTAACGAATTATCTGCTCGTTCCGTTCATTGGGACGATCGACACGGCGTGTCGCCACAGCTTCTGGTCAATTGCACTGCCGTTGGCATGCACCCCAACGTTGATTCAACTCCCTATGAACAGGTCGCCTTGAATCAATTCATGGTTGTCTTTGACACGGTGTACAATCCGGAGAACACATTGCTTGTCAAGCAAGCTCGCGAAGCACGGGCGCGCGTGATCACGGGCGTTGATATGTTCGTCCGCCAAGCCGCCTATCAATACAAATTGTTCACCGGACGCGATGCCTCCACATCGCACATGCGGTCCGCAATCAAGGAAGCGACCAGCCCCGTCAGGTTGAATTAATGATGAACCCACCCACTGAATCTCAGCCGCCTAAAGCCAATGAATCTGAGGCAAAACTCATCGACGTGATTGAGTATCGTCAAGCAACGCCTGATGATGCTGACATGATTCATGCGATTTTGCGCCCGTATGTTGCCAATCATAAGTTGTTCGCTAGAACCGACGCCGAGGTTGTTGAGCTAACGCGTCATGGATTCATCGCCCATGTCGCTGGACGTCCTGTTGGATTCGCGGCTGTCGAGGTTTACAGCCGCAAGCTGGCCGAAGTTCAATGCTTAGCTGTCCGCGCCGAATATCAAGGTCGCGGCATTGGCAAAGAATTGGTGGGCCGATGCGTAAAGCGAGCCAGAGAACTGGGCGTTGTCGAAGTCATGGCGATCAGCAGCAGCGAAGAATTTCTCCACCAATGCGGGTTCGACTATGCACTACCGGATCAAAAGCGAGCTCTCTTTTACCAATTACAACCACGTCATCCTGATGCGTGATATTGCTTTGCGACGGTCAAACGAACATTTTGGCTCCCCTCCCTCCACCAGTCCTCTGGCTCGTCTTACCCAACATCCAATCCGTAATGCGAATTCTTAAGACGATTATTTTTCAAGGGCCGAATCGATGGTCCAGGTCACCGGTTCTCGAGGTTCACATCGAATCTTGCGTTCCAGGCGATTCCCAGGCGAGCAGGCTAAGTCGACTTGCTCATCAATTGCATCGAGAAACAGGCGTTTCCATAGTCGAACTCCATCCCGTCGCGACCGAAAATCCCTCCGCCTTCCTGTTGCCATTTGAATTTGAAGAAGAAACGTTACTCCGAGAATGCCTCGACACAGCACTGCGACTAATAAAAGCAGTTCCCAATCCCCCAATCGATACGACCTCAGAACGCCAGCGTTTGATAGATCTAGCGGACGACGTCCGCTTGGGGCCAAGTTCTCGAGCAATTTTACGAGCCGCAATTGCCCGAAATATCCCGTTTCATCGCCTCAACGAAAGAAGTCTTGTCCAATTAGGAGAAGGCGCGTATCAACGACGAATTTGTACGGCCGAAACCGATGCGACTTCTGCCATTGCGGAATCGATCGCAAGCGACAAGCAGCTTACGCGATCGATGTTAGCGGCGATCGGCGTGAATGTTCCTCAAGGTCGGACGGTAACCGATCGCGAGGACGCTTGGCGAGCGGCACAAGAGATTGGGCTACCTGTCGTCGTCAAACCAAAACACGGGAATCATGCGGCTGGAGTTTCGCTCGATCTTACCGATCGCGAGTCTGTTTTGATCGCTTACGATTGGGCTTGTAAAGCGGTGGAGACGTCAGAAATTTTAGTTGAGCAGC
Source organism: Planctomycetaceae bacterium (assembly GCA_043775635.1). Classification (GTDB taxonomy): domain Bacteria; phylum Planctomycetota; class Planctomycetia; order Pirellulales; family Pirellulaceae; genus UBA6163. Next base: position 1,166 of record JAYVSE010000082.1, on the reverse strand, counting down.
ATATTCAAGGTGATCACCATCGTTTGCTCGTCATTGGAAGCGAACTCGTTGCAGCGGCCAAGGGTCAGCGGGAGTATGTGGTCGGCAATGGGGTTCAGTCGATTACCGAGTTGGTAGCTGAGCTCAATCGCGACCCACATCGAGGTAACAACTATGTAGATCCGTTGGATATTGTCAGCCTCAATGAATCAGCGGCGATCGTTCTCAAAAAGCAACGCTTAACGTTCGATTCGATCCCGAGCCTTCACCAAAAGGTTTTAGTACGTCATGTCGGTGACTTAATCGAAGATTGCACGCATCTCGTACATCCGGCAACTCATCAAGTCGCGGTTCTTGCTGCGAAGGTTATCGGTTTGGATATTGCAGGAATGGACGTCGTTGCGACCGATATCTCCCGTCCACTTAGCGAGCAACGTGGATGCATCATCGAAGTCAATGCTGGGCCAAGTCTTTCGCCACACGTGGCGCCATTGATTGGGTCGCCGCAACCGGTTGGCGAAGCCGTCGTTGATTTGCTTTTCCCTGACGGTAATTCTTCAAAAATACCAATCGTTCTTGTGATCGATGAAGCGACTCCGTTCGAGCTGGCAGAACGAATGGCAATATCGCTTCAGAAAATTGGATTCAACGTTGGCATTGCAACCGATTCACTTTCCTCGGCGAATGAAGAAAGCACTACGTGGCTACTCAAAAGAAAATTGGACGAATTTCAATCGCTGATAATGCATCCCTATTTAACCGCAATCACGATTGAGTGCTCGGCAGCAAAAATAGCTAGCCATGGGCTGTTATGTTCGCATGTTGAATTCGTTATCGTGCCGGATTGGTTTTCTCATCTTACGGATTCAATGAAACCAAGGTCCGAGATTCATGCTGCACTTGAAACCGTTCGACACCTGCTAGCCGAAAGCGGATGCCTGATCGTCAAATCCAAGGTTCCACTCGATCTTGCATTGGTGGAGAAGCAGACGGGCATCCCGCCGACTCGCGTCAAGATCGTTGCGAGTGACGAACTTGCCATCGAATGTGTTTGCAAGTCTGTTCATTCTCTCGATTGAGCACTGCCGTGTTAAGCACCCGTGCACAAGTTTCTTAGTTTAACCGCGTGGGCATCGCCCCGCGCGTTTGCCTCAAAACACGCGGCCCGATGGGCACGCGGTTTAACG
>JAYVSE010000081.1:0-30185 GCA_043775635.1 Planctomycetaceae bacterium | reverse complement strand
CGTTAAACCGCGTGCCCATCGGGCCGCGTGTTTTGAGGCAAACGCGCGGGGCGATGCCCACGCGGTTAAACTAAGAAACTTGTGCACGGGTGCTTATTGCAGGGTCGTTTCGAATCCGTCGCTTTAGTGATGATCCGGTAATGCCGCTCGCATTCGTTCGACCAGCTCACGATCTAAGTCTGGTGGATTGTTTTCAAGCAACCCATCCAGCTCTTCCCGGGCTGCAGTATGACGACCGGTGATGCCTCGCAATTGGGCTCGCATCATGCGAAACCGAGTAACTTCTGGATTGATCGCAACGAGCGCCTCCGTGTAACGCAACATCGCTTCGGCATCTTTGCCGTTACCAGCGATGCCAAGCAAATTATTCAGCACGCGAGTGAGAATCTCCGTGCTTGTATTGGCACGAAGGTCTTCGTCTCGTAGTGATCGACCCGTTTGCTGGGCAACGATCTCGGCCGCTGCGACGCGAGTCATCAATTTGCCGCGATCAAAAACGTCGACTAGTTGTTCTTCACTTTCATCGACTACATGCCTGACCACAAAATGACCTGGCAAGCCGATGCCTTCGATTGTCAGTCCAAGTCGTCGACCAAGTTCCATGTACAGAATCGACATCGTGATCGGCAAGCCTTCACGATCATCAATCACGCGATTCAAATGGCTATTCGCGGGATGATAGTACTCGCTTCGGCTGCCGTGAAATCCATTTTCTTCAAACAGATAGCGATGAAGCACGTCTCGCGTTTGAACGCTGGAGGCATCCGCAGGCAGTTCAGTGCGGACTTCGCTGGCCATTTCGTCAATTCGATTTTCGTAGAATGCGATGTCGATATCGGGATTGTCCAAGGCAGCGATTAGTAGTGCACCTTGCAGTAGTTGTTCATCGGTAATCGTTTCTACAAGCTTGTTCAACCGCTGGAATGTATCCGTTCGCTGGACATCGCGGGCAACTCGACGGAGCTGTTCGGCTTGCAGATCAAGCAACATTGCCCGTTGCAACAACTCGCGTGACGACAGATCGCTGGACTCGCCCAAGTCACGGATTTGCGCAGAACCGAATGAATCGATATCGATCGGCGGAACCTCCAATTGCGATAGCCGCTTCTGGGCTGACTCGGACAACGTTTCGCTTGGCAATTCGGCGGCAACTTGGAAACGTCTAAAATCGGGCTTAGTATCGCGAAACTTTGCCAAGCCGACCTGTCCTTCTACCAACTGTGCATCCGTTGACTCAATGACGAGATGTCCGTTAACGAAGCACTGAATGCTGGCGTCATTCATTCGAACTTTCAATTGGTTCCACTGGTCAGGCTGATAATGTTCCGAGGCAACTTCTTTGAGTACCTGCCAGGAATAGACAGACGGTCCCATAAAACAGGTCAATCTTAAACGCCCAGCGCTGGGATAAAAACCATAGTGACGATCGTGCCCATCACTGTGAAATATCAATCCGGCAGCGCCAGCTTCGTCATCCAGACGGACGTCGACAGAGATCTCGAACGGCTGTCTGGGGACATCGCCTTTGGATAGACACAGTGAGCGGCCACCAAAGCCGCTGCCGAGTCCGTGAGCCGTGATGTGTCCGTTTCGCTGCTGCCAAACGGCACCAAACAGCGTTGTCCAACGATCTTCGTTCATATTGCCGAGACGAACCCAGCGCTCGAAAGCGACCGGATTGGGCTTGTCTCGAAGTGTTATCAATTGGTCAATGGGGATGGCGAATCCCAAGTTGTCATCAATCGCTGATTTCATATTGATGATGCCATGAACACGCCCCTCCATGTCGACGAGCGGTCCGCCGCTGTTACCGGGTTCGACAGGCATCGCTAATTGCAACAGCGTCCGTCCATCGACTTCCCGTTGCGCCGAAACGATGCCTTCGACAACGCTGCCCTCCAGTCCCAAGGGATTGCCGAATGCCAGTACGCGAGTTCCTTGCTCGCAAGAATTCGCGGCGGCAAATTCGATTGCCGTAAGAGTTTCGTTTCCAGGATCGACGCGGAGCAAGACCAAGTCGCTGGCGCGATCCGAAGCTTCAACTGACACCACGCGTAATGGCTTTCCCCCGGCGGTTTCGATTGTAAACGCCCGCCCTTCATCAATCACGTGAAAGTTCGTTGCGATTAAACCCGTCGAGTCAGTAACAAACCCGGTTCCCATGCCGAGTGCATCACCGTCACGACTGGCTACGCGAATCGTCACTACCGAAGGTCGAATTTTGGCAATCAACGGTTGGTGTGACTTGTTGTCAACGTCCGCCGCGATTGCAAACGCACCTGCCACACCAATGGTTGTGAATGAGAACAAGCAAAGATACTTTAATTGGTGCACGTTTCCTCCAAAAAACCGCCTGTGACGGAACTTGATCCCTCCATGATAACAAATTGTCTTGTTCGACTGTACATTGACACGCGATTTGATTGATAGGGTTTTGTTCCTCACGACGTGCGCTAGTAGCCAAGTCATTCCGTCCACTGACGCGAGGTTAATGGGCCGGAGGATTTTGGCAGCGGCTATCGGAATCTAGCCTGTCAGTCATCGGTCCACCGACCAAGGTCGGTGGTGCCGACTTAGCACCGACCAAAGGTCGTTGGTTTTTGCTCACCACTGACCTTGCGTCAGTGGTAGTATGACTGAACAGCTAGCATGACAACCCCCAAACATGCGTCATCACCCATTTCAAATGCTCTCCATCGACCTCGCGTCGATGGTAGCACGACTCGTAACGCTAGGTTAGAACAAAACTTGCGCAACCCAAACCCCATGCCAATACCGAATTTTTAACAACCCAGCACAAGGCCAATGGGGTCGACTTGGTACAGTCGAACGAATGCTTTGTCCAAAAAAATTAGGGTCTAGAATAGTGACATTCATTCTCGCGCTCGATCAAGGCACGACCAGTTCACGTGCCATCCTCTTCAATCACGATGGCGCGATTGAACAAGTCGCCCAAAAGGAGTTTCGGCAAATATTTCCAAGGAACGGATGGGTCGAGCACGATGCCGAAGAGATTTGGAGTTCACAGCTTACCGTTGCCAGAGAAGCGATCTCCGCGCATAGCTCTGGTCAAAATAGCTCTGGTCAAAATGGTATCGCGGCGATCGGCATCACCAATCAGCGAGAAACGATCGTCGTTTGGGAACGCTCATCCGGAACGCCGATCTACAACGCAATCGTTTGGCAAGATCGCAGAACCGCCAACGTTTGCGATCAATTACGGCTTGCTGGGTATGCGGGGCTTATTCAAGAGAAAACAGGGCTTGTCATTGATGCTTATTTTTCCGGTACTAAGATTCAATGGATTTTGGATAATGTTCCAGGGGCTCGAGCCAGAGCGGATCGAGGTGAATTGGCATGTGGAACGATCGATTCTTGGCTGATCTGGAAGTTGACCAATGGACGGTCGCATATCACTGACCCCAGCAACGCATCGCGAACCATGTTATTCAATCTATCAACCGGCGCATGGGATGATGAGCTACTTGCGTTGCTGAACATTCCTCGATCGTTGTTACCATCGATTTGTTCGAGCAGCGAAGTCTATGGAGAAACAGAATTTTCCTTATTTGGTCGATCGATTCCGATTGCAGGGATCGCTGGCGATCAACAAGCGGCGCTATTCGGACAAAACTGCTTGCGTCACGGAATGGCGAAAAACACCTATGGCACCGGGTGTTTCATGTTGATGAATGTCGGCGACAACCCACCGGTCTCCATGAATCGACTGTTGGCAACATTGGCATGGAAACTTGGGCCGCGATCACCATCTCAGTTCGCTTTAGAAGGCAGTGTCTTCATCGCGGGAGCGGTTGTCCAATGGCTTCGTGATGGCTTGGGCATTATCCAATCCTCAAGCGAAGTGGAATCGTTGGCAGCGAGCGTTCCTGACAGCGGCGGCGTTTTTCTTGTCCCCGCATTTGCCGGGCTCGGTGCGCCGCACTGGGACGCTTATGCTCGCGGCACGATGCTGGGTATCACTCGTGGAACGACCAAGGGACATATCGCCCGCGCCGCGCTCGAAGGCATTGCTTTTCAAGTTGCCGACGTCTTGGATGCGATGCAACAAGATTCCGAAATTCGTATTGATCAATTGAGGGTTGATGGTGGTGCTGCCGCGAACAACCTGTTGATGCAATTTCAAGCGGATATTCTACAAGCCCCCGTGGTTCGCCCCAAGATCATCGAGACGACTGCGTTGGGGGCTGCGTTCTTAGCTGGACTCGCAATCGGCTTTTGGAAAGATAGTGCTGATATCGAGTCGATTTGGCAATCGGACCGTGTCTTCGAGCCCGCGATGAATGCGAGTGAAGTGATCAATCGACGCCAGCGCTGGAGGCAAGCCTTAGAACGCTCCAAAGAATGGGAGCGCTAACGGCATGTCCCCACAACACCATCGCGACGCACATCTGGCTGCTGCACTCAATGGTCACGAGCCCTGGGATTTGATCATTATCGGCGGCGGTGCATCAGGGGTCGGGTCAGCATTGGATGCTGCCGCGCGTGGACTCTCGGTCGTCTTGTTAGAAGCTTTTGATTTTGGCAAAGGCACGTCAAGTCGTTCGACGAAGTTAATACATGGCGGCGTTCGCTATCTTCAACAAGGAAACATCTCGCTCGTACGAGAATCACTTCGGGAACGAAGTCGAGTGCTTCGAAACGCATCGCATTTGGTTCATCCACTCGAGTTCATCCTGCCGTGCCGTCACTTTGCCGAAACAGTATTCTATTGGATCGGGATGAAAATTTATGATCGACTAAGTATCGGGCGTGACTTCCACGCCTCCATGCGTCTGTCAAAGAAACAGATTTTAACTAAACTTCCTTCGCTTTCATCGCTTGGATTGACTGCCGGAATTTCCTACTACGATGGTCAGTTTGATGACTCTCGGTTGTTGATCAACATGGTTCAAACGGCGGCTGAAAAAGGTGCGAGACTGATCAACGGTGCAAAAGTCTTTGAGTTCACAAAGAATAGTCGCGATCAAATTGATGGTGTCTTGTTCTGCGATCAAGAGACAGGAAACGTCCATCGACTTCATGCCAAGTGTGTGATCAATGCCACCGGCCCATTTTGCGATGCGATCCGAAGGCTAGACCAGCCAGAAATAAAACCACTCGTAGCGGCCAGCCAAGGCATTCACTTAGTCTTGCCCCAAACTTTCTTTCCCGGCGATGCCGCGCTCATCGTTCCCAAGACAAGCGATGGTCGCGTCATGTTTATAATCCCATGGCACGGACATGTTTTGCTTGGAACGACCGATACGCCGATATCTAACGCTTCAATTGAGCCTATCGCCTTCGATAGTGAAATTAATTTTTTGTTGGATACAGCCGCAACCTATCTGCAATCACGACCCAGTCGAAATGATTGCCTGAGCGTCTTTGCTGGAATTCGACCGCTTGTTATCGGCAACCCAGGCGCAAGCACGGCTTCACTTTCCCGTGATCATACGATCGAAGTTTCACCTGCAGGATTGTTGACGATCACGGGAGGAAAATGGACGACTTATCGTCAAATGGCGGAGGATTGCATCGACCGCGCGATCGAAGTCAGTGGCTTTGAAAAACACGCGTCGATGACGCATGAATTGCGACTTCATGGATGTCCGCTTGAGAACTCTGAAGCCAGTCATTTTCGATTCGGGACACGCCGTCGATTCGGGACATACGGAACGGATGGTCCACTCATGGAACAACTGGTTCAACTTCAACCAGAACTTGAAGAGCAACTACATCCAGAGCTTCCTATTCGGTTGGTCGAAGTGGTCTGGGCTGTCCGGCACGAATGGGCGCGAACGGTCGAGGATGTCCTTGCCCGACGGACGAGGGCATTGTTTTTGAATGCGCGTGCGGCAATCGAGATGGCACCTTCGGTCGCTCGCTGTATGGCGGCGGAACTGGATCACGACGCCAGTTGGCAAAGGTCTCAAGTCCTTGCCTTTGAAACCACCGCAAAGAGTTTCATCCCCTAGAGTCGCAAAGTAGATGATTATTTCGGGTTTTCAGCGATTCGGCGCAGGGGGATCGATTGACTGGTTGACGGTTCCCATGAGCGGACTTGAACATCGTCGATCATGACTTCACCAGCACCAATGGCTTCAAATAGAACTTGCATTTCGCCATCTACAATCGTCTGGCGGTAGAGCCTAACGTTTTGCCAAGCGGGGGTTGCACGGATTAAAACGCCTAGCTCAGGACCACCGATCGTATCAAACACAAGCACGCCTTGGTCGGGGCCGCCGAAGCCAAGTGTTCGAATTCGCGCGTCAATTCGAATCGGTACACCGGAACCAAATCGAACGGATGGGCTGCGGATTTGAATCGTTGTTCCTGCGTATCCACCAGGCAACGTGTTGTTCGATGCGGAAGCTACCGTGGCAAACAGACAGCCGCTGCCTTCGGCTTGGCGGCCATTTTCAATGCGAACATCGGCCACGGTTTCAGCTTCGTTTCGCCTTCCGAATGACCAACCGTAAGGACCGATCATGGAGCCATCGTCGAGGGAACCACCATTGAGTCGATTTTCTCCCCAACCTCGATCACTCATCAGTGGCCACCACATCAATTGAATCGGGATGCCGCCGGTGGAGAGCAATGGCGGGGCGCTGATGTTCGGTGCTAATTGCCCACCAGGCGAAAGTGCCGAATGTAAGTTCCAACGTGCCTTGAGTTGCCATGCGTCGGCTCGGCGAGCCATGCGAATCGAGGACGAGGGATCGCCGGAGCGAAAACTCGGCTCTGCGTCGCGCAGCGTTGTCTCGGCCGCGTTGATGAGATCGATCGACTCGCGCGAGGCATTGATGATTCGGCTCGCACTTGCCGTGCTCCAGTCGGAACTTACTTGATCCAACGCTTCACGAGCGAGTTGCCAACGATCCAGTGAAGCTTGGCTGGCGACTCGTTTGACGACCGCAGCAATTCGTCCGCCCATTTCAGGGTCGCTGGAGATGATGATGGTCTCAACCGTATCGGGTGACACGATTTCGAGTTGCGGGCCATTGGCTGTCGGCTGGACGCTTAATCGCTCCGCAGAAAAGTGTGTGATTCGCCAAGCGAGTTTGATGGCGTCATTCGGTGGCAATGAGATTTGCAAGGTGTCGCCATCGCCAGCCAGGACCAAGCCACGCTGCTGCGCATAGGTCGAAGCAATGACCAGTTGGCCGCCGGGAAATTCCAGCCGTCCACATCGATAGCGAGATCCGGTACATGAAAGCGAATCGCTGGCTGTACTTCCCGCAACGACTTGTCCAACCGTTTCAAGGTAGCGATTGATGTAGCTCAAAGCCATCGATCGACGTTGGTCTTCGGGCAGACCGCAAGTCAACGATCGGCTGGAGCGAAACAATATCGCGCGTGGCATTGACTGTAGTGCGCGGGCGACTTGCAATTGTGTTGCATGCCAAGGAACGTCGTCACCGCGCGGTGCACCGATTGACCCGGAAATACTGTCAAGTTGCTGCGCGAGAGCTTTGGGAGGATCAATCTGGATACCAATCGTTTGTGGTAATACTCGGCCAAGCCTTGCCGCGCGATCAGCAAGCGATGCAATTTCTTCATCTGCGGCAAGGCCTCGCGTTGGCGGTGGCAGGTCGTGAACGACGGAGTCCGCAAGCCCTGCGTAGGATCGCCATGATTCAGCAGGAGCAATGACGATCGGACGCTGCCAGCGGGACGGAAACTTTCGTAAGCGATCTACGGTTGCCGTGGTAGACGCAACCGATGCTTCGTTCATCGATGTGCCAAGATAGTAGCCGACGAGCGGTTCGAGCAATGATTCAAGCGCGATGTCGGGCGACGATGGCGGCGGTGCAAAGACGGTGACTCGGGCGAGCATCGCTTCCCGCAAGATCCGTTCACTGGGAGGTTGGTTGATCAGCACAGCATCAAAGCCCAGTGTGCGAACCCAATCCAGTGGCTCACCGTTGTGCTCAAGGATGCGGGTGATGCGACCGGGTGGCATCGCAATGGAAATATCAAATTTGATCGATGGTCCCTGTTCGACTTCAAGAATCGGCACGCGGGTTGATGATTGCGTTTTATCGAAGAGAGCTGCCGATGCGGTGACGGCGATCATTCCGTCGACAGTGACATTGTCGATTGCGATCTGTGTGGTACCTGCACCGGTATACGCGTTGATCACGACTGCATCGACGTAAGGATCATCAAGATTGGCTTGTGCCCCATGCTCGCGCCGCAGGGCGATGGTCTTTAGCCTGAGCGGCGCTTCAATCGCACCGATGCCAATTTTTTGCCATTGCGCCGTCTCGCGATATTCCGATCCGTAAACGATGGTAGACACGGTTTGTCGATTGTGTTTGTTAAGCAAATAAGGGAAGCGAACACGCAGTCCAATTCGTTGGCCGGTCTTGCTGCTACGGACGTGAGCAATGGCGGTGAGTTCGTTGAGAACGCGAGAGGGCTCAATGCGATACTCCAGAATGGCTTCGGTCCCATGTCCTGATTTAAGCGTGATGGATTCGCAGCCACTGTCACCAATTCCGCCATCGGGTTTATTGGTTTGATTGATCACCTCGGCATTGCAATCGGATCCGGCAAGGTTGAATCGCGGCGGATAGAAATCGAGTGAATCGGTGACTTGGGCTGTGGCGGTGGAGGCGAGCCAAAAGAGCATTGCGGGCAAGTAGGCCAGACATCGCTGGGCCAGGCACCTTTGGATGATGTCGCGCCCTAAATTTTGCCGAGTCGGGCGATGCGACATTCGATCTGGGATCTTTTGGCAACACATCGAAATAAATTCATTGACCGAGTTAGGTAACGCGTCCACAATCCAACTGACACGCTGAACGTTGTGTGTAGCCACCGAGATGATGCGTTGATGCAACAACCGAAATTGCGTTTGCGGATCGACGTAAGGTCACTGATTAGCATGATTTAACGCATTTGGCCAAGATCGATTGCGTTGACTTTTTGCAACATGGGGCGAAACATACATGGAGCTCATTGCGGTTATTGAATTTGTCCTAAATCATTACCCACAAGGAGCTTACGAGTCAGGAGACGCGTTTTTGCAGGGAAGCGGCACCATTCGTGCAATACAGCCTTTTATCAAGTCAAACACTGTTTACCAAGTCAGGCACAGAGCCGCACACAAAACCTGCTCAAGAGCTTTAATCTAATGCAAATTCAAAACACGACCGGCCAAGCTGAAGTTCAAAACGACGAGACCCCGCTTGAGCTGCAAGAACTAGCTCGTGCGATCGAGAGTCTTCCGGCTCGTTATCGCGACGTAGTCGCTCCGGCGCTACAGCGAGTGGTTGAGTGCAGTACTCGCCGACGCCGCATCTTGAACCTCGTTCAAGAAGCCTTGTCACAACTCCGTTTGGACATGAAGTACCTGATTTTCGACCTCGAAGCGACCCGCCGTGAACGAGATCAATACAAGGCAACTTTAGATGGCGAAAATCGCGAATAAAGTGACCAATAAGTGTCGGAACTCTCGGCAGTCGCGATAGCGACGGCAGCCCTTAGCCCACGGCGTAAGCCGTGGGTGAAAAAGTCGCCATGTACTCCTGAGTCGCGATAGCGACGGCAGGATCGTTCGGCGACTTGCATTTGAAGGAAGTGAGGCAAATCATTCGAGCATCACGCGAATACCCTAGAGTTCCTCCGCGCTAAATTGAACCACCGAACGATGGCGGCCATGCTGGTATTTGCTGCCGTCGCTACCGCGACTCAGACGTGCGCGAGGGTTTGTTCTCCCACGGCTTACGCCGTGGGCTAAGTGCTGCCGTCGCTACCGCGACTCACGAAACTACGGATACTTATTTGTCGCACGATGCTAAAACCACGCCATTCGAGCGAGGGAACGCGAATGCAGGAAAACTCTCGTTGGCCTTTCTGCTTATGCTGAGCCCGAAACTTTGCCGATTTCGGCGGGTTCTAATGCCTGGACGGAGCCTGAGCGTGTTTTCGCTCGCTTTTTCGTGGTTCTCGCGCGTGGTCGAGTGACTATTATGCCCGTAGCGATCTCAATTTCGCCGTGCTTTTCACTTTTGTCAGAGTCGTTATCAGCGTTGGAACCGAGTCAAATGACCATTTTCACCTTCTGATACATAGTTTTGGGTGTTCCGTTATGTCGTTGTGTTGCTTCGCTCGCACCGTTTCTGCCGTCAACTTGCAAACGTATTCGCTTGTTTTGATCATGGCGTGCGGCGCTGCCTTGAGACCAACTTCTGGCCAGGAATCCCTCGGTTCGGCTCCGGTGAACGATGTTCCTGGGATTGCTGAGGTGCCGAGCGAGCCGGATGCTCCAGCCAAGCCGGAGACGCTGCCTGAAGCGAAAGCAGACGTACCGAATATGTCCAACGCCAAGTTGCGGTTCAATTTTTCCGGAGCAGATTGGCGGATGGTGTTGGACTGGCTAGCAGGCGAAGCTGGTTTGTCACTGCAAGTAGATCGAGTTCCCGGTGGCACTGTCAATTTCTCTGACCCCACTCGTACGTACTCGCTCAGTGAATCGATGGACGTGATCAATCAATTGCTACTCAACAAAGGTTTCGCGCTTGTGCGGCGGGGTCGGTTGCTGATGCTGATCGACTTGGAATCGGACAATGCCTCAGAATTGATCAACGAGTTTGCGGAGCTTGTAATGCCCGATGAATTATCCACTCGCGCCAACTCGGACATCGTTCGCTGCGTTTTTCCGCTGGGTAGCTTATTGCCCGAAGCGGCGCGCACCGAAATTGCTCAATTGATCGGCCCGTGGGGCAAAGCGGTTGTTCTGGAGAGCGCAAAGCAAGTGGTTGTGACCGAGACCGTTGTTAAGTTGAAGGCGATCCGAGAACTGCTTGAGAACGCAGCGGAAGCAGGCAGTAATGTCGTTGAGATTGTTCTGAAGTATCGCGCCGCCGATGAAATTCTTGAAATTGCCCGACCACTGCTGGGGTTGGAGGACGGTATGAATACAAGCGAGGGTATTCGAATCGCGACGGGGCTCTACGGCGATCGGCTATATGCAACCGGCGAACCTTCCAAGTGTGCATTGTTAGAACGAATCGTTGAACGAGCAGACTCACCGCTGCAATCGTCCGGTTCACAAGCCGGTGGTGATCAATCGATTCCGAAACTAGAAACGTATGCGATCAGCAACGTTGAGCCGGCGACCGTGATTGACGTGCTGCAAACGTTGCTGGCCGGTATGCCGGATACGCGAATCGCAAGTGATCCACAATCCAAAGGTTTGATTGCGTTCGCGCGACCCGAAACACACGCTTTGATCCGAGCGACCATCGATAAGCTTGAAGGCAAAGGCGCAACCTTCGAAGTGATCCAACTCCATCGACTCGAGCCTTCGCAAGCGCTGCTGACAATCAACAAGTTCTTCGGAATCACGGCAGAGTCACCGGGAGAAGGGCCAACGGTAGATGGTGATCCTGTCACTGGGAGACTTTGGGTTCGCGGAACAGCGGAGCAGATTTTGTTGGTTCGCAATCTGATTGAAAAGCTCGAAGGCTCTGACGCGATCGGGCCACTGGGGGATCGAGTACGTCTGTTGCCGTACACCGGTCGTACCGCAGAACAAACGCTGGAACAATTGCAAACACTTTGGCAGGTCACTGGTCGTAAAAACAAAATTCGCATGGTGACTCCCGCCGGTGGCAAGGTTTCAACCGAATCCAGTGACGGGATTACGTTTCCTCAACGTCGAGTCGCTGGCGATCGATTTGAGCAAGAAAAATCATTGCAATCACCATCCGGTGCAGGGCGTTCCAGTGGAACACGACCCGCGGAACTAAGCCCACGTGATCGCCAACAACCACCGAAAACGGCACCGCCCGTCAGCGACCCGTTCGAAGATGCCCGAAACGCTAATCCGACTAATTATCGATTCGTCGCACAGCGAGCGGTTGATGCGGAACCAGCGGACAATGCCACAGTCAATGATGACGATGCGGACTTAGACGCAGTGGACTTAGACGCAGTGGAAACAGACACTGCGGCCGATGGTGGCAAAGCGGTGCAGGTTGGCGGTGACATCATCGTTAGCATGACACCGTCAGGCATGATCATCGCCTCCGATGACCCTCAAGCGCTGGCGGACTTTGAAGAATTGATGAGAACGCTGTCCGACGCGACTTCCCTCGGAGGTGCGCAGCCAACTGTGTTTTGGTTGAAGTACGCGAAGGCTCAAGATGCCGCTGCCTTGGCGACTTCCATACTCGGAGGTGGAGATGCATCGACATCGAGTTCTGGCGGCGGACTTGCGGGATCGGTGCTTGGCGAACTTGGTGGCGGCATGATCGGCGGATTGCTCGGAATCGGCGGCGGTGCCGGTGGAGCAGGGTCAGCGGGGCCGGTGCTGACAACCACGGGTTCCGTAAGCATCATCCCAGACGCGCGGCTCAATGCATTAATTGTCCAAGCCAATCCTGTCGATATGCGAATGGTAGAGATGGTCCTTGAAGTGATCGATCGCGAAGAGAGCCCCGAGGACGTTCAAACAACCTCAAAGCCTCAGGTGATCCCGGTCATTTACCAGGAAGCAGAAGCAGTCGCCAAGATCGTCAAGGGTGTTTATGCGGAACGAACAGCCGATCCCAACTCCAATCAACGACAGCCGTCCCCACAAGACTTTATCAATGCACTTCGCGGCGGTGGAGGTGGTGGTCGCGGCGGCGGCGAAGATAAAGGCAGCAAGCCAGCTCCGATCGTCATCGCAGTGGATGCTCGTAGTAATTCATTGATCGTTAGCGCTCCACCGCAAGATGTGGCAGACATTCGTGAACTGGTCGAAGCGATCGATGCGGGTGGAATTGAATCGGAAGAAACCGTACGAATCGTTTCACTCAATGGAAACATGAAGGCGGAAACGGTGCAGAAGGCGCTCGAATCGGTGCTTGGAACTAAAGTAAACATGACGGCCCCCTCGACGCCTAGTCAAACTCCATCCTCAGCACCTCCGGCATCTACGAATAGTGCTCCTGGTTCATCCGCAGCGGACATCGAACGTCGAATTGAATTTTTCCGCTCGTTGCGTGGCGGTGGGGCTCCTGGTGGTGGAAATCCATTTGGTGGTGGGAATCCATTCGGAGGTGGCGGTAATCCATTCGGTGGTGGGACTCCAGGCGGCGGACGCGGCGGCGCTGCTGGTGGCGGCCGTGGAGGACGATAATCCGCGATAAGGACCGTCCGATCAATAATTGTCCGGTTTTTGAAGTGGGATAGGCTTCCAGCCTGTCATTTTCAATGCGACAGGCTGGAAGCCTATCCCACTCATTGCTCAAGCGACACTAAGCTGTTTTCTGATCGCGAAGAAGTATAAAGGTTTAAGATCGTTTTATGATTATGCACGCGGGCGAAATTTTAATTCGTCGAGGATTATTGACTGACGAGCAGTTGCGTCTTTCGTTGCTGGATGATGGCGGCGGAGTGATTCAGTCAGCCGTGAATCTTGGATATGTCGACGAAGTTGCGGCGCTAAAGGCCGTGGCTGAAGAATCCGGACTCGATTTTGTTGACCTGCGTGAATACAACGTTGACCTTGAAGCTCTCAAAGGTTTTCCTCAAAAGCTAATATATCGCCATAGTTTGTTTCCAATTGGCTGTGACAACGGCTCGATCATCGTCGCGACGGCCGACCCGCTTGACCTCTATCCACTTGACGAAGCGAGTTCTGCCACTGGCAAACATCTCATTCCCGTGGTTGCTGAACGTGGTGAAATTGCGCGGTTGGTCAAGCGGCACATGGGCGTCGGCAGCGAAACGGTCGAAGGCCTCGTCGCTGCGGCCGGAGATAACGAGGTCGAACTGCTCGACGGATTCGAATCCGATGGCAGCGAATTGTCGGAGATGGCTCAAGAAGCATCTGTCGTTCGGCTTGTCAATGAAATCTTGCTGGAAGCGATTGAGTCTCGCGCCAGCGACGTGCACATCGAAACCCAGTCTGATGGACTTGTGATTCGTTATCGTATTGACGGCATCCTGCATCCTCAGCCAGTACCACCAGAGATTAATCGTTTTCAAGCCGCGATCATCAGCCGTTTGAAGATCATGGCAAGGTTGAACATTGCTGAAAAGCGATTGCCACAAGACGGTCGAATCAAGCTGCGAGTTCATTCACGAGAAGTCGATATCCGAGTGAGCGTGATACCGATGATTCACGGTGAAGGCATGGTCATGCGTGTGCTCGACAAAGGCAGCATGGTCTTTGAGCTTCGTGGGCTAGGGATGTCGGAAGAAATCTATGCGACATTCCACGAACTGATCCGGATGCCACACGGCATTATCCTGGTCACAGGACCTACCGGAAGCGGTAAAACCACAACGTTATACAGCAGCTTGCTGGAGATCCGTGGACCTGAAAATAAGATCATCACGACTGAGGACCCCGTCGAATATCAACTGGACGGGATTAATCAAATCCAAGTCCATCCGAAGATCGGTTTGACGTTCGCCGCTAGTCTACGTGCGATTCTTCGTCATGACCCTGATGTTGTGCTTGTCGGCGAAATTCGCGACTTAGAGACTGCCGAAAACGCCATTCAAGCTTCGCTCACCGGCCACCTTGTATTCAGCACCTTGCATACCAATGATGCCGCTGGTGCATACACGCGAATGGTCGATATGGGCGTGGAACCGTTCTTGGTCGCCAGTACCGTCGAAGCCGTGATGGCTCAGCGTTTGATTCGGCGGCTTTGCCCCGCGTGCAAAGCTGCTTACAAACCTTCTCATGCAGATTTGCCACCAGACTTTCCCTGGGACAAATTGAAAGACCAACCGCTCTACAAAGCTGTTGGCTGTCGAACTTGCCGAAACGTTGGTTACACAGGTCGGTTCGGTATCTATGAATTGTTGGTTACAACCGAAACGATTCGCCAACTTGCTCACGATCGCGTGAGCAGTTGGGAATTGCGAAAAGCGGCACTGGCCGAAGGGATGAAACCGCTGCGAATGGATGCCTGGGACAAGACGATGATGGGGCAAACCAGCGTCGAAGAAGTGGTGCGACTCACCAAAGGTGATCGCCTCTAATGACGATGTTCAGTTATGTCGCCCGTGACATCAAGGGCAATCGAGTCTCTGGCAACATTGAAGCGGGGAATCAACGCGACGCGACGGCGCAGTTGTCGGCAAAGAGTCTATTCCCAATCGAAGTCAAGTTGCTTGATACCCAATCTGCTTTCGCTGCGATGACGAAGCGAACGCGGCGCGTCAAAGGCCAGACGATGGCGACGTTCTACTCGCAACTCGCCTCGCTGCTACGTAGCGGTGTGCCGATGATACGAGCGATCACAGTTTTATCGCAACAAACAGGTGAACCAACACTGTCTGAAGTACTGGTCGAAATCCGCGGCCGTGTGGAAGATGGTGAACCGCTGGGGCAAGCGATGTCGCGGTATCCGCGAGTGTTCAGCGATATGGCGGTAAATATGACCCGAGCTGGTGCCGAGGGCGGTTTTTTGGAAGACGCATTGGACCGCGTCGGCACGTTTACGGAACTGCAAGAAGACTTAAAGGGACGCACCATCAGCGCCCTTGCATACCCTGTCTTCTTGTTTGGTGTGGGATCGATCGTCATCACCATTTTGTTGGTCTTCTTTGTGCCCAAGTTCGACGTGCTATTTGATCGACTGCGCGAGAAAGACCAAATGCCTTGGATCACCGATGCATTGCTCAAGTTCAGCCGTTTTCTGCAAGGTTACGGCTGGATCGCGCTAGTGGCCATCATTGGCGCGTTTATCTTTTTTCGCGTACGGCTTCAAAGCGAAGAAGGCAAAGATTGGGCCGATCGTGTGAAGCTCAAAATCCCCGTCTTGGGATCGATCTTAATGAACCTCGCCGTGGCACGTTTTTGCCGCGTCCTGGGCACGTTGCTTAGTAACGGTGTCCCCATCTTAAAATCACTCGAAATCAGCCGCACTGCGACGGGCAATCGTTTGCTTAGCCGTTCGATTTCGGATGCATCCGAAAACATTCGTGCTGGCGATACGCTGGCGTCTCCACTGCGTTCTTCCGGCCACTTTCCCCTGACCGTTGTTGAAATGATCAGCGTCGCTGAGGAAAGCAATTCGCTGGACAGTGTCTTGCCTGCGATCGCGGACAGTCTCGAAAAACGAACGTTTCGAAGGCTCGATTTGTTCGTAAGACTATTGGAACCCGTGATGCTGCTCGTCATGGCCTTACTGGTCATGATGGTCGTGCTTGCGCTGTTGGTTCCCGTGATTCGCAGCAGCACGGCGATCTAAGCACCCAGGTATAAGTTCTTTCGTTTAACGGCAAGCGGCAGAAAAATATTTACCTGCTGTAGGATGGACTTCCAACTCCGTCGTACCTTTCAACAGACTTGGAAGTCCATCGTACGTTAAGATCTTATCTGCCGGTCGCCTAAACGCATAATGCTCAATAACTTTTGAATGGGTGCTTAACTGGACATGCCGATTGCGAGACACGCCAACTACGCTTGTCTGATAGCGCATTTTCACAGCGGATTGGCAACGTCTCGATCAGTTATCGGCTGGTCGTCGCTGAATCATCCGGTGTGGTTGTCAAATCGAACTGGAATCAATTCGCCTTCATGATGGAAACACTCCCAACTTCCTGTCTGTACAGTTCCTCAAACTGCTACCAAAATGGAACTACACAATTTCACCGCAAATCGGTCACTAATTGATCGAACGGTCCTAAATTGCTTTGTACGTCAATCTAACTTTCCTTCCGGTTGGGCAAGCCAACCGGGGAGGCGATGTTTGGTTGCTGCGGTGTTAACTGTAAAACGTCGGCGCCTGCTGGACACGCCAGCAGGGGGGCCAATCGTTCGCCTTCGTACTTCGCCCCATGTCGGCTAGTCCGACATGAACGCACGTTTTGAAGTTAGAAAACGTGTCAGAAAAAACCGGCTCCCCTCGCCGGCTTGTCCGGCAGCACTAGCTTGAACGCTGTGGTGTACGAACAAGAAAAAGCCAGCCAGTGCAAGGGCGTTCGCATGGTTTGCCTGAGCCGCGAATCGCCGAGAATTCATGGCGTCTGCACGCGCCAAGGGGAAGTCCGTCTGCATTGTCCCAATTATAAGGGTCCCCTGCTTCAACCCTCCGACCGCGATTGCTAACATTTTCGCGATTCTCTGAAAAGTCCTTCAATTGCCCCCCAACAGGGAAGGTCGTGCAGTGAGAACGTTACCAGAAAGCAAGCGTGCCAAGCTCAAACAGGCCCTGCTGGAAATCCTTCGACCTGATGCTTCGGCATCGGCCCGGCCGGGTAAAAATCGACGGGCTGCTTTCGAGTCGTTGGAATCACGACGACTCATGACCGCAACCGCAAATGGGCTTAGCGCGGTCGTTCAAGGGGAATCCTATTTACTTAACCTATCCCAAGATTCCGGGTCGTCTGCGACTTGGAAAGTCAATTGGGGAGATGGTTCGATTCAGACTGTTGCGGGAACAGCCAGCCAAACCCAACACGTTTATTACACAGGTGGCGTGTCCCCCGTAATTACTACCGAACTTTACAAGCCGGATGGAACATTTGCTGGCTTCAGCCCCGCCGAAGTCGCGGTCGGTTCGGATGGCATTGTTTTCTCCCGTGTAACGGATGGTACTATCTTCCGCTTAGACGGACAGTCCTGGACCCAACTTTCGCTCAACTACACGCGATTTACGGTTCGTAACGCGACCGAAATTTGGGGCGTGGATGCCGCTGGAAACGTCTCCAGTTGGAACGGGACGACGACGACTCCGTTCCCAGGCCGGTTGCTGAAGAACATTTCGATCGCGTCGGATGGAACAACTTGGGGAATTGATACTGCCAACGTAATGGTCCGGCGAAGCGGTTCTACCTGGACTAATATGCCGGGACAATTTGTCGATATTGAAGCGGCAAGTGGCGGCGGGGCTCATGGTGTTGCCGCGAACGGCAGCCTGTCCTTTTTCTACAACAATGTCTGGACTAACTTTTCCGGAATTCTAACGGACATTTCACAAGGCAACGATGGTGTTTTATTCGGAGCTACCTCCGCCAACACGGTCTATCAATGGAATGGTTCGAATGCATGGGTACTGCAAAGCTGGGCCAACTTTAAATCGCTTTGTGCGAATAATGTAAACGACATTTGGGGAATCGATCCAACTGGTGCCGTCGCCCACTGGAACGGCAGTTCGCTTACAAAGGTGCCAATGACCGTAACGCCCGTGAGCGTTACTCGTGTCGATCCAATGGTGCAGCCCACCGTCGCTGCGCCTGCGGTCGAAGGTCAGCCCTACGTTCTCGATCTCAAACAAGCGTTCGGTCCAACTTCACAATGGATCGTCAATTGGGGCGATGGTTCAACGCAGACGGTCGCTGGCAACGCGAGTCAAGTGGCTCACGTTTTTGCTGATGGGCCTTCAACTCCCACGATCACCACTGAACTTTACAAACCTGATGGAACATTTGGAGGCTTCAGTCCCGCCGAAGTCGCCGTCGGCTCGGATGGCATTGTTTTCGCGCGTGCTACAGACGGTTCGATCTTCCGTTTGGACGGACAATCCTGGACGCCGCTTTCGCTCAATTACGCTCGATTCACTGTGCGCAACGCGACCGAAATTTGGGGTGTGGATGCTGCTGGAATCGTCTCCAGTTGGAACGGGACGACGACGACTCCGTTCCCAGGCCGTTTGCTGAAGAACATTTCGATCGCGTCGGATGGAACAACTTGGGGAATTGATACTGCAAACGTAATGGTCCGGCGAAGCGGTTCCTCTTGGACGAATATGCCGGGAGGCCTCGTCGATATTGAAGCGGCAAATGGTGGCGGTGCGCACGGTGTGGCTGCGAATGGAAGTCTATACTATTTTTACAACAATATCTGGAATAGCTTTACAGGAATATTGACCGACCTTTCGCAAGGCAACGATGGTGTTTTATTCGGAGCTACCTCCGCCAACACGGTCTATCAATGGAATGGTACCAATACATGGGTACTGCAAAGCTGGGCCAACTTTAAATCGCTTTGTGCCAATAATGTAAACGACATTTGGGGCATTGATCCGACCGGTGCCGTCGCTCACTGGAACGGCAGTTCGCTCAGCAAAATCCCGACCACGGTCACTGCCATCACCGTAACCAATGTCGTTCCCACGGTTCAGCTCCAGACCAATGGTCCAGTGATCGTAGGCGAGTCCTATCGACCGCAGTTGATTTCACGCGATTCCGGCACTGACAAACTTACCTACGTCGCCATGAACTGGGGTGATGGCTCGCCTGTGGAATGGATTTCCGCTACTGATCAGCCATCGCATCGTTATGCAACTCCAGGCAGTTACACGGTACTCGCATCGGCCTTCGATGAAGACAACTCAATTCCTCCGGCGACAGCCACGTCCACTGGTGTGGTCGTTGTCGAAGCCGAACGATTTGCCCAAAGCTTGGCAGTCGGAACTTCCCGTTGGCAACGATTTGCAAGCGGCACTACCTCTTCGGTCCAAGGCATTGAATTGTCTGCGGCACCGACAACCAATTATGGTAATGCGATCACCGGTTCACGAGTGGACTACAATGTAACGTTCGATCGCGCCGGAGTGCAATACGCTTGGCTTCGCATGCGCAGTCTATCGGGTACCGCAGCCGCGGTTCATCTGGGCTTAAACGGAGTTGCTCAAAGTTTTGGTGGACAAGGAATTTCCACGTTCAGTACGCAGTGGCAGTGGGTTCGCACGGTCCTGGCACGGCCCGTTGACGATCGGCTCAGTATGACGACTGCGATCGGCTCTGCGACCTTGAACTTATGGGCGATGAACGGGCAGGTCCAAATCGACCAACTGCTACTTACACTCGATGCTGCCTTCGTGCCGTCGAGTGTTCAAGCAGAAATCCGCAGCTCCGCTAGTGGTTACATGTCGACACCGGTCACAGTTGTCATAAAAAGTGGCTCTCAACGAGCGGTCGTTCCAGTACTGCCCGCGATAACCGCTAACTCTCAAGTCGCCGTGCTTACGGCAGCTCAATCCACTTTGGCTTTCAGCGATCCTTCGTTGCCTCCCATCACCGCCGTGAGGTTCGCTTGGCAAGGCTCCAGTGTGTTCGCCAATACTATTTCACGTGGTAGCTTGATCGTGTCGTCAATCACCAGTGGCGGAAATGCGACGGTTACCGTTGGCACCAGCGAAGATGATCAAACCATCCAATATCAACTCCTCACCGCATCGGGTTGGAGTGAAACTCGTTTGTTGCGACTTTTAGTTCGGCCTGGGATATCTTTGCCAATTGCCACACCGGATACTGTGACGTTGTCGCAAGGCTCAACGCTTGTCGTGCCAGTGTTGGCGAATGACTTCGACCCTGACCAGCAACTGATTCAACTCTCAGGAGTACAACTCAACACGTCAACGGCCGCGCCGACGTCGTCCGTCGTCATCGCTGGCGTTACCGCAGCGGTGGAAGATGGTAATGTCCGCTTGACCGCATTAGCGACTGCTACAGTTGGCGACCAGATTGTGCAGTATTTTGTTGATGACGCCTCAGGCAATCGCGTCGCTGAGAAACTGCTTATCAAAGTGATTGCCCCGCCTGCCGCTGCAACCACGGCGACCTTCAACAGTGGTACTCAAGTGGCAGCGCCTGCCGCGAAGTATTTAACTCGCGATGATGCGGATATCAGCTTGCCTTCGATTGGTATCGCGACCGATGTCGAACGCCATTATAACGCCAAGAATACCGACAACGAAGGCTTCGGTACTGGTTGGGCGTTTACCTATGGTAGCTTCTTGACGATCGCGGCCGACACCAACAGTTTCGTTTGGACCAAACCATCGGGAGCGACTGACACATTTACCGCCGGGACAACTACCGCCGGAATCACTCCATTTTCAAACACTAGCGCTGACGGCACAACAGCCGAACGCAAAGTCGTAAACAGCGTGCTCTCGGTCATTGTCCGGACCAAACAAGGTGATCTTTACACTTATCAAATCAATGGCACTCGCGCTCGCTTGGTTGAAATCAAAGACCGCAATGACAACATCCAAACGATTTCTTACACGGGCGATCTGATTGCCAAGGTCACTGAGTCTGGCAACGGAGCCGCCACTCGAACGCGATTGACTTTCACAGGTGCCGCTGGCCGAATTACATCGATCGCCGATGACAAGGGTCGCGTCTGGAATTACGAATACAGCCAAACAATTTCTGGCACGACTTATCTGACCAAAGCCCTCATGCCCGCAAGCGTTGTCGGCGGTATACGTCAATTCGTCCAATACAAGTACGCACCGATCACGGGTGCCATTGGTCTGCTGTCAAGCGTTACTGAGAAAAACGGCCAAGACCAACGGTTCGATTACTATCTCAATGGTCGCTTGGCCACCGTTTCAACCGCTGGCCAAGTGGTTGCTCAATATCGTTACGACGATACCAATTCCAAACGCGAAGTAATCGACGGCAGCGGTGTCGTCACCGTCGAAACTTACACTGCACAAAACGTAATGACTGAGCGACTGTTTGCTGATGGCTCTAAGTTCACGCAGACTTTTGACACCAATGGGCGAGTTTTGCAATCAACGCAGCCTGGACTGACGACGGTCTATTCCACCTACGACGCCAAAGGCAATCTGCTGACACAAAAGGGAACCGATAGCGTCTACACTGTCTACGAATACGACCCTACCTTCGGTCAAGTCACCAAGGTAACATCGGATCTTGATATCACACCCAGCGTGACGACCGATAACATCGTGCTCAAGTCACGGATACTGGACGCTCATGGCAACGTGACCAGTGAAACCGACGCCACAGGCAATGTGACGCTATCGACCTATGATGCCCGTGGCCAACTCATCTCACAAACCGATCCGCGCGGTATGGCGACTACCGCCATCAGCGACTACGAAACCGATTTCGTCTACAACCCCGACGGACAATTGACTCAGCGTCTGCTGCCGCTAGCGGTGGCTGCGGCCAGTGTCACCGTTCGCCCTAAAGATCAATACAGCTACGATGCGTTTTACAATCTACTCAGCCACACCGACCCGACCGGCATTGTCACAAGTTATCAATTCGATCGCAGCGGAAAATTGCTCAGCCAATCATTGCCTGCTCCGTATGCGTCGGCACCGACGGCGCTGATCACCAACCAATTTACGTATGACAACTTTGGCAACGTGATCGTCCAAACCGATGGTAACGGCAATCGCACTCAGTTTGAATGGGATGCTCGTACTCGGTTAACCCGCCGTATCAATCCCGATGGTAGCGACGTTCGCATCACTTATGATTCAAACGGCAAGCCGCTGACCATTCGCGATGAATCAGGGGCCACAAGCTGCTTTGTATACGATTCCAAAGGTCGCCTGCAAACCACAATTTTCCCCGACGGCAACAAACGTACGATCACTTATAGCAACTTTGACCAACCGCTGACCACGACCGAAGCCAATGGTGCTACAACCACGCTGGTATATAATACTTCGGGTCAACCCATTAAAAAGACCGATACCGGCGGTGCCATTACGCAGTGGACTTACAACCCTCGTGGCCAAATCGCCACGATCACTGATCCATTGAGCAGTGTCACGTCGTTTACCTACGACAATTCCGGGCGCGTAATCCAAACCCAAATCGATAACCAACGGATCGACAAGACCACTTTCGATATCGCGGGCAACGCCACTGCAATTACATTCTACGACATTTCGGGCCAAACCACTGTCAATCTCGCCACCCTAGCACCGGCTCAAATTCGTGTGCTCACGGCGACGTTCGATCCGGAAGGGCGTGCAACCAGCATTACGAATCCAGCCGGTGGTCTGCAAACGATCACCTATAATGCAGCCGGTCGCCCCATTACGACAACCGATGTCTTGGGTGCGCCAACGCAGTTCACTTATGATCTTGCTGGGCGCTCATTCATCACTACTCTACCGCTGGCTACCACAGGTGCGGCGGCTAGTACATTGACGACTTACCTCGATGCCAATGGCAACGTCGTCAGCTCTGTCGACGCCAATGGCTACGAAACCAGAACGCAATTCGATGCTCGAAATCGACCGGTCCGCACCGTCAATGCACTGGGGCAAGCCTCTGCGGTCGTTTATGATGTTGCTGGACACACGATTGCATCCATCGATCCGCTCGGCCATGTCACCGCAAGCATTTACAACTCGCTTGGGAAGGTTGTCAAAACACGAGCTGATGACCCGGATGGAACTGGACCGCTTACCGCGCCCGTTTGGCAGTACAAATACGATGCGATGGGCAATGTCATTGAGTCCACCGATCCTCTCGGCCGAGTGACAAATCGAATTTACGACGCTGATGGCAGAATCACCAAATCGCTGTCGCCGTTGATCGATAGCCCCAACGGTCAAACTCGATTGGCGACAGTTTACACCTACAATGGTGCCGATGAGGTACTGACCAAGATTGACCAAGTCGAGAATGCGGCGGGAACGATCACATCAACATCTGTGGTTGCCGAACGAACCACCACCTTCACCTACACGGTTCAAGGTCGTTTGTTGCGCCAAACCTCGGTCGATCCTGACGGCACTGGTACATTGACATCACCTTGGTTGCAAAACACTTACAACGGGTTCGGTGACCTCGTTTCTCAAACCGACGACCTCACGCGAGTAACGGCTTTCGCCGTTGACTCGCTCGGACGCACGACTTCGGTCACCGCTCCCGATCCCGATGGCACTGGCTCGCTGGCTGCGCCGGTCACCGGCACGCAATACGATGCCGCGGGTCACATCATCAAGCAAACCGATCCCAACGGAAATTTTTGGCAATTCACATACGACGCGCTGGGTCGTCAAATCACAACGATTGCCCCGGATACGAATAGTTCCGATTCGATCCCTGGTGCGACGACCACAACACAATATGACCTCATTGGCAATCCCATCCGTACCATCGATCCGCTGGGTCGGCAAACCGATCGCACGTTCGACGCACTCGGTCGCCTGCTCATGTTGCAATTACCTGCGGCAGTTGCTGGCGGTACTCGTCCGCAGTGGCAAACGCAATACGATACAGTGGGCAACGTCATCTCAATCACTGACCCGCTCGGTCGCCAAACCACTAACCAATACGATGCGCTCTATCGCTTGATCGCGACCACCGCGCCCGATCCCGATTTGACCGATAGCGCTCCCGCCCTCGTGCAACAATTTGGTTACGACGCTGCGGGCCGGCGAATTCAGTCCATCGATCCGCTTGGACGATTGACGACATACACTTATGACGCCATAGATCGCCCAACGATCGTGACGCTGCCCGATCTTGACAACGATCCAATGACGGTCGCATATAAAGCCGAAACTCGTTACAACGACGTTGCCAAGACGCGATCCGACATCGATACACTGGGACGAACTAGCGTCACACTGCTCGACAACCTTGGACGGACGATACGCGAAACGCAACCGATCGCCAATTCACTGGACAACGCTAATGCGCCGATCACAAATTACGTTTATGATTCGGCTGGCAATCTATCCCGTATCACCGACCCGCTTAACCGGGTCACCGATTTTGTCTATGACAAACTCGACCGCAAGACCTCTGAAAAATCGCCCGCCGTCGGCATGACATTAATCTCTCCAACCTTCAATTGGACTTATGACGCAGCAGGCAATGTCATTTCGACGACTGATCCGCTTGGTCGCGTCACAACCAATGCGTACGACGCCGTAAACCAGTTGACCTCAATCACACACCCACGCACCGTCGCCGCTGATTCCACCACGGCCGCAGTCGAAACCTTTACTTATGACCTCGTTGGCAACACGCTCTCCAGTACCGATGCGCTGCTACGACAAACTGCTTTCCAATACAACAATCTCGACCAATTGGTCCTGCAAACGCTTCCCGATCCTGATCTAACCGACAGCGTCCCGGCACCTACCAACCAATATCAATACGACCTCGTCGGTAATCTTACGAGTTCGACGGATGCGCTCGGACGGGTCACCACGACTAGCTACGATCGTTTGTCGCGGTCGACATCGATTCGACTACCCAATCCAACGGTGGGTGCAACGGCACCCGGCCAAGCAACACTTACCAAATACGACCAAGTCGGCAACGTCATTCAGTCCACCGATGTTGCCGGGCGAATGACTAGCTTTACTTACGACGCTTGGGATCGCCAAACGAATGTAACGCTGCCCGATCCCGACGGCAGTGGTCCGTTGCTTGCGCCAACCGAATCATCCGCCTATGATGCTGCCAACAATGTTGTTTCGACAACAGATCCGCTCGGGCGCATCACGCTTTATCGCTATGACAACCTCAATCAATTGGTTGGTTCCACATTGCCCGATCCCGATTCAACCGACAGCATCGCGGCACCAATGAACAGCATGCGTTACGATCTTGTCGGCAACGTGATCGCCGCGACCGATACGCTCGGGCGTCAAACCAACTGGCAATACGATGCGCTCAATCGGTTGGTCGTCGAAACATTGCCGAACCCGGCTACGACCGGCACGGGTCCGCAGACGAAATACACTTACGATCTTGTCGGTAACGAGCTCACCGTCACCGACGCGCTATCCCGAATCACCAGCTTCACTTACGACACTCGCGACCAACTGCTATTGCAAACCTCGCCTGATCCTGATGGTGCCGGTGCGTTACCCGCGCCCGTTATCACCAACGCTTATGACAAAACTGGCAACCTGATCTCGCAAACCGATCAACTCGCGCGCACGACCACGTTTCAATTTGATCGACTCGATCGCCAAACTAGCGTGACCTATCCCGACGCCGATACCGCTGATGCCATTGCGGCACCAAGTGACAGCACCGTTTACGATAAAGTCGGCAACGTCACGGCGACGATCAACGCTCGGGGCAACCGGACTGAATTCACTTACGATGCTTGGAATCGCCAACTCTCGCAACGATTGCCAAATCCAACGAATGGCACGCTTGCGACCGGCCCATTGTCCAGCCAGACATACGACTTGGCGGACAACGTCTTAACCACGACTGACGCTAACACCCAAACCACCACGTCAACCTACGATGCGCTCGATCGCCTGATTCAAACGACACTGCCTGATCCCGACGGCACTGGCCCGGCTATTGCATCTCAGACTCGCTACACTTACAACGCGGCCAGTGAGCTGGTCAGCGAAATCCAGCGGGCTACCGGCACAGTGGATCTGACCACCACCAACGTCTATGACGGACTCGGACGCAAAGTCCAAGTCACCGACCCACGCGGTTCCGTCACCCGTTACGGCTATGACACCGAAGGTAATTTGACATCGCTTAAAGACGCTTCGCTCAACACAACGACTTATGTTTATGATGTCCTTAATCGCCTCATCACCGATACGGATCCACTGAGTCATAGTCGCACGTTTGAATATGACCTCGTCGGCAATCAAGTTGCCCAAATCGATCGCAACAGCAAACGAACTGAATTCACTTATGACTTGCTCGATCGAGTCACTAGCGAACTCTGGAAAGCGGGGACGACAACAACCTCCACTCTCACACGCACGATTGCCACCACTTACAACTCGGCTGGACTGGTGGCTGCGGTCAACGATCCTGACTCAACGACCAGCTACAGCTACGATCGATTGGATCAATTGACCAGTTCGCTGCGGACGGTGCCGAGCGCGCCCAATGTCTTGTTCGCCTATACTTATGACATTGGCGGCAACCTAGCCACGACCAAGCAAACCATCGGCACCGATATTACCACCACCACCTACACCGTCGATGCTCTGGACCGGGTGACACGCATTGCCCAAACGGCCGCAGCCGTGCGTGGAGTCGCCGCCGATTACACCTACACACCGACCAGCCAAGTCGTTTCGATCCAGCGCTCGCAAGGGTCCGTCTTGGGCGGGCCAGCTACGACGAATACGGTAAAAACCGACTTCACCTACGATCTCGATGATCGGCAAATTGGCATTGCGCATAAATCGGGTGCCACCACGCTGGCCGGTTATACACTGGGCTTTGACGCTGCTTCTCGATTGACCAGTAATAACTCAACGCTCGATGGCACGGCAACCTTTACCCTCGATGCCGCTGGTGAATTGACGGCTGCCACGCGCACCACGCAGCCCAATGAAAGTTACAGCTACGATGCCGCTGGCAACCGTACCGGCACAGGGGTCACGATCGGACCCAACAATCAAGTTTTGAATGATGGCAAGTTCGCTTATCAATACGATCTCGAAGGCAACCGCACCCGCCGCACGGTGCTGGTCGGTGGTGCAGCGACCGGTGCTTCGACGCAGTATGCTTATGACCAACGCAATCGCTTGATCAGCGTCAAAGAATACTCGGCTGCGAATGTGCTGACTGCGAATACGAATTACAGCTATGACACCAACAACCAACGGCTCTCGCGAACCGTTGACAGCGATGGCAACGGCACGACTGACATTTCCCAGCGCTTTGTGCTCGACGGTGACACGGTCACCACGGTCCTGAACGCAGCCAGTAGCAACGCGATCCAAAATCGCTATTTGCACGGCACTCAGGTCGACGAGATTCTGGCTGACATCAATGGCACTGGCAACATCACCTGGACACTCGCCGATAACCAGAAAACGGTTCGTGACTTGTCTACCTTTGACGGCACGATTTCGACGATTGCCAACCATCGTGTTTATGACAGTTATGGCAAGCCACTGTCCCAAACCAACGCCGCCGTCGATACGTTGTTCGGTTACACCGGTCGCGAACTCGATACTCAAACCGGCTTGAACTATTACCGTGATCGTTGGTACGACCCGGCGGCTGGGGAATTCCTGACACCGGACCCGATCGGCTTCGCAGGCGGTGACACGAACCTGACACGCTATGTCGGCAACGCACCGAATGATTACACCGATCCAACGGGTAATTCGTGGCTGAGCAGTGCGTTCCACAAGGTGACGGAGGAAATCACCCGGGTCAAAGACCAAATTGGCAATGTCTTTGAAGACGCTTGGCAAGATACTCGCGCCTTTGCGCACGACTCGTGGGAATTTGTGGAAGAGCACCCTTGGGAAACGCTGGCGATCGTCGCTGCCGCGACCTTTACTTGGTACGTCGGTCCTGCAGCGATCTTCGCTGCCGCTTCTGAATTTGCCTCGGCAACAACCGAAAGTATTGTTGCAGCTTTCTTACCGGACTTGGAAGTGATTGCGATCGGAGAACAAGGGTTGGTGACTGGTGCTGAATCGTCAGGGGTCACATTAGTGAGCAACACCAGCGAAACTTTTTACACTGGGAGCATGACGGCTACACGAACAATTGGTGGTCGCGTTTTGGCAGGCTCAATACTAGGCGGGCTAGCTGGCTTCGGCATTTACTTAGCCGGCAGAGAACTTTATAACGATTGGAATGAAGGTCATCGCAAACCGGTGCCACCGATCACTCCGCCCAGCGAACCGCAACGTGCCGCAGACGTTGACATCAACGCTGCCCAGCCGATGTCGACTCGTGACGTATTTCAAATCAATTTAAATTTGTCATATACATCGCCACCAATCAACGTTTATTCCCCATATACCGACGGCATTCAGCTACCTGGCCCATTCATTATCCCCGACCAAAGAGTCCCGAGCACGCCTTCAACGGGCCGTGGCAATTCAGCAATTCAATCTGTACCAACAAACTCTTGGGGACAATGGACAGGAATAGTTGGAGCGGGCCTGGGTAATATCGGCTCCAATGTTTCGTCGTTCTTCACCGGTTTAGCTGGTACCCCGCGAGCCATCATCAGCGGTGACGCAGGCCGAGCACTGGGCGAACGCGCCATTGGATTCTCGTCTCGCGTTAACGGTCAGCCGTTCAATGGCAGTTTCAAGCATTACTTCGATGCGGGAGTGATGCTAACGTTGGATATGACCGGTTTGGCTGGGCCAGTTGAAGGGGCAACGGGTCGCGCGTTAGCTACTGGCGAGAGTTTGGACGGTTACCAGCGCGGATCGCGAGTTGCCTTTGGCGTTGCGGGCGCAGCGACGGCGGCGGCAGGCGGTCCTGCCGTAGTCGCATCCACGGCAGCCAAATGGGCCGGTGCCGCGAAACTTGCGGCCGGATTCCCTGCCGGATGGCGTAAGGTTGTTAAACAGGCGGGAGAGGCTGCTGATGAGGGCGTAGCCCCAGAGGGTGGACACGCCGTACTCGCCGAACGCCGCGTGCTGACGAACGGCGACGA
This sequence comes from Planctomycetaceae bacterium, assembly GCA_043775635.1. Classification (GTDB taxonomy): domain Bacteria; phylum Planctomycetota; class Planctomycetia; order Pirellulales; family Pirellulaceae; genus UBA6163. Next base: position 1,078 of record JAYVSE010000081.1, on the reverse strand, counting down.
GCTTGCAGAAGCAAGCAAACCTTCTCTAAGGGGACAATTAGGCCAGCGGCATACGTACGTAAACTATGGGCACCACGATCCAGTGGGAGGCCTCAATCCGTACAACCCACGCAAGACCGTCTTACCAAACAATCACACCGAGCTTTTCGAGCAATCCATCTCACATCGAAACCCAAACAACGGAAAAGTTTCGTACTACACGAAGGATACAAGTGGAAACTACCATCGTTTTCAAGCGGATGGTAACGGAACTGAATTTCACTGGAACGGACAAACAAATGGTCGAACGTTGTCTGGACGTAGGACGAAAGATGTTCACGTGCCTCCAGCAGTTAGGAGGCAGTTCGGTGAATAATTCTTGTGTAATTGGCAACAAAGAGAAATTCGCCATCGAAGTTGTAAGCCTCGATCCGAAACGAGAGTACGGTGAAATTTATGTGTGTGTTTCAGGTCAACGAATTGGTGATTCCAGCTCAGTGTACGTTCCAACGTTTGCGAGCGAGCTAGAAGGAGTTGCAATTTCTCACGAGATTCCTCGTTATCCTGACCTGCAGTTCGATGAGCTGGCGGATGACGAGCTGTTCTCAGTGTTGCATAGAGCGGCGGAGAAATGCAATTTCTCACATGGACTTACAGAGGAAGCGGTTTGGAACTATTTCCTCATCCATAGCCTCGATGACGCTGTAGACGGCTGGGACATATTTATTGTTGATGAGGGCGATTGGAAAAGGATTGTCTGGCGTGGAAAGAATTCAGAATGGTGCCCGCCAGAACACATGGATCGTGTCTGGTCGGCCAAGTTACCCAAAGATGAGTTTATCAACGTAATTCGAAGGTTCGTAGATTTAGTGAAATAGTCTTTGGCCCCAAAGGGAGTTCGTCTGCCATTTCAGGTGGCTTAAGATTACCAAATCGCTTGCGCCACTCGGGCAGTGGGATCGCGATCATCATTCCCTGGTCTGTTGACGATACTTCCTCAGATGTTCCCGGCCGAATTATGGTCATAGTTCGGGCCGAATTATGACGGTGTGGATTTCCAGTTCCTTTGAGGGGTTGGTGGCCGAATTACTTTGAATTC
>JAYVSE010000080.1:0-2895 GCA_043775635.1 Planctomycetaceae bacterium | reverse complement strand
GCCACGGGCCGTCAACGGTAGGCGTCCTGCCGTAGCGCCCGACGCTAGCGCGTACGGCTCACTAAATCAACAGCCCGCTCGCGCCGTACCGCTAAAACCATTTAATTTGCTGACGAAAAATCGTTCACGGCGTTTGGACAAGCCTGGGGTGTTAAAAATTTGGTATTGACACGGAATTTGATAGCGAAATTTTGATTCAATATTGTTCCGACCAGATGCTACGACGGGGTTTATCCCCGTCGGGCTATAATCACAACCAGAAGATGCTGGCGGAGTGAACCTCGCTACCATGCGGCTTGTCCGCGTGGAGCGTTAATCAATCGTTACACGCATCGCTGCACGATCATTTTCTGATCATGGCCCGACGGAGACAAGCTCCGCCCGTGGCCGACGTCATTGCTTCTTCGCCATCTGGTTGTGATCGCGGCCCGACGGGGACAAGCCCCGCACGCGGCAAGATTATGGAAGTAAACTTGCGAAAAAGCTTCTTCGGCTCATAATACCAAATTTTTAACAAGCCGGACAAGCCCCGCCTGCGTCGGGTTTCATCAAGCTCGAAATCAAGTCATAATGAGGCCTGATACAACCATTCTTTTTCGGCACAACGGATTACGGACCGAAACCAGATGCTTCCCACAGGTTCGATACGACTGGTCGATTTCGTCGACATTTTGATTTTTGCTAGCGTCGTTTACGTCGTCTTGGTACTGACAATTCGAGGTGCTTCGCGCCGTGGGGCGATGGCGTTACTTGTCGTTGGCGCACTGTATTTGTTCGCCAAGCAGTGGCAGCTTTACTTGACGCTAGCGGTCTTTGAAGTCGGCTTCTTTGTGGTCCTCGTTGCCATCGCGATCGTCTATCAAGACGATATTCGCTGGGCATCGGAACGGGTTGCCCAGTGGATTGCAGGATCAACACCGCTGGACAGCAACGTCAGTGGTGCCAACGAAATTGCCGAAGCCGTCAGTGACGTTGCGTTTACGCTGGGTCAACAGCGAGTGGGTGCGTTGATCGTGATTCGAGGCCGCGATGATTTGCAGTTGTATGTCGACGGGGGCACGCCGCTGGATGCGTTACCGAGTCGTCCGCTGCTGCAGAGCCTGTTTGACCCCAATACGCCTGGACACGATGGCGCGGTCGTGATTGAAGGCGAGCGAGTGTCTCGCTTCGGGTCGCATCTACCTCTTGCGAAAGCCACTGGGCGGGCCGATGATCGCGGCACCAGACATCATGCGGCGTTAGGACTATCCGATGTCTGCGATGCCCTGACCATCGTTGTGTCGGAGGAGCGCGGCACGGTCAGCGTCACGAAGAATCGTGAATTAAAGAAAATCACAGTACCGCGCCATCTTGAATCGATCATTCAAGACCACATGAGCTGGATGAGCGTAGGCGAACGTCGTTCCTATACGCAACGCTTCTTGCGAGACCGGCCGGTCCTGAAACTTGTATCTCTACTGATTTCAATGATCGGCTGGTGGCTTGTCGTTTACGACAGCAACCAAATCTACCGCACCTTTGTTGTGCCAATTGAATATCGAAATGTTCCTAAAACGTTTCCGCTGGGAGACAACTTAGTCAATGAAGCGAAGGTCACTTTGTCAGGCACCGAAAATGCTTTTCGATTCCTGGAGCCTAGTACGCTTTCGATATCGATTGACGTCGAGGCGATCGCGAGCGGCGAACGTAGATTTTCCGTTACGGAATCGATGGTACGCTGCCCGAGCAATTTGGGAGTGACGGGTATCGAACCGCGTGCAATCACCGTGCTCCCAAAGGAAGCTTGGAAATTCCCCAACAAAATAGGCGACGGCGTCCAATGATCACCAAGTCTTTCATATGGTGCTAGTGAGCCGATGACGCGAGCCACGGGCCGTCAACGGTATACGTCCTGCCGTTGAGCCCGACGCTAGCGCGTTCGGCTCATTAAATCAACAGCCCGCTAGCGCGTTCGGCTCATTAATTCAACAGAGCACAAGCTCTCCGGTTCCCCCGATACCGGACGGCTCGCGCCGTTCCGCTAAAAGTGGATTTTGTTTCGCGACGGTTACTAACTCGCCCAGACCAGAGACAAATCTAAGACGAATCCTGGCAACACGTCTTCCCCTGAAAGTGACGAAGGTCCAGCCACGAATTCCATCGCTCGATTCTGCCGATAGATGTACACTTGACGCTTATATGGATCGATAAGCCAACCGAGTCGAACGCCATTGGCAATGTAGTCGTCCATTTTTTGCTGAAGGTTCGTTAAGCGATCCGTTCGTGAACGCAATTCAATCACGAAGGCAGGGCAAATCGGAGCAAACGCTTCACGATCTTCCTTCGATAAAGCTTCCCAACGCTCCATCGCAATCCAAGAAGCATCGGGGCCGCGTTTCGAACCATCCGGAAGTGTGAAGAGTACGGAGGAATCGAATGTCTTTCCGCCAAAGCTTTTTGACCAGCGTTGCAACTGGTAGGAAATTTCAACATTACGGCTAGCACTCTCACTACCTGCTGGCGACACAATGACAATCTCCCCGTTCCGATTCTGCTCGACCCTCAAATCGGGATTCAAAGCCACGAACTCTTCAAACGACTCCGCCACCCGAAAGGTCATCGGCGGAATCCAGTACAATTCGTGCTCGTCGCGAACAAGTTGGTTCGAAGCGTTTCCCATCTTTCCTTCTCCTGTCCAAAAGCATACTCATGACGGGAGGCACATTCAACAAGCATCGGATCCATGGCATGGACTTAACAAGAATGTGAAGCATTTTGTTAGCGGTGCGGCGCGAGCCGCCCGGTGTTTTACGAGGTTTTTCGAACTGGCACCGGACGGCTCGCGCCGTTCCGCGCGTGAATTGTAGGTAGTGTAGCTCAATCAGTCAGTTTACTGACGAAAAGGAGGACGAAAGT
>JAYVSE010000079.1:0-15346 GCA_043775635.1 Planctomycetaceae bacterium | reverse complement strand
GCCAACACCTCCGGCCAACTCGTGATCCCTTTATTCGTTGTCAACGCGATCGAGCCGCGTAGGTAACGATAATTCACTAACTCATTTTTGCTCGGGTTCTGTGACCCCAGGGCCCATGTACTTATTCAAGGTTCTTGGGCCAGACATGCAGTTGGCCGGCGGAGTCGCCAGCGAGGATAAAGTTGCCGTCGGCTGTGATGGCGACGCGGGTGAGCAGGAGCTTCACGCCTTTTGGCGCTGTTGCAGCGGACGTGGAGGCGTCGGCTGACAGACCGCTCTTAATCGAAAAACTGTTGAGTTCTTTGCCATCAGCGGCCCAGAGTCGGATGGTACCATCGCGGCCGCAGGTTGCCAGTTCACCGTTGGGACCAAACACAGCGTCGAGGACGCCGTTGGCGATTTTGCCAAAGTAGCCCGCAGGCCGCGCAGGCGGATGGGCGTTCGACTTGTTGATTGCCGGCCAGCCGTCCTTAACGTCCCACCAGACGATGGCTCCGTCTTCACCGCAGGAGGCTACCACGCCGCTGTCGCTCCGCCACGAAAGGGCGCGAACCGCTCCTTTGTGTTCTGAGAGTGGCAACACGATGCCGCCGCTCTGTGCATCCCAGAGATGGATGTTGCCGATCCGGTCGCCCGTCGCAATCAGTTTGCCATCGGGGCTGAAGGCGAGCGCTGTGATCCAGTCGGTGTGCCTGGCGAGCGTATGCAAAAGTTTTCCATTCTCTGTCGAAAAGATCTTGACGACCTTGCCCGAGCCGCCAATCGCGACTTGTTTTTCGTCAGGGGAAATGTCAGCCGCAATCACGGCGTCCGGTTCGTCGCCGACCGATGCGAGACGTTCGCCCGTGGTCACGTCGAAGAGCACCGCCACGCCGTTTTGGACCGGCATACCACCGGCGGCCAGCAACACGCGGCCAGTAGGGCTGAACTTGAGCACCAGCGGCTCTCCCTCGAGAAAGGCGATCGCGCCCAGGTGGCTGCGAGTGGCCGGATCGAAAAGATCAATCGCTTCGTAAGAGGATACGGCGACAACCGGTGCGCGTGGACTTGCGGCGAGCGCCAGCAGCGGGAACGGGCGATGCGTCTTTCGTTTCTCAACAGGCGTCAGATTTTCTGGTACAGGCGGAGGGCCATCCGCTGTCAGCGAAGATGCCATCGGTTTGAAGCCGAGCGTGCGCATCGCAGCGACCGAACTGCCAGCGTTCTCGCGCAGGCCCGTGTCGATCCACGTCCTGATCATAGCGATCTGATCGGGCGGCACCGGATCGGACTTCGGGGGCATCCGCTCGGCGGGGTCATTGGCCGAGATGACCTCGACCAGCCGGCTGCCGCCTGATCGGCCCGCTGCGACCACCTCGCCACCGCTGCCGCCTTTTATGAGCGTCGCATAGGTTGCGAAATTGAGGCCCGACTGCTGCTTTGACTCGCCGTGGCATTGGACGCAGTGCTTCTTCAGGATCGGCGCGATGTGGTCGTCGAATGTGATCGGCTTCGGCTCCTCGGCACAGGCGAGCATGCCAGTCGCGAGCAGAATAGCAGCCGCGCAGAATCTAATGATTGAAAGCGAACTCGGTCGCATTGAGCAGGCTCCAGAAGAGGTCTTCGTACACAGCAGGATGTTTAACATTTTCATTTTCGCCCACGATTTCGCGAGTAGCGGCCATTTCCGCGGTCGTCGGCTGGCGACCGAGCGTGCGGATATAGAGTTCGGCAATGATCTCTTCCGCAGTCGATTTCGACTCGATCAGTCTCTGCACGACACCTCCGGCTCCGAGTCGGTTGCCGACTGTGTCGCCGACAGCCATGTGCAGCGTCTGGGACAGGGTCGGCTCCTTCTTGGTCTCGCTGGCGCAAATCGTGGCTCGTGTCGAACCGCCGAATCTTTTGAAAAAGGAATGACTGCTGCTGTTGACTTCGTAGTCTGCCCCGCCGCCAGTGCCGCCACTGACTCGTGGGTAGAAATCGATCGCGCGCGTTCCTATTGGCCAGCCATGCAGCGTCGCTGGTACGCCGCTGACATCGACAATGGCGTCGAGCAGCACATCGGCCCGCAACCGACGAAGATGACCGTGTGAAAACTGCCGCGTGTCGCCGGTGTTCGACGGCGTGGGCTTCACGCTCAACTGATAGACACGCGAGTTACAGATGTCGCGAACAAACGACCGGAGATCAAACTTCGACTCGACGAGCCGTTTTGCGAGGGCGTCGAGCAGGGCCGGATTGACTGGTGGATTGCTGACGCGGACGTCGTCCACGGGCTCGATGACGCCCTTCCCCAGCATCTGCGCCCAAATCCGGTTGGCGAGGTTGCGCGAGAAGAGTTCGTTGTCGGAGGAGGTTAGCCAGGCGGCCAGCGCTTTGCGTGGATCGCCTTCGCCGCCGACCGGATCGATGGCACCGAGCACCTTGGCAGGCATGGGCCGCCCGTCAATCAGATGCGCGGCTGGCGCGGCGGATGTGTCGAAATAGATGACCTTATCGTTTGCGTCGAGGCCGTTCTTTCGCCGAATGCCGGTGAAAAAGCTGACGAAGCCGTAGTAGTCGTTCATCGTCCAGCGGTCGAACGGATGGTTGTGGCACTCCGCGCACTGGATTTGCACGCCAAGAAACACCTGCGAGAAGTCCGATGCCAGCGCCTTAGGATTGATGTTCACGTCATGCACGAGCTGCGTGTAGAGACTGGGAGGTCCACTGCGATTGACGGATCCTGATGCGAACACCATGTCGGCCACGAACTCGTTGAGCGGCCGGCCGGCGCGGAGCTGAGACTTAATCCATCTTACGAACTGATCGGCCGCCTTGGGTTGTGTGCCGACTCCTTGTTCGCCGCCGATCACGCGGAGCTGTTCGGCCCAGAGCGCGGCCCAGTAGTCGGCGAAGCTGTCTGCGGCGAGCAGTTCATCGATCTTCTTGGCACGCTTGTCGGCTGTGGTATCGTCCATGAAGACACGGTATTCCTCGATGGTCGGCACCCGAGCCGCGAGGTCGAGTGTGACGCGCCGCAGGAAGGTCTCGTCGTCACAGAGATCGGACGGCGTGATGCGGAGCTTTTCGAGCCGGTCAAAGACGAGGCTGTCGATGAAGTTGTTGGTCGGCGGATTGGGCCAAACGAAACCTTCCATCGACGGCAGCACGATCACCTCAGCACCAACGGTGAAACGGTTGAACCGCGCGAAGACATTCGTATCGCCGGGGCCGGTCGCTTTGACGTGGCCGTCGGCGTCGATTGTGGCCACGCTGGGATTGTTTGAAAAATAACGGGCCAGCATCGTGACGTCGCGGGAAGTGCCGTCGCTGTACATGGCTGTGACCCGGAGCGGTTCGCCGCCTTCCGCCTGCTCGAATACCAAGCTCTCTTTGGAAAGCGCGATGCCAATCGTTTCCGGAATGTTGTCTTCGTCGTCCGGTGCGCCAGCCTCGATCCAGCGGAGGAGCGTTTTGTAGAGATCGTTGTCGCGGTCGAAGAGCTTGCCGCCGGTATGGGAGACGGCGCCTGTCGCTTTGAGTAACAACAGACTTCGCTCGGGCAAGGCAGTGTTGACGCGACGACCGGTCATCTCAGTGACGATGCGTTCGTAGTCACCCGTGGGATCGTAGCCGAAGAGGGACAGCATGAAGCCATCCTTTCCACGGGCTGAGCCATGGCAGGTGCCAGTGTTACAGCCCGCTCGGAAGAAGACGGGCATCACGTCACTGCGGAAACTGGGTGCAGGTTCATCAGCCGTCGCGATCGCGATCGGGGCCGAGGCCGGGCCTGGGGCGGCTGGGGCTGCAACGGCCGGGGCTGGGGCGGCTGAGGCTGCAACGGCGGCCGCGAGCATCAGCAGGGCAAACAAAATCACAGAGTGTTTCATAAAGGGCGTTTTTAGAGTTTTGGATCGATCCGTAATGTGCCATTGCCGGATCTCTGGCGAACTTCCTGGCCGCTTGTCTTTACGATCAGTTCGCAAGTGAGACCGCTCACGGGGCCCAGCAAGGCCTCGTCGGTGGCCTCAATTTCGAATGCAATCTCTTTTGTCTCTTTCGAGATCACGGGCAGCGGCTCAATCACCTTCACGCCCTTGGGCAGGCCCAGGAGCCGCACCGTTGCCTCGCCTTCAAATGGGTTCTTACTCGTGACGGCAAACGCGTAACGGGTTGTTGCACCGCGTCGAACGCTCTGTGGCTCACTGGCCAATTCCACAAATGATTCGGCCACGTTGATGATAATGATCTGCGAAGATACTGCGACGACCTCGGCCCCCATGAAAATGCCGGTCCGGCTTGGATTGGGATGAGTGGTCGCCGTTACATAGAGCGGAACGGTGCCCACTCCGCATCTGCCGGAGGAAATCCGCAGAATCGCCTCGGTCTCGCCTGGGGGTATGGTGGCCTTCGGCGGCAGGCCAAGGCCGTGCGAGCCATCTGGAGGAAATGCACATTGAAAATCGACCTCCCCGGTAAAGCCTGGATGACGGGTTAGCTTCACTTTGATCGCCAGTTCGCCGCCGCGGACGAGTGCAATGGTCGGCGGCACGAGGTCGATTGAGATCGGGGACGGTTCGGTGACCGCCACAGCGATCCGATTCTTCGCGATCGTGAAAGGCACCGCGTTGTTCTTTGCATTGAGCGTCATGAAGACCGTACCGGGCACAGCCGTTGGTTCTGCTACGAGCTGCATCAGCCAGATCGGTTGGTATCCCATATTTCGTAACGGTGGGCCGGGCATCGGCGGATACACAAGCCGAACGCCTGCGGGTAGCCCCTCGGCGATGAGGTCGATCGGACCGTTGTACCTGGTTCCCTGTCCTTCGCGGAGTTGGAGGATTACGTTCTGGCGACTTCCCTGCGGAACGACGATTCCGCCCATCGCGTCTCCGTATCCTTCGCCCAGCCGGACATAAATCGTTTCCGGTGGTGTCGCGATCTCGACCCTGTACACGCCAGTTGGACTTCCGGAGTCCACGATGTCTCTAACTTCGAGCCGGTAATCACCATCGGTTTTTGGCTCCCAGATCACCGACGGATCCGGGTGGTTGCCGCCATGATAGGTAAAGGTATCGCGATCGACTCGCAAATCGGCATCTTCGGCAGCGAGTTCCACCGGTCCCGGAGTCCCCTGTGCATCCAGTGGCCGGAGGCGAATTTCAGGATCGAGCGGTGAACCCAGCGCGGCAGAAAAAACACGAATCTGGTAGCGATCTCCTTTCTTCACGGACAGCCGGAAGGCGTCAGTGTCGCCCGGCTTGTCGAGGATGCCGTTCACCGCGATCGGCAGGGACGAGACGCGCGTTTCAGCAGCGTCCGGAACTTCGAGGACGTTTGCACAAGGGCTTGAACGCAGTAGGAGTTGGGACGGTGCGTCGCCAAAATAGTCGAACGTACCGGCGACCTTAGGCACGGGAATTGTAACGTCGTAATCACCAAGCGGATCACCGAGCAGTCTCACGGCCAGTGGCTTTCCGGCAGGGCCACCTGGTGGAAATGCGGCAAGCGGCCGCTGGAATGAGCCGATGTGAACACAGTAGAACGTGTCGTAAGGCCGGAACACTGATCGGCGGACCTCCACAAACACGAAGCCATCCGTCGGTAACCTAATGCTCACCAGTGGATCCTGGAAATGGAGCGGGTTGTCATCGTTGGCGGCGAGCTCGCGACCGGACTTGTCAAGGATCCGGACAGCAACATCGAACTCCGAAGCGCGGAAGTTCACATCAGAAATCCGTTCCGAGTCGACCTCAACGGAGAGCCTCTGTCCTGCATCCGCAGCCACTTTATACAGGTCAATGTCGTCCCGCGGGCTGTTCCCGAGGCTGCCACGGATCGTCACGTTTGACGTCGCAGGCATCGCCGTGACGAGCGTGTCGTTGGTATTTGGTTTTTGTTCATCTTCGTCGATGACAGGGAACGGTGTTACGTGAAACGTGGCGACGCCCGTGAGTTCGGTGTCCGTGCGGATTCGGAAGGAGTGCTTGCCGGGGACACAATCTGCGGCGATTTCAAACTGGCATTTCACTTGCTCCTCCATCCGACCGCCATGGGCGAGACCAATTGGCTGCGGCAGGTTGGGCAGCTCCTCGATCGCCACGGACCTGATGCCCGGCTCGTAGAAGATTACCTCGCGAGGATTCTTAAGTGAGAATCCCTGAATCGTCATCTCGACGGTCGTGCCGCGTTGTCCGATTCTGGGAGTCACTCTTTCAATGTGACGGACCACGCCCTGGGCGAACGCCGGCACCGCTGCTGCGAGCCACAGCGCGACTACCACCACCCCGGTGCGGCAGAAAACAATTGATGGTGGCAGGAACATGAAATCCACTCTTATCACGGCGATCTAAGCCAAGATATCCTTCACAAGCTTCCCATGGATGATCTCGATCGGCCGGGTGCCGAAGGCGAGCAATTCCTTGTTGGCGTCGATGCCGAGTTGATGATAGATCGTGAACATCAAATCCTCTAGCGGCACCGCATCACGGGAAGGCTCGGCGGCCGTGGAATCGCTGGCTCCGTAAATCAGGCCCTGGCTGAAGCCGCCGCCAGCCAGAAGCATCGAATAGTTGCGAGCCCAGTGGTCGCGACCGCTATTTGAATTCACCTTCGGCGTGCGGCCAAATTCGGTGGTCACCCAGAACAGCGTGGATTCGAGCATGCCTCGGCGGTCGAGGTCCGTGATGAGACCCGCGATCGCCTGATCGAGCGGGGCCATTTGGTCGATGCAGTTCCTCTTGATATCCACGTGTGAATCCCAGCCACCGTACTCCAGCGTCACAAATCGCGTCCCTGCTTCGACCAGCCGCCGCGCGAGGATCAGTTTCTCAGCGAGACCTTTGGGGTGAAACCGGTTGTCGGGGCCAATGATGCCGCCGGTGACTTTGCTGCCGTAGAGATCGAACGTCTCTTCCGTTTCGCCGTCGAGCGAGAACGCCTTCCGGGCTTCCTCCGACGTCAGCAACGTGTAAGCCTGCTGATAAAAATCGTCCATCGTGTCGAGCGTCGTGGGATCAGCCTCCAGCGACCGAATTTGCTTTTCGACGATGTTGCGAAAGGACTTGCGGCGGTCAAACCGTTCGCCTGTTACGCCATCGGGAATCGACAGATCACGGACCCTGAAACCTGGCGCAGGCGTGGCCCCGAGCTCGAAAGGGCCGAACGTGCTGCTAAGGAAGCCGGTAGCGCCGCCGGTGCCATTCTTGCTGGGCACGGCAATGTATGGAGGCAGGACGCGGCAGGGGCCGAGTTCGTGCGAGACGATCGAGCCCATCTGTGGAAAGTCGATCACGGCAGTCGGCGGGTAACCGGTAAAGAGGTGGTAGGTCGCCAAGCCGTGGTCGGGGATCTTTCCAACCATGCTGCGGATGACCGTGAGCTTGTCGGCAATGGCGGCAGTCTTAGGCAGATTTTCACTGAAGATGTCGCCGGTATTCGTTTTAGTGACACCAAACACGCCGCGGTATTCGACCGGAGCCTCGGGCTTTGGATCAAATGATTCATGCTGAGGGAAGCCGCCAGGCAGATTCAACTGAATCACACTCTTGATCTTCGCCGGGAGTCTTGCGGCGTTGCCAGCGGCAAAAGCAGCGTCGTCGCCGCGAGCCTTCAGTGAAAAGTAATCTCCTAGCGTGAGGCCAAACGCTCCAAACACACCGCACTGCAGCGACTGACGTCTGTCGAGCAGCGAGCGGAAACCAGCACAGCCGCGGTAGCTGGTGGCAACCCGATGTGGATGGCAATTCTGACGATTACTGTAAGGCTGAGACATGATGCGACTCCGCGAACGTGCGTTTAAGCCTGATGGTTATCACGATCATAGGCGAGAACAGCGTAACACACAATCTTTCTCTTTTTTGCGAATTCCTTTTTGTCCAGACGGAATGTTATGGCGCGTAATAAGGATTCACAGTCACGAGTTTTGCTCAGCCAGCCCTGGACCAACACATTGACCCAACTTCCACCTTTCATGATTGCCCGAGCAACGGTTCCCCTCGTGCAATCATCGCGGGCTGAAGGCATGGATTGCTCGTGTGGATTTCCAGGTAGCGGAATCAAGTGTAGGATACGAATGTAGGGATGAGCGATAGTTGTTTCGCCCCCTTGCGCCACCTCACTTCAGACGGCCTCCGGTTCTCGCAAGCCCATGATTAAGCGACTTTACATTCACAACTTTCGTTGCCTCGAAAACTTTGACCTGCCGATATCGGGGCAGCCATCATCGCTCTTGATTGGAAAAAATGGTGCGGGAAAATCGACAGTCGGCGACGCATTGCAAGTTTTGCAACAAATCGCTCGCGGCACCAATCGAGTTCGCGAACTGGTGAGCGAGAAGGATTTCACGCGTGGTCGGAAGGATGTGCCGATTCGGTTTGAATTGGAAGTTGTCATCAGGGGCGACACCTTTCTCTACAGTCTTGCTTTAGAATTGCCTTCAAGCTTTAAAGAGATGCGAGTTGCCGAGGAAACACTTTCTTATAACGCAGTGGATGTATTTTCGCGAGCTACCAGCCAGGTGACGCTTTCCAGAACAACAACTCCCGAAGCACGGTTCATTGTGGATTGGCATTTGGTTGCGCTGCCAGTGATCCAAGTCCAAAGTGATACCGATCCAATTCATGTATTCAAAACGTGGTTAGCCAGCATGCTGATCCTGGCCCCGATCCCGAGTCAGATTAAGGGTGAATCGGAAGATGACACATTGATGCCCAATAAAAACTGTTTGAATTTCGGAGCGTGGTTTACTGGTCTGCTGTCTCATTCTCCATCGGCATATTCACACATTGATGAGTTCGTCCGCCAAGTCCTCCCCGATTTCAAGGACATCAAGAATCCGATCATTGCGAAGAACGCACGAAGTCTATCGGTGCAGTTCCAACAAGACGATGCGGTATTGAAACTCGCGTTTGACGACCTCTCCGATGGAGAGAAGTGTTTCTTCATTTGCGCGGTGGTGATTGCTTCCAACGAAGCCTACGGACCCATTTTTTGTTTTTGGGATGAACCAGATAATTATCTGTCGCTGGAAGAAACCGGCCAATTCGTGATGGACCTGCGACGCTCTTTTAAATTGGGTGGACAGCTTTTGATAACGTCGCACAATCCCGAGGCAATCCGAAGATTCTCGGCGGAGAATACGTTGTTGCTCGATCGCAAAACCCATTTTGAACCGACCGTCGTCCGCGCGCTGACAGAGGTGACTTTTGACGGGAACCTTGTCGACGCCTTGATTCGAGGCGATGTCGAAGCATGAGTGGTGACAAATATGGCACGCGGATACTGGTGATTCCAGAAGATGATGCGAATGCGGATCTAGTGAATGGTTTTCTATTGCACCCAGCGCTCGACCAACGAGTGATTCGAGTTCAAAGCTGTGCTGGAGGTTGGTCAAAGGTGCGTGAGAAGTTTCATTCTGATTTTGAAAAGGGAATGAGGCGTTATCCCAATCGGCACGTTGTCTTCCTTATCGATTTTGATGAACGAGACGATCGACTCGAAAAGATGACCAGCGCTATACCTGAAGCGCTCAGGGAACGTGTTTTCGTGCTGGGTATTTGGAAGGAAGCTGAAGAGGTCACGCGCGTTGGCTTGGGAACGCGAGAAGAGGTCGGCTTAAAATTGGCCAGCGAGTGTTTCGTTGAAGATAAAGAAGTATGGAATCATGACATGCTGAAGCACAACGCCAATGAGTTGGCAAAATTGGAAGCAAGGCTCAGGCAATTTCTGTTTCCGCCACGATGATTTTATATTGCAAATTTCGAAAAGCTATTGAGTGCTTTGGGATCCGAGGGGGCAGACGCTTCGCGTGGTGTCAGACGCGGGATTCGGGATTGACAAGGACTTCATCGTCGCTCCGAAATGCTTGGCTCAGGGAAGACCTTGAAAAATTGGAACGGAAACGCCACGACTGCCCCGCCTGCAATACGAAAATGCAATCTACCATGTCGTCACTCGACGAAATTTAAATGGGTCAGAAATGCAAATGGATCAGGTCTATTTAACGACACGAACGCATCAAAGAGGCCTGACCCATTTGGCCGCTTTGACACCCCGATGCATTGCAGCCAAACTTGGTAAGGATCGGTACGATGTCATTTTCGAAGTTGATCGGTCGCTGTTTTTCGGCTGAATTGTGCTTTTCGGCTGAACTGGCCGATGTGCTTTCGGTGGTTGGTTCCGAAGCAAGTCCTAGATCGGCCAACGGGACAAGTCCAAGAAGTAGCAGCAGACAATAGCCCGTTGAAAGCAACCATCGAAACGAATGTTGGTTAAGAGATAACGCCATGGCTTGAACTCACTTCGTCCTCGAATAATGCGAGACACTCTACCCAGGCTTGGCAAACAAATTCGTAACTCGCAGATGATGATCGTGGTGCACCGTCAACACGCGTTCGGTGGCGGGATGCCAGTCCATGTCGCGAGCTAAAGAGGGCAACTTGAATCGATGAATGTCCTTTTCTGACTCCGCGTTGAAGAACAGCAGAAAGCCGCCCGTACTGCCACCACAAGCGGCCATTGCGGTACTGTCCGGCAAGCAACAGACGCGCCAAATCACGCCGCCTGGAATTCCATCGCAGACGTCGCTCTTCAGCAATGCACTATCGCTGGTCGCGAAACGCAGCAACAGCGGCTCGTGGACCGCTCCCAAAGGATTCGTCCCTTTATGCAAGCCTCCCGCCATTAACTGCACGCCATCCGGCGTTAGCGCCATACCACGCACGCCGCCAAAATCAACTCGCTGACCGCCTTCGTAGGTGTGTAGCGGTTTGGCATCAAACGATTTGGCGATTTGCTTTGAAGCCAAATTCCACAAATGAATCTTACCAGCCAAATCGCCGGTCAGCAGATGCTGGCCATCAGGATGAAATAGCACACTGTAGATGTGCTTTTCATGCCCACCCCATTCCGCCACTTTTTCACCAGTCGCCATGTCCCACAAGCGAATGATCAGATCATTGCCAACCGACACTAAGCGCGAGCCATCGGGACTAATGTCGATCGCGCGTATCCAACCCGCATGCGCCTCAATCGTTCGCGTCGGCTTTGGTTCCGTTTCAGCGATGGACCACCAAATCAATCGTCCTTCGCATCCGCCAGATACCAATTGCTTTCCGTCAGCGGTAAACCGCAAGGCATGCACCCAGCTTTCATGCCCCTTCAACACCAGCTTCTCGCCCGTGGCAACATTCCAACGTTGCAGCGTGGAATCCTCAGCGCTGCTGACAGCGGTCGCGCCGTCTGGTGCAACCCGAACCGCCAGCAGCGGCCTGTCGTAGGCCCAATCCTGGGCGAGATGTGCTTGCTTGATGTCCACTTAGGTCAGCACTTTCCAAATTGGACCAACGGCCGGATCAGCCACCGGTAACTCGCGTCCGTCGACTACCAGCGATTGGCTGGAATCGACTCCCACGGCTTGCAGATAGGTATGAAACAGTTGGCCATGATCGACTTGTCCATCGGTGACTTCCGTTCCTTCGGCGTTTGTTTGACCAAAAACCGCACCGCGAGCCACTTTGCCACCCGCCATCACTACAGACCAAGCCTTCGACCAGTGATCGCGGCCGTAATACAAGTTGATGTTCGGCGTCCGACCAAACTCGCTGAGCACCACGACCAGCGTTTGATCTAGCAGCCCACGTTCAGACAGATCGTTGATCAAACAAGCAAACGGCTTATCGAATTCGCCAAGTTGCTCGATGTGGAAGTTGAAATTCTCATTGTGAGTATCGTAGTTGCTGTGCGTAACTTGAACGAACGACACTCCGTTTTCCAGCAACCGCCGCGCGAGCAAGCATTGGCGACCAAAATCATGGTTGCCGTAGCGGTCCAAATCCGCGGCCGGCTCCTTCGCCACATCGAAAACATCGCGTCGTTCCATCAACCGCAGCGCCTGCTCATAACTGTAGGTGTAGGCATCCGTGATTGCTGTTCGTTGTCGGCTTAGAAAATGCTCATTCACTTTGCGGCGAAACTCATGGCGTCGCAGCTCCGCTTGATCCGAAATTGCTTCGGGCTTGATCGAATTCTGCGGCGGTTTGTCACCACCGAGCGCGATACTCGAGTATTTTGGGCCGAGGTAAGCCGCTTCGTCTCCGCGGCCACCGCCACCACCGGGCGTCACGAGAATGTGTCCCGGCAAGCCCTGTGATTCATCGCACAGAGTCCGTGCCGCGACAGCGCCAATTTGCGGATAACTGGCCGCCGGCGTTTGACGTCGACCGGTGAGCATCATGTAGGCGCCCTTGCCGTGATCATCCTCAGACGTGTTGACTCCTCGCATCAAACACAAATGATGCATTTGCTTAGCCGCGTAGGGCAGCAATTCGCTGATGTGAACTCCAGGCACACTGGTCGGAATGGCTCGTGTCGGTCCGCCGGTCTTGGTGCCTGGTTTCGGATCCCAGCTCTCCATTTGACTCAAGCCGCCGTGCATATTGAACACGATCACCCGCATGTCGCGTTGTTGAAGCGATTCCGCCGCAGCACCACGCGTTAAGCAACTGAGCCCCCCGGCCACGATGCCACCTCCGATCGTGCCTAAAAACCCTCGGCGACTTGCCGAATGCTCTTGCGACTGACAAGCATATTGTGCACGCATGGTAATCTCCGATTGTTGATTGTTTCAATGACCGAGAGTCCCCTTTCGATCCGCGAAAGCAGCGTCTCAGCACTCCACTAAGTTATAAAAAATCTCTCAATTCAAAGGCCCTGAGGTTCACGCGACTTTCAGGGATTGGCTATCAATCTATCAAACACAGACAGTCGATTGCAGCCGAAAAAAAGCGACAATTACATTAATTCACAAACCGAAATTCAACGCTGGCTAACAGACTCCAGACCATCTCTTGGATCACGGCGTTTCGGTTCTCTCCGGAAGCAACTATTTGTTCGGTAATTAACTGGGCTTCTTCCGCCGTTGGTGGCCGGCACAAAAGTGTCCAATACATCATTTGAGCGATCTGTGCGTTGTCAGTCATCGCAATCGCTTTCTGAGTTACGTTATCGTTGCCAGGGCCAGCCCAGGCGTAAACGCTACCCGCGTTGGCCGTGAAGAGAGCTTGATCCGCTGAGGCGAAGAAATCGTCTTCGGTTTTGTCCGGTCCCGAAGCATACAGTGAAACGAAGGCATCAGCATTCCCGCGCAGCTTATCAAATGCTTGGCGAACGGATTGTCGATGACGCAGTGCTTTCGCGGTCGCATCGGCATCCACGGCTAATGGCGTGGCCTTCTCGAGTTCTGCGGCTTCGGTGCGAATGTAAGCGTCCAGCACTCCTGTTACCTGCAATATGCTCCAGCAAAGCTGCTCCGGTGTGAGCGGCTGTAGTGCGGCCGAGGCCAGTTGTCGCGAAGCTTCATGTTCGATGGACTTAAACTTCTCCGTCGTTGTGGTGTTGGCCGCCGCCAGCTCGGTTTCCTTGGTAGTCACTGCATCGCGCGCGACAGCGATACGATCCTGGATGGCTTTCACCGCAGTCTGCTGCGTAGCGAGGTCTTGCTGACGCGTCGCAACCATTGTTCCAGCCGCCGCAGCCGTCCGATCAAATGCTGCGTTCGCATTCGTCAGCTCGGATGCGGCTGCTTGATCAGCCTGCTGAGCGGCTGATAACTGTCCTTCTAATGAAGCAATGATCGCGACCGCTGCCGGCATTTCCGACTCGATCGCGGTCAGGCTCTGTTTTGCATTACTAACTTCGCCCGCTAATCGCCCTGCGGCATCGACGTTATCCAGCCACGCGGCAGACTGTTCGTAGCGTTGCTGAGCTTGGTTGAGCGACTTGCGTGCCGAGCAGGCTTTTGACCACTGGGTCCGGGTCTCGATCATGGCAACGTCTGCGGCACTCAGTGACTGATGGATTGGTTGCAGTTTCGCTACAATGTCTCCCACTTTCACGGTCGTCTCGGCCAGTGGTGGAGCCGTCGCGTCGGAGACAGTTTTTGTATCCGACACTGTCTTATCAACTTCCGGGACAGTTCCGCGGGCCGCTTCGGCGCGTTGTTTGGCAAGCACCACTGCCAGCTTCAGTTCGGCGTCTTCTTTACCGGCAAGATCGATCACCTGCTGCAATTTGGCAGCCGACTCGTCGAGTAGCGAGATTCTCGACTGGTTGTCCGCTTGGCGTTTAACAGCGGCTGCGCATGCGGCGGCTGCGTCGGTCGAATTCTTCTTCGCGGCCAGCATAGCCGCTTCAGCCGCATCCAACTGTGTGCGAATAGCCGCTCGGTCACCTTGAACTTTACGCCAGGCCGCCAAGGCGGACTCGTAAGCGGCCAGCCTCTCAGCTTCAGCCGCAGTCGCCGATGTGCTGAGAGTCTTTGCATCCGCGAGCTTAGTCACCACGCCAGTTCGCAGCGCTGTCGCAACTTCAATGCTCGGCGTTGATTCAGTGCCTGAAGCCGCCACGGGCAACAGGCTGCCTCGGCGATAGGCTTGCGACAGGACCAGTTGTTCCAAGAATTTTCGCGGTCGCATATCGACCTCCAGCAGTCCGTCGGTGATCAACTCGAATAGCTGGGGATTGCTTGGCGGGTTGTGAGGGTGGTGCATATCCAGTGGTTGCACCAAACCTTGCCCAAACGCCAGCGACCACAATCGATTGGCCCAGTTGGCGACGAAAGCGCGGTTCGAGCGAGTCGCCAATTGTTCGGCTAAGGCCTGACGACGACTAACCTTGGGCGGCAGCGCAACTCCACTCAAAGCGCCAGTTGGCGCTTCGATTGTGTTTCTCGCATCCGGCATCAAATACGCTTCAAACTGTTCGGACTGGTAAATCAACCTCGGTCCACTTCGAAACGGCACGCCTTTGTCAAACACTGACTCGAACGGAGCATCACCAGCGGCGCGCTCGACGTACAATTGAACTTTCTGATCTTTTCCTTCCGCATCCTTAAAAGGCGTTTCAACCAGACCGCTAGTCGATACGTAAGCAAGCAATCCGTAATAGTCGATCTGTTTGTAATCATCGACGATGGGGTGATCGTGACACTGAGCGCATTGCATGTCGCGGCCTAAGAACACACGACCAATGTCCCTGGCAATCAGATTCGGATCACCGCCTCGGTCGAGAAAGAACTTTTGGGCAGGCCGATGATCGCGATTCCACCAAGGCGCGAAGAGCAATTGTTTTGCCAGGGTATCCAGAGGAAGATCAGCGGCGACTTGTTCACGCAAGTAAGTGAGCCATGACGCGCGATCAACTTGAGCATGAGGGCGACGCAGCATCAGTGTGCGATCGAGAAAGGTCACCAAATGCTCATCGCACAACGGGTCAGCCAAGAACTTGCCAACCCACATCGACCAACGCTCGGGAGCTGGGTCAGCCACAAAGGCATCCAATTCTTCGCGCGTCGGAACAACGCCGCGCAGGTCTAATGACAATC
>JAYVSE010000078.1:0-15254 GCA_043775635.1 Planctomycetaceae bacterium | reverse complement strand
TTGAGTTCCGCGTAAGCCGCCTTCTCCAGTGCACGACTTCGTTCTACTTTGCTCGTCCAATAGGTTTCAAACGCAGGTAAATTACGCAGTTCATCAAGAAAGCCTTCTCCGCGACGACCGTCTAGCCACGCTAAATCATCCCAGTCATCGGCTTTGTCAAGTTCAGGCCAGTTCTGAATGATCTGTTGCTGCAAGTCACGTCTCCCTGTGGCGCGCAATCCACGTCGACCTGATCCACGTCTCCCTGTGTCCCGCTTTGCTTGTCGAAAACGCTCCTCCTGTATTTCCTTCTGTTTGAAAACTTCCGCGACCTCAGTATCCAGTGGCATGTTCAACTGCTTGGATAATGCACTGATGATGCTGCGTTGGTCCAGCGACGCTTGAGTTAGAAGATTTTCCAATGTGCCTGTTAAACTAGACAATCCTAGTTCCTGGTCGGGGCCGCTGACATTGGCCGACGGAACTGCGGGTGCGCCTTTCGTATAACCAGCGATGCGACTGTAAGTTCGCAAAAACGTATCGCTGGTCCGCAAGGGAATATCAATCGTTTGGCTTGCCGTGACGGCATATGCATGAGCTTCAGCAAACGAAACCCGGCCATTTTGATCGACGTCCACCTTGCCGACTGATTTCCCAGTCCGCGATCGCCCGAAAAATGCGCCCCAAAAATAGCTGCTGTATTCCTCGTCATTCTCGATATCCGGTCGGCAACCGGCGGCCGGTAAGTCGTTTTGCTGGGCAAAGAACCCAACTCGATTCGCTTTGGACAAACCATTTTCTGGGTTGCCTCCGGAAAATATTGAATGAGCAAATCCACCACAATAACATTGCGCCATCACCATCACGATGGACACATCGCTTGGGATGCCATCGAGCCATTCGGTAAACTGGCGCATACTGATGGATTGTTTCCCCCAACACGTAATCGAAGTGTTCATGGGGTCATCTCCTTTAGCAGAACCACCGTGGGCGGTGACATAGATGATCAATCGATCGCCGCCCATGACGCGCGCGGCAATCTGCTCAAGACCAATTCGAATCGCGGCCGGACGAATCTCGTCGGTGATATTGGGGATCTCATGGTTCCGATAAGTCACCTGCTGACCATCGGCGTCAAATATGCCTTCAAGCAGTTCAATGGCTGGCGAATCGGTCTTTAATTTTGGTGCCATCACCTGCAAGTCGTCTTTGGGGTCGGTACCGTCGGCAAAGTAGATCTGATGCTCAACCGGTGTCGAATAATTTCGGCTGATTACCTGCTGATAAAAAAGAATATTCGCTTCGAG
The DNA here is from genome assembly GCA_043775635.1 of Planctomycetaceae bacterium. Taxonomy (GTDB): domain Bacteria; phylum Planctomycetota; class Planctomycetia; order Pirellulales; family Pirellulaceae; genus UBA6163. Next base: position 13,968 of record JAYVSE010000078.1, on the reverse strand, counting down.
TGAAGCCTGATTGCCAGCGGGCTCATAGCCACCGCCGATGGTCAACAAATGATCGGTGGCGGAAGTGGTTTCTACCGCTCCGATGATCATTAATGCGAGACCGACTCGCTGCATATGCTGTGCAAATTTTGGATGCATATTAGAAAACAGTGAGTAGGGGCTTGGCTTTGATTTCACGACGGAACGGAGGCGATGGATTTCGTCAAGTTAACGTTCTCAAGCGCGGCGAGAATAGGTCTATCCCGGACCAATATTTGTCCGCTGGACAACTTGTTGCATTCAATTTGGCATTAAATTGGACTATCTCACACAATTTATTTGAGCGGTTGAAATCACCTAACCCATCGCAATTGCCAGTAAAACCGTTGATTAGCCGAAAAAAAGATCGGTTTTTGCGGCTCTGATCGCTAGCTAATTCGTATCGACCCTTTGCATCTTGGTAGCTTCGCCCTGTATGCTATTTTGCGAGACTGCGCGGATGACCGTCCAACAATTTGATGGCGGCGTCTTATTCAATCAGTCCACCAAGGAAAAGTACACATGGCCGAGGGTAGCATCAAAAAGTTGACGGACAAGGGTTTTGGGTTTATCAATGTCGCAGACGGCGGCAAGGACCTATTCTTTCATTCGTCGAGCGTCCAGGGTGTAAGCTTCAACGAATTACATGAAGGTCAACGAGTGACGTACACCGAAGGACGAGGCCCCAAGGGACCTTGTGCTGAGAATGTCACGCCCGCGTAAGTAACGACGAACTGATAATAAGTTTTCGATAACACTTGAAATTCATCGCAATCCTTGAGCCTTACGACTTTGGTTTGCAAACGATCTCTGCGGGCCGATTCGTTCGGCCCGCAGTTTTTTTACGCGGAAGCCTGCGGCATGGTGAGGCTGCGTAGCGCCGATTGAATGTTTACATCGTGGCGATTTCTTGCCAGAAAGTAACTGACGCTTTCGTAACCACATTCAGCCAGCAGTTCGAGCGCTGCTTCATATCCATCAGCAACTCGGCTCGGCGTATGTGCGTCGGCACCGATCGTGACTGGGATATTTCGCACTCGCATTTCGCGCAGCATGGCAGGGAATGGATTCATTTCCTCAATGGATTTGTTGATCCCCGAAGTATTCAATTCCATGGCTACACCCGTCGCCGCGATGCGGTCCAAGGCACGGCAAATGTCCCCCAAGATCGCTTGTGGTTGCCAATGCTTGGGCGTCATATTCTTGATTAAGTCTGGATGGGCAAGCGAATCAAACAATCGTGTTTCGGCGGACTTGGCCAGCAAATCGAAGTAGGTTCGCTGCAGTTCAAGCGCGTCGGTTGTCCAATAGCGTTGCCGGAATTCAGGGATTTGTGGATGAACCGAACCGAGCACAAAGTGAAAATCGGCTGATTCTAGTTGGCGTTCTAGGTATGCCTCGTGGCCTTCAAAATAGTCGGCTTCGAGACCGAGCCGAACATCGACACGACCATCCCATTCCAGGCGTGTCGTGGCGACCAAATCAATGTACTTTTCGAATTCATCTTCTCGCATTCTGACCGCTGCCGAGAACCCGTTGGGCATTGGGTTGTGGCAGGTCACAATCAGTCCGAGAAGGCCGCGTTGTTCGGCCACGGCAGCGTATTCTGTCGGCCAGCCATCGGCGTGGTTGCATAAAGGTGTGTGCGAGTGCGATTCGAAAAGCATGCGTTCCGTCATAGATTTGGCTAATCGTGGGTTCAGAAACTGCGGTACGGCAGTTCCCTTGGGGATAACAGACGCCAATTAGTCTATCATCGGCAGCGTCCGTTGCCAAAGAGAAGACAACGTCTCGCTAGCTCGACTTTCCCAAATCAACCCCAATGGCCTTGTGCCCAATGGCGTGGACTTAATGAAAATGCGAAGCATTTTGTTAGCGGTGCGGCGCAAGCCGCCCGGTGTTTCGCGGGGTTTTTCAAACTGGCACCGGACGGCTCGCGCCGTTCTGCTACTTAAGTCCACGCCATTCCAGACGAGCTGGCATTGCCGCGCTGGTTCTGAGTGACGTCTTTTTACAGCACAACTGGGCATTGCGTCGTGTTGCGATACAATCCGTTATTATATTTTTTCGCAATCATAAACACTACGGCTGAAGATCTTCTTCACGGGTGCTTATTTACGACCGCTCGCAAGGAATTGACCTTTGCCACGAATCGCCATCAATCAGCTTGTCGAGCACCAGAGCGTCGATCAATCATATCAAGCAGCCGATAAGCAGCTTCGCGTCAATCGACAAGGTGGCAAGTATTTGTTGCTCAAGTTGGCGGATCGCTCGGGCACCATTTCCGCCATGGTTTGGAATGCGGATGAGCGTATGTTCGATTCGTTTGATCGCGGGGACTACGTTTCGTGTGAAGGACGAACCCAGATTCACAACGGCAACCTGCAGTTGATCGTGACGGATATCCAGCGAATGGATCCAGCCGAAGTTGATCTCGCCGATTTTAACCGTTTTGATTCTTCCGAAGCTGATCGCCTCACATCGCGTCTCGGTGAAATTTTTCAGGCATTCCATAGCGAACCCTTGCGGCGCGTCGCAGTCGCCTTCTTTGACGACGCTGATTTTATGGCTCGATTTCGAATCGCCGCCGCAGCCGTTTCCAACCATCATGCGTATCCAGGTGGTTTGCTTCGCCATACGGTTGAACTGATGGAGCTTGCTTTGCTTGTCGGGCCGAGATATCCGCAGCTTGATACGGAGCTGCTTGTCCTGGGTGCATTTTTGCATGACATTGGCAAGGTCGATGAACTTTCCTCCGGCGGAGAAATAAGCTACACGGATCGCGGGCAGCTTGTCGGACATTTGATCATTGGCGTACAAATGCTTGGTGAAAAGATCGCAGCGATCCATGCCGAAGGTGGCGAAAACATCCCTGTTGTTATCCGTCATCATCTGGAGCACATGATCCTCAGCCATCACGGGCAACTTGAGTTTGGCAGCCCCAAAATACCGCTGACGCTGGAGGCGATCGTGCTTCATCACATCGACAATCTTGATGCCAAAATCGCGGCTGCGACAACGATCATCGAGAGCGATGTTTCTGCGGATGGTAATTGGACGAACTACAACCCATCGATGGGTCGAAAGCTTTGGAAGCTAGGTCGATGAAGTCGTTAAATCCGACTCGCACCGCCGTGGTGTTGCTTTCCGGAGGTTTGGATAGCGCAACCTGCCTTGCGATCGCTGGTAACGCAGGTTTCACTTGCCACGCGATCAGCTTTCGCTATGGACAGCGGCATCAGTACGAACTTCAGCGCGCCGAGAAGCTGGCGAAGCATTTTGAAGTGGCTTCTCACCGCACCGTCGATATCGACTTGGCTCAATTTGGCGGTTCGGCGTTAACCGACCCTAAGCTCGCGGTTCCAAAATCCGATTCGGTGGCTGGAATCGGTAGCGCGATCCCGATCACTTATGTGCCAGCTCGCAACACCGTTTTTCTTTCGCTTGCGTTGGCTTTTGCCGAAGTCATCGATGCACGCGACATTTTCATTGGCGTTAACTCTCTCGATTACAGCGGCTATCCCGACTGTCGACCTGAATTCATCGCTGCGTTTCAAGCGATGGCGAATCTCGCGACGAAGGCATCCGTGGAAGGGCCAACGCCGCTCACGATTCACACACCGTTGATCGCTCTGACCAAGGGGCAAATCATTGCCAAGGGACTTGCCTTCGGGATCGATTATGGAATGACTCTATCCTGTTACGACCCAGGCTTTGGTGGCAAACCATGCGGCCATTGTGACGCTTGTCTACTTCGCCAAAAAGGTTTTGGGGAAAATGGGCTGACGGATCCAGCAATTTTTTAGCGAAGACAACCGTTTTGCTTCTGTTAGCCGCAGGGGATGGCGGATTAACCTCAAAAAACCGTTTGGACGGTAGCCGCGAATCCACTAAGCTTATTGGTTGTGGTGTAACGAGCGCCGGCACTTGCGACTGTGGGGGCCGCAGACGGCGTATCGACAGCTCAGTTTTTGGATAAATCCATGTACGGTTTCCAAACATCAGTCGCGATTTTTTTTGCGTGCGTGCTCGCTGCGTCATCAACGCTGCGTTGTATCGCCGCAGACCCAGACACCCGCTTGGCTCGGATGCTTGTCAGTACGAATGAAGCCGTACGTTTGAAAGCCATCGCAGGCTTGCAGCAAGATCCTGAGCGTTGCCTGCTTGCATTGACTGATTTGGTTTCGGTGGCGAAGTCAGAGGCGACGAGTACGCCCGCCAATGGATTTGTTCGCCCGAGTGAAGTGCAGCTTTTGAACTTGATCGGTACGTTCCATCGTCCAGAAACCGAGCAACTGTTGATCGAATCGCTTGACGCCCCTCATCCAGGCATTGCGATGATTTCCGCCAACGCCCTGGGTGAAAATCAAGTCATAGGGGCGATTCCAGCGTTAAAGCGGCAGATCGAACGTCCCGAGTTTCAGTTGAGCTACGGTTTTCGATTCAACCTGATTCGGTCATTGGCAATGATGAAACATCCCGATGCAATAGAGTGTCTGAGTGAAATGCGATCCAAGGTTGACGGTCAATTGCGTTTCGAAGTGGAAAAACTGCTCGCCAACGTCAACGAATTTGACTTTCAAGGTGACTCGCAACGATTCGTAAATTGGCAAAAGGCTCGTGAGTCAAAGATCGTGCTCACGTCGGGTGGATCGGAATCTGAGGCGCGAGAGCGAATGGCGCTCGGTCGGTCGCAGCAATATTACGGGATCGAAATTCAGGCCAAACGGATGATGTTCATCATCGATAATTCCGGCAGCATGAATGAAATGGATGGAGGCATGTCACGGCTGCACCGCGCCAAATACGAACTAGTTCGCGCCATCGAACAACTACCCAGCGATGCAGAATTTGCGATCACTTTTTATTCAACCTCCGTGCATCAATGGCAGAATGTATTAGTCACGGCAACCGATGAGAATAAGCGAGAGGCCATTGTTTTTATTGACCGCCTCGGAATCGGTAACAAGACCAACACCTACGGCGCGCTGCGGCAATCGCTTGAGTTTGACAGTAACTTGGAAGCCGTGTTTTTGTTAACGGATGGTCGTCCGACCACGGGTGATATCGTCGCACCAAACGCCATCATCGGTGACATCATGCATCGCAATCGATTTCGACACTTGAAGTTTAACACGATTGGAATTGCACTGGATTTCGACACCGACCGGTTCCTAAAGACGCTGGCGGAGATGTCTGGTGGCGAATTCCGCAAAGCAGGCTAGGGTAAAACTTGGCTGCTGCCAGGCAAGCTGCATGGCGGCGAAACAGCACAACAGCGCAAGTTTCATTAAATCGCTATTTCCTATTTTTTGCTATTTCGGCTAAAGTCGGTGGTGACCTAGGAATCCGCATGATTGGCGGATTGGATAATTGCATCGGCCAGGGAGGAGCCAAACATGTTGTTAGACCGTATTGATATCGACTCGCACGGACCGCTTGAACGAGTTTCGCTGGGGCCATTTTCCCAGACACTGAATGCAATCGTTGCCGCTAGCGGGTCAGGAAAAACGGCTCTTGTACGCTTTCTTCGTGATTCCTTAACCGGCACGACGCCCGCACGCGAAGGGCTTTCACGATCGAGCGGTCGAGTCGTCTGGGCAGCAGCCGACGGGCTTTATCACTGCCGCCGCGAACCCAATGGTAGCGTTGAAGGACGACGTTTTGTGGAGTTGGAATCGCAACTTGCTGGCGCTCGTGAACACCGACGCATCGGACGGGAGTCGATCATTATCGATTTGCCAGCATGCGTTGTCGATGGCATTGTCACCGACACCGTTTTGACAAACGTGCAGCGCTGCGTCCAAGCTGCCATTGCATCAGGGTTAGATCACGCTTCGGTTCGCGTCGATTCATCACGTGAAATCGAAATCAGCCAGTTGCGAAATGAGATCGCCGAACTGGAGCGACAAATTAATTCGCATACACTTCACTCGCAACACGCATCCGCGCAGCCTCACAGCGCGTATGAGTCATTCGGCCTAACGCTTGATATGAAGCGACTGCGAGATCGTCGGGCGGAATTGGCGCTTGAAATCTCGGCCATCGATGCTCGCCGAGATTGGGCAGCAAAAGCAGATGCTGAAATGGATCATCGCCGCCGCAAACGTGACCTGTTCGCGACAATCACGAGTGAAATCGATCGTTTGCGACGCCAGGAATCTGACTTGCGTCTTCGTCTTGGCGAAGTCGAATCATCGTTGGAGCGGATGGATGAAGAGGCAACTCGCACTGAAAGTCGCTCGGCCATCGCCAAAGCCTATCGCAATCGATTGGAACAAGTAGATGCACAACTCATTCGCGTTCGTAGGATTGTTCGCGAAATTCGCGCTCTTGGAGACAAATGGTTTGGTGGGCGTGGTTTAACAGCACAGGCAGGTTGGCTTGAACAAGCAATTGACGGTGTCGCGCGTGTAGCGGATGACTTTGCACTTGATCATGACGCGCGCCTTGGAAATGCCAGCGATGATCGCGTTGAACTTGACATCGTTGATCGAGGTTGGTCCTCGGCCCTCGCCAGTTCAATACAAATGGACGATTCCATTGGCGACTCCGGCGTTGACGTGCAACAACGTATCGACGCGATTTGCCGTATGGTCGATAACCTAGTCGGGAGATGTGAAGAACATCAATCGGAAAAAGTACATCCACACACCGTTGACTCCCTGGGATCACGGTTGTCTGACTGGGATTCATGGGCTGAGTCCGAAATGAGCCGACACGAACGTCGTCGCCAACCTGAACTAGATCGCTCCCATCACGATCGAAGCGAATCTAACCGCAGCAGATTGGATAGAAGCGACCTTGACAGAAGCGACCTGAATCGCGCCGTACCGGCCGACCCCGCCGATGCTGGCGAGCGTTTTGAGCCAACGCGCCATCTCGATCGCGCTGAACAACTTTTGCATGAAGAGCGAAGTTATCGGGTCGATTCGCTCCGTAATTCAGGTGAGAATATCGCCTGGATCGCGGGCATTTTGAACGGCGTTTCACAGCGTTTGCGAGGCCTGTCGGGGAGGCGAGCTGCCTATGGTGCAAGCAATGTTGATCCGCTATTTCACGCTGCATACGATGCAAACAGTATTACGGATTTCTCGAATAGTGGCGCGAAACTTGACCCACAAGCACAAGTCGCAGCGGTCCGGCGGTGCGAGCGCGAGCTGGTTGACGTGCTTCGCCATTTGGTTGTTCGCCGCGATGTGATGCTGCGACGCATTGCCGAAGCGCAAAACCAACCGCTTTCGCAAATCGTAATGGCACTGAGTGACACGCAGGCTAGCCACGACGATCCCCAGCTCTACCAGTGGTTGGTCCGTGATCGTATCACTGCGAGTGAAAGCGATGCAAAGTTCAGCGCTGCGGCTCGACTTCGCTTGACACAACAACGAAACGACCTGCTCGCAGACCTCAAACAAACTCAATCGAGAACAACTGACCGTGTTGCAGAAGCAGAAACGATTCGGATGTACATGCGCTCGTTGCCGGTCCTGCATCGGTATGACGATGACGCCAAGTTGCGCAGTCGATTGGTTGCTGAGATTAAAGCGATCGATGCACAGTTAGCGAAGCCTCGTATATCACCATCCATTCTTGAGCGTCATGCGCAATGTGTCACGCGACTTCGCGCGTTGACAGCCGTCGTCGTTCAAGCTTCTGGATTGGCAATTGCAGCAACTGATTATTTAAGAAAGCTTTCCGGCGGACGCCTGAACTCAGTGATCTGGCATCGCGGACTTAACTCATCAGGCTCATGTGTCGTCGAGATTGACGGGCGCAATGAAGTGACATGTGATTTGAGCGAGCGTTTCCTGGCTGCTGTGGCGGTTCGCCTTGCTGCTTCTGATGAGCTTGCACGGCGTGGTCGTGCGCTGCCCGTCATCATCGAAACACCTTCGCTACGTCAACTGGATGAACGTGGAACTGGTCATGAGCTTCGATCGACGCTACGGTCAGCGATCAATACCATTGCCGAATACGCTCGGCATGGTCGCCAGATTATAGTGCTTACCGATGATGCCGTGATCGCAGATGCAATCATGCAGATCGGTGGCTGTGTGCAATCGCTACGCGGTATCCGCAAAGAATCGAATTTCCGTCGCGACCGTATGGTTGTCCCGAACGAACGGATGTTCGATGTCAATCGAGATTTTGACTTAGCATGGCGAGAAGCAAACGGCGATGACTCCGTTTGGCGTCCCGATGACCAACGTCCTCAAAGTCCTCGCGTTGATGAATTTGACGATGCACCGTCAGGGCTTGCAACATCGACTCGTGCTCGATTCGATATCCCTGTCGCGGCTAGCTCAATGTCATATGGCCGAGGCTGGACCGAGGAACCTGTGGTTGATTCACGATGTGAGACCATTGCGTTTAGCGATGATCGACCGATGACAGCAAGTAAGCGTACGGAAGCGGTTGACCCTGCTTTTTTTTTGACCGGCCATAGTCCGATCGATGACGCACCTTCGATTGACCATGCAGCAGCTCTGCGGCTTCGGGCTGTCGGCGTTCTTTGTATCGAACAATTGTTGGAGGCCAGTCCGAAACAGTTAGCTGATTTGCTTCAAATTGAAAACGTAGATGCTGCTATCGTCCGCCGGTGGCAGCACGAGTGCCGATTGATGTCTGGCGTCCGAAAGTTGCGAAGTTTCGATGCACGAGTACTCGTCGGTTGCGGCATTACGCATCCGCGTGAGCTGACTGAACAGGATGCCAAGACACTTGTAGAACGCATCGAGGCTTTTTTAGCCACCGAACGAGGCGAGCGAATCTTACGATCCGGGACAAGTCAAGAAGTTTCGAGATTGACCAGTTGGATCAATCAATCGCGAAGTAAAGCTCGTGAATCAAGGCCACAGTCAACGGACCGAGAATCAGTGCCGACAGCAACGCGATTCGCTGAAATTCGTCGGACGCAGCCGCGACCTGAAGTAGTAAACAATGAGACTCGTACCGATCATCCACGTTCAGTCCACGAGCCGCAGTCTAGAGAGCCGCAGTCTAGAGAGCCGCAGTCGCGAGTCCAGCAAGTTCGTGTCAAGCAGCCTGCGGCCAACCCGCGTCCTTTGGTCCAGCAGCCGCGCAAGACAGAAAAGGTAGCCAACGAGGCGATTAAATTTCACCTTCATCGCGCCAGTGATGTCGAAGCAGGTCCGTCGATTGGACCACGTATGGCAGAACGGTTGCATCGAATTGGTGTCAAGACGGTGGATGACCTCTTGACTCGATCGGCAAGTGCAATCGCCGACGCGTTAAAACTTGCCAAAGTCGATGCAGATCTGATTCGTCAATGGCAACAGCAAGCCACCTTAGTTTGCCGTGTACCAATGTTGCGCGGGCATGATGCGCAACTGCTGGTTGCGGCTGGGATCACCGACCCCAAGAAGCTTGCCGAATGCGATGCCGCATGGCTGCTCAAACAAGTTGACCCGATCGCACAAAGTCGCGAAGGCAAAGCAATCCTTCGAGGTGGAAAGTATCCGGACTTGGCCGAGATGCATGAATGGATCAGTAACGCACAACAGCAGCGTGAATTGATAGCCGCCTAGCTGGGCAGCGTCAGCTTTGTGAGCGGCGCTGGGCTTTACCCACAATCCATTGGCCTCGTTCGTACTCGTACTCAGTGAAACGGTACTGCTTCTCAACAAACCGAGACGTAGGCCAATTGTTCAGTGGCAGTTGTTCAATTACGATCCTCACGGTGAGGGAGCTGAAATTCAATTGCCGTAGCGAGCGGGAAATTGCTTACCATCATGGTGAAACGTCGGACCGGTTGGCAGTTTGCCGTGACGCCGAAACATCGATTGGCAATCATTGAAATTGCCGCAGACAGCGCTAACGAACGCGGTGTCGTTCACGACGAAACGCTAGTTCCCGACGACGTCGTCGATTCTTTTCTTCATTCGGTACCCGCCGGTCTGACGTCGTTAGCAAAAGAAAAAGATTGGAAATCGTTATCGCTGGTCGCCCAGTTTTGGCATGCGTATGCAGCACGCTATTTCAAAGCACTTTCGCGACTACCGATCTCCTCGAGCGAGCGCTGGCAGGGTCCCGATTGCCCTCGAATCGATGCGATCATGGAACTGCTCGAATCTGCACCACCGATGCATGGCTGGGAATATGCCGATGCTCAAACTCTCCAGACGCTATGGGACGCACTGAACGAGTTCACTCACGAGCAGGTCACACAAGCAGGAAAGAGTGTTGCGGAATATTTGAAATCGCTCCGGTCAGATTGGAATTTAGTCGGACGCGTCACATTTCATTTGGCCGAGAATAAGAAAAATGAAGATCGTCCATTTGCATTTTTGGCGACTTATACCGACGGCCAATCTGCGACCGGGGCGGTGCAGCACGTTCCGCTTTCCGAAGCGCTCAGGCAATCGATTGCATCGAAAGATACAATGCAGTTGAACATGCTGCTAGAACCGGTGTCCCGTGCGGCGCAGTCGACGAAGTTGATCGCGTCGTTGCTTGAGTCTCGTGGGCTGTTTGCACCGCAGGCCTGGGGCATCAAGCAGGCATTTGACTTTCTTTCGCATGTGCCGCAAATGGAAGACGCGGGTGTCATCGTCCGCGTTCCCAATTGGTGGAACTCATCGAAGCCACCACGTCCGCAAGTGCAAGTCAACATCGGCTCGAAATCTCAGTCGACGATCGGTGGTGCCAATAATTTAGACCTGGAAGTCGGCGTCGTGATCGATGGCGATCCATTGAGTGACGATGAACTGAAGTCATTGATGGCGGCGCGCGAAGGCATGACGTTACTGCGTGGGAAGTGGGTGCAAGTCGATCACGATCAATTGCAGGCCGCGCTGTCGCAATGGAAACAACTACAAAAATCTCGAGTCAGTGGCGTCGATTTTCTCGAAGGATTGCGAATGCTGTCCGGCGTCAGTCTCGGTTCGGATTCGGTTGCGGAGGATATTCGTGGCGGCGTTCGTGTGCAGGCTGGTCCGTGGTTGAGTGAGATGCTGAGCAACCTGCGTGATCCGTCAGGAATGATACCTATCGATCCTAATCAATATGTTCAAGCGACCTTGCGGCCTTATCAAATGGAAGGAGTACGCTGGTTGTGGTTCGCGACACAGTTGGGCTTGGGAGTTTGCCTAGCTGACGACATGGGACTGGGCAAAACATTGCAAACGATCGCGCTCCTTTTGCAGCTCAAACATGACAGACTTGGCGGGAGAAAAAACGGTTCCAGTAAATCGCCAGCGGAAAATGCTCCAAGCCTGTTGATTCTCCCCACCTCACTGCTTGGCAATTGGCAGCGCGAGGTCCAGCGATTTGGTCCTGAGTTGCGGATGTTTGTCGCGCATCGATCGATGTGTGACCCGGCGGTACTTGCGAAAGTTGTCGCTAACCCCGCCAAGGCATTGGCTGGCTATGATCTTGTCGCGACCACCTACGGACTTGCGCGGCGCGAAAAATGGCTGACCGAGATGAAATGGAACTTGGTGATCTTGGACGAAGCCCAAGCGATCAAGAATGCCAGTTCGGCGCAGTCGCGCGCGATCAAGGCGATCCCTAATCAAGGCCGAATCACCTTGACTGGAACGCCGGTGGAAAACCATCTCGGCGACCTTTGGTCACTCTTCGATTTTTGCTCACCTGGACTGCTCGGCACAGCCGCTGAGTTCAAAAAGTTTGCCAAAACGACCGATGCCGAAACGGCTGCGAAACGGATGACGTCGCTGCGTCGTTTGATCCGGCCTTACATTCTCCGGCGAATGAAGACCGACCCAAAAATTGTTCCTGACTTGCCGGATAAGACCGAAATGCGAGTCGATTGCGGACTGACGCCAACGCAAGCGGCGTTGTATCGCCAAGTGGTTGACGAATTGCAGCAAGCGATCGATATCGCCACCGGCATTCAAAGGCGCGGCATGGTGCTGGCCGCGCTAATGCAGCTTAAGCAGATTTGCAACCATCCGGCGTTATACTTGAAGCAGGCTAAATTCAAGGCCGATGCGTCTGGCAAGTTCGCTGAATTGCAATCGATTTGCCAGACGGTGATTGAAAAGCAAGAGAAGGTGATCGTGTTTTCTCAGTTTCAATCAATGTGCGATCCACTCGCCGAATTTTTGTGCGGAGTGTTCGGTCACGCGGGGTTGGTTTTGACAGGAAAGACTCCCGCAAAATCACGTGCAAAACTGGTTTCGGAGTTCCAACAAGACAATGGCCCGCCGTTTATGATCGTGTCCGTAAAGGCGGGCGGTACAGGATTGAACTTGACTCAGGCTAGCCATGTTGTTCATTTTGATCGCTGGTGGAATCCTGCAGTGGAAGATCAAGCGACGGATCGGGCGTTTCGGATCGGTCAAAAACGCAACGTGCTGGTGCATAAGTTTGTCTGCCGAGGTACGCTGGAGGAGAAAATCGACGATTTGATTCAGTCCAAGAAAGCGATCAGCCGCGAGCTGTTCGCCGGTGATGGCGAGCTTCAGTTGACCGAATTGTCAAACGAGCAACTGCTCAACTTTGTGGCCTTGGACCTGAACAAGTCAGGTCTGAATTAACGGGCGATAAGAAGTTACTTTTCAAAACAGGGGATGGAAATGAGTTGGCACCGCGGTTGGGCACCCTATGTGCCCGTGGCACAACGCAAGGCAAGAGGATTGGCGACCGCGAAGCGGCAACTCAAAAAAGGCGAAGCCTTGTCGCCTATCAACATTACCGGACGCTCGATCGCAACGACGTTTTGGGGACAAGCGTGGTGTGATCATCTGGAAGAATTCAGTGATTATGAAAATCGTTTGCCCCGCGGACGGACGTTAGCAAAAAACGGATCGATCGCCGATTTGAGAATATCCAACGGCAAAGTCGAAGCCTTGGTGTGCGGTTCAGAACTGTATCGAATCAAAGTCGTGATCAAGACAATTGCCCAGGCGCGTTGGCAACAGATTTGCAACAATTGCGGCTCATCGATTCATTCGATTATCGATCTGATGCGTGGCAAATTGAGCAGCGACGTGATCGCGCGTTTGACCGACGCGAATTCAGGCATGTTCCCAGGGTCGAAAGAGATTTCGCTTTCGTGCAGTTGTCCCGATGGCGCGTACATGTGCAAACACATCGCGGCGACCATGTATGGAATTGGCCATCGACTGGATAAGTCGCCAGAACTGCTCTTCGTCCTGCGCGGCGTCGATCAAGCGGACTTGGTCTCTGCATCCCTTGCGGATGACCGCGTCAGCGAATCGATCGGTCTGGATCAAGATTCGGAGATCGCCGCGAGCGACCTTGGCGATATCTTCGGCATCGAGATCGCTGCACCGACCGATAAGAAATCAGCGTCGCCCAAGCGAGCCGTTAAAGCTGCCGCAACGAGGGCGAAGTCTAGCAGGCAGGTTCGTGATACTTTAGGCTCAAAGTCAACTGTTGCGTCTGCCAAGCTGGTCGAATCAAAGCAGCCCGCGACGAAGAAAACCGACGCGAAGAAACGTTCGACAGCCTTACCAAAGCCGCGTTCTCGAACCGCCAACGAGGAAACCGGATCAATCATGATCTTGTTGGACCAACCGAGCGCCGCCCCGAACCCTCGCAAGCCACGATCAAAGGCGGCGACAAGGTCGCGAACAAATTCAGTGGCCGAGGTCGCGGTCGCAAAGAAAGGAAAAGGTAAAGCAGCCACAGCGCCATCAGTTAGCCGCCGAGCTCCTAACAAAGCAAGATAATGGGTTGAACTCGTGGCAATCGAATCGTTGTCCGCAGCGGGAGATACCACCGATGAAGCTGCTTGGATGTTTAAGGAGCAGCAGCACGAAAGCACCGTCACAGCCGAAGGCGACATTTTCCGCGTTTGCGTTAGGGCGATAATGTCATGAAGTGCACGGCAGCGAAAAAAACTGGTTCAACAATAAATGTGGTGCGCAAGGTTAGCTTCATCCTCCGATTAGCTCGAACTTGGCAAGGTGAATGGCATAGATTTTGAGTTTGAAATATTCG
>JAYVSE010000077.1:0-8594 GCA_043775635.1 Planctomycetaceae bacterium | reverse complement strand
ACTCGTTAAACCGCGTGCCCATCGGGCCGCGTGTTTTGAGGCAAACGCGCGGGGCGATGCCCACGCGGTTAAACTAAGAAACTTGTGCACGGGTGCTTAGCCGATTCCATTTGTGGCCGATGTCGTTGTGCAGCGCGAACGAGGCACCCATGACGCCGTAGTCGGTGGCCGCGAACTGATCGCATGACAAGCGCGGAATCTGGATCGGACAATGGACGGGCATCTTGGAGAATGGGTTAAAAAATAGGTGGGTTAAAAAATTGGGAGAACGGCGATTGTCGGCAGTGAAAAACCGCAGATCATTTTTTAACCCCTCCATTTTTTAACCCGCTTCTTGACCGTGTCGTTGCTCGTTAAATTTTCAACAGGCAAAGTTTAGCCTACGGCGTCCCAACTGTCTCCTTCCAACGGCTTGCCCGTCAACTTCATTAACGCTTCTGCGTATTTGGATCGTGTCTGCAAGACGATATCCAGCGGTAGCGCCGGGGGTGGGCTTTCGCGGTCCCAACCGCTGGCCGTCAGCCACTCGCGGACAAATTGCTTGTCATAAGATTTTTGTGGTTGGCCGGCCTGATACTCTTCAGCGGACCAAAAACGAGAGCTGTCCGGTGTCAAAACTTCATCGATCAGCAGCAGCTTGCCATCGGCGATGCCAAATTCGAACTTAGTGTCGGCAATGATGATGCCACGGGAAATCGCGTAGTTCGATGCCCTCGAGAAAATGTCGATGCTCAGCGCGCGGAGGCGATTGGCAAGGTCATGGCCAATTTTTGCCGACATTTCGGCAAAAGTCGTGTTCTCGTCGTGCCCAGTCGCCGCTTTCGTGGTCGGCGTGAAAATGGGTTCCGGCAGACGCTCACATTGCTTCAACCCTGGGGGCAGCAAAATGCCGCAAATGGCTCCGCAACGCTCATATTCTCGCAGGCCAGTGCCTTCCAAATAGCCACGCACGACGCACTCATAGGGAATAACGTTGGCTTTCCGAACAATCATCGTCCGTCCACGCAGTGGAGTCAGATCGATATGATCGGGCAAAATTCCATCGGGAAAGTCACCTCCAAGCCAATGGTTGTCGATACCGGTCAGGTACGAAAACCAAAATTCGCTGATCGCGGTTAAAATCCGGCCTTTTTCGGGAATTCCTGAAGGTAAGATGTGGTCAAACGCACTGATGCGATCGGTACTGATGATGCCGTACCGATTGCCTAGGTCGTAAACATCACGCACCTTACCACTCCATTTTGGTAGCGGCAGGTCGGTTCGCAATAACGCTCCGGTAGAGTCAAATTGAAACACGCGAAACTCATTTTCTTAGGGGGTGGACTTGGAGTCGTTGTCCATGACTAATATTGCGAGCTTCGGAGCGCGCAAGCCTCTTACATGCGGCAATGTTGCATCGCCAGCCGTTGACGGCAACCGTGCATCGAAACGCTTCGTCACTACATCTCACTTTTACTACTGCACCCACTAGTCGATCCAGGTATTATCGCCCCATGGGCCAATTCATTTTTGATGTTGCCGAATCTCAGCACGCTCACTGGGCAAATTCGATTTGGTCGTCATCGTATATCTGCGGAATCGAAGGCGTGCCTTGGTACACTTCGGCTCGGCTGGAAGGAAACCGCTTGACGGTCCAGCGCGACATCGACGAGTCCGGCAAGTTGCACCTGCCTTGGCCAATCGACGGGCACGGTCCCATGATGCAGTCGACTTGTTCGCTTCGTCCATCGTCTAAACCCTATTCGCTGCTTGTCGAATTGGCTCGAGGTGCCTGCTACAACGTTCGCAGCCAATCCGATGTCTGGCATCGCGCGGGGCTGCGACTCGAAGAAGCGTTCACAAGAAATCTGGACGATGCCACCGCTGCGTTTATTGATGCCAGCGGTTCTGGCGATGATCTCGAAAGCCAAGCCCTACAAGCGTCGCGATCCATCAACCTGCTCAATGCTGCCGCAGAAGAGCTGGCTGATGCTTATTCGGCCCAGGCCATTTCATTTCGCAAGCAGAATGAATCAAAAATCGGAACCCTTGTCGGTGCTGTGGTGCATTGTGATAGCGGCGAACCCCGTCATGGTGCAGACTACAGCAGTGCGTTTAATTCAACGTCGGTAAGAATGAGCTGGGGGGACATTGAAACCGACGCAGGCCGTTTTGACTACGACCGTGTCGACGAAGTACTAGGCTGGTCGTCGTCTCTTGGATTGCGGGTGATCGGCGGTCCCTTGATTGATTTTCACGATCGAATGATGCCGCATTGGTTGTACTTAATCGAAGACAACTTTGAAACGATGCTCGAATCTGTCAATCAGTTTGTCGAAAGAACGGTTAAACGCTACCGTGGTCGAGTGCAAATTTGGAACTGTGCATCAGGCTTAAACACGCCTGGCCCCATTGCCTTAAATGACGAGCAGGTCATGCGCATGGCGGTCAGTATTTTGCAAACGGTTCGACGCATTGACCCCCAAACACCCGCCATCATCAGCTTCGACCAACCGTTCGGCGAATACCTAGCACATCACCGCAACGGCATCTCGCCGATCCATTTCGCCGACGCATTGGCGAGAAGCGGGCTGGGACTTGCCGGTTTAGGTTTGGAACTTCGGCTTGGCTATGCAAGCTACGGAACATTGCCCCGCTGCACCCTGCAAATTGGCCAGATGCTCGATCGCTGGGCAACGCTCGGCATGCCCGTCTTGGTGCAACTTGGAATCGCAGCCGATTCGACGCCCGATGATCTCGCGCGACGTCCGACGGCAATGGTGCCAAACGGCAGCGATGAACTGGCAGGTGATGTGATTCAAATGCGGACCGCCGGTGCATTGATCCGAACGCTGCTGGCGAAGCAATTCGTCCACGCAATTGTTTGGGAAGGCTGGGACGATACGGTTACCCACTTGCTTCCGCATACAGGACTTCTCAGTTCCTCTGGCCCACGTCCACTCCTTGAATACTTCAAGCGACTGCGCAGAGATTTATTGACATAATATTTTATCGCTCATGGCTAACATCATCCAAGCCGTAGCGTTTCAAGCGTTCTCGCAACGTAGCGCGATGCATGCCCAGACAATCCGCTGTGGCAGCTCGATTGCCCATCAGCTTTTGAAGCACAATTCTTAACAATACTGGCTCTGTAACTGCCAAAAATTTTTCGTGCAGGTCGCTCGAATCAGCAACCGCCGTTTCTAATTTCAAACACGTCCAGGCTTCAATCGCATTTGTCAGTTGTTGGTCAACGGTTTCACCTGGATTCTGTTGACTTGCCTGCTGCCTGTTTACCTGAAGACTGTTTGCCTGTGAACGAGGAAAGTCCGTGACGTCAAATGGGCGATTTCGTGCCAGCATCGCCGCGTGTTCGACTGCGTTTCTTAGTTCGCGTACATTTCCGTACCAGGGCCGGTTTTGTAGTTCTGCTGCAAGGTCGTCATCGATGGCGTGCTCTGGCCGAGGATGGGCGATCTGACGCAAGAAATGCTTACACAGGATAGGAATATCATCCGTTCGTTCGCGCAATGGCGGAAGCTGGATTCGAACGGCGGCCAGACGATAAAAAAGGTCTTCCCGAAATCGACCTTCGCTAGCCGCTTGGCCGAGATCCCGATGCGTTGCCGCAATGATCCGTACATCGCAATGCCGAACCCGTACATCGCCAACGCGAGTATATTGCTGTTGGTCGATTACGCGTAATAGTTTCACTTGCGCGGTCACCGGCAAATCACCTATCTCGTCCAACAACACGGTGCCGCCATCCGCCAATTCAAACAGGCCTTGGCGATCTTCAGTCGCCCCCGTAAATGCCCCACGAACATGCCCAAATAGCTCGCTCTCGAATAATGATTCGCTGAACGAAACGGGGGCAACCGTCAAATAAGGCTTTTCATTTCGAAAACTATGGCGATGAATCGCGGCAGCAACCAATTCTTTGCCCGTCCCTGTTTCGCCCGTGATTAAAACCGACAATTGTCCGCCGGCGACGTTAGCGATCTGGCGAAACACCTGCTGCATGGCTGGCGAACTGCCGACCAACGAAGTGGACGGTTGGAGCTCTCTGGCGGCGACGTGATCATCTCTGTCGGGAGTGGCAGCACGCTGAATTGCCCGAAGACATGTTGTTGCCGCGAGCTCTAACGGAAATGGCTTCGTCAAATAGTCTGCAGCTCCAAGTTGAACGGCCCGTACCGCTGTTTCCAAATCACCGAATGCCGTCATCACAACAATCGGTGCATTGCCTGTTGCGGCTGAAAACTTAGGGAGCGCACTGAGCCCATCTTCGCCTGGCAAGCGAACGTCGAGCACAACCAATGAAACATGATGCTCGTTGGCGAGCTTTAGTCCAGCCTCGGCCGAAGACGCGATCAGTACATCGAACCCCTCATCACGTAACATCTGATCGAATCCCCAACAGATCGACGGTTCGTCGTCGACGACCAAAACTTTCAGCGGTTGAGTCATTGGAAGATAGCCGTCAATATGAAAAAGGTCTTGGAATCTTTTCGTAACCACTGAACGTCACCACCAAGCCGCCGTGATGCGCGAAGCACGAACGGCAAACCCAAACCAAGTCCCTCAGGCTTTGTCGTGATGAATGGGTCAAATAAGTTTTCTTGAACTTCAATCGATGGACCAGGGCCATTGTCCTCGACTGTGATGACAAGTTGTCCAGCTTCGCGCCTGTTTAACCTGACATCGACTTGCGTGGCAACATGCATCGCGTTGAAAATTAAATTGGTGACTGCGGCAACCAACGACGGCCCATCGACTACTTGCGCATCGGCGATCGATACCTCAATGTCCCAGCTTAGCGCAATCCCTTTGTGCAAAGCAAGCGGGTTGAGACTTGATCTTAAGTCCTCGTAACAGTCGACGATTCGAGCGGGTTTGTCGACATCTTGCTTGCCTGCAGCCACGAACAATAGTCGCTGTACGTAGGATTCTGTTTGCTCAATTTCATGCACCGCGATTCGCAAGCCATCGTCATCTCGTTGTTTGCATCGCTTCCTATGCAACTCAACGGCCATTCTTGCTCCCGTCAAACTGTTCCTCAAGTTATGAGCGAGCCCGGCAGCCACCTGATGAAGCAAGCGTTCGCCTTCGCGTTGATGAATGGTTTGCCACATTTGTCGTAACTGTGTCGCCATCGAACGAACGGCTGATGCCAACCGTCCAATTTCATCAGGCGGCCCGGAAACGACGGCCGCCTCAAAGTCTTCATCCTTAAAGTTACCATCCTCAAAGTCACCTTGCGAAATTCGCTCGACTTGCTTCTCCAAACGAGACAGTCTCCCAACAAGCCTAGACGCCAAGGCAAGTGTGATCGTCGTCAACAATGCGATCGTTGATAGGCCCGTCGCAAGTGGAGCGACGACCGCTTGAATCAGTGCGGCGCGAAAGCCAGTCTCGTTGAACAGAACGAATACCCAAGCAGCCGATTGTGAATCACTGGCGATCACCGTTCGACGAAACGTTCCAACACGATAGCGATTCTGACCGAATGTGATTCGCGTCATCCCAACGTCGTCGCGGTCAAGGCGTGATTGGTTTACGATCGCAAATAGCTGATCCTGGTCGGCTTCAGTAATGGTTGATTCAATTTCGGAGCCATCAAATTTCGCCGTCATCAATTCCGTGTCGGTCAGTTTTGCGATGGAGATAAGGACACTGCGATTCAATGGAAACGAGCTGCTTTCGAGTGTCGCGGCAATCGATCGATAGCGGTTGGTGAGTTCTCGTTCCGCCGTTCTCGACGCCAGCCAATAGGAGACGATCGCAACCGCGACGGATGCGGCAATGGAGACCACGACTAAGGGCCATAACAATCTGGAACGCAGCGAATGCCTGGGTTGAATCAAAATCGACTTTTAAGAATGACGGAGTTCAGCGATGGAATTTTCGCCGACGCCGGTGAAAACTTCGCCGCTTAGTGTCAATGACGGGCAAGCGAATGCGTGTTTACGGCGAGAAATGTGGGTGTCACTCAATGGTACATCATGTGCTTCTACTGGGCACCTTCGATTCGGTTGAACCGCACGCTTTGCCGTTCTCAACGAGTCGTATGGGACGTTTGTTATCAAATCTGGATGAGAGTTAATGGTCAAAGATAGTCGAAGTGGGTTCACACTGATTGAATTACTGGTGGTGATTGCAATTATCGGAGTTTTGGTTGGATTATTGTTGCCGGCTGTCCAGGTAGCACGGGAAGCAGCACGCCGGATGCAATGTCAAAATAACCTGAAGCAAATCTCACTTGCCTGCCACAACTATCACGGTGTTTTCGACCGATTTCCACCTTCAGCGATCGTCAATTTGTCCGTGGCTTCGACGGGCAACAACGGGTCATGGGGAGTTCATGGTCGTATTTTGCCGTACCTGGAACAAGGTAACCTGTTCGAACGAGTCAACCTGTCTTTGGCTTGGGATTTTCAGCTTGCCATCGATGGTCTCAAGGTTCAGCCCTATGGATGTCCGAGCGACCCAGGAACAGACCAAATACGCGACATTGGTGCTGGCCGTGCAAAGTTGTACCCGACGACCTACGGCTTTAACTTTGGAACATGGTTCGTCTTTGATCCACAGACGTCGCGAGGTGGCGATGGAATGTTTTTTCCGAACGCATTTTTACGGTTTCGTGATTGCCTCGACGGAACATCAAACACGTTGCTCGTTTCGGAAGTGAAGGCATGGAACCCATATCGTCGGAATGGTGGTCCCAGCACTACGACCATTCCTCTCGACGTGACGGCGTTGCAATCGATCTTGCCAAGTGCGGCCGAGTTTAAGGATACCGGCCACACGGAATGGCCTGACGGGCGTGTTCATCACACAGGGTTCACCGCCACGATGACGCCCAATACGTTTGTAAAACACCTCAATGCGGGCAAGACATTGGATGCTGACTACAATTCTTGGCAGGAAGGAAAAAACGGAAACACGGGAATTCCAACCTACGCAGCCATCACCTCCCGCAGCTATCACGAAGGATTGGTGCAAGCGGCACGCGTCGACGGCTCTGTATCGAGCATTTCCGAATCCGTCGACTTGATCGTCTGGCGATCAATGAGCACTCGCGATGGCCATGAGGCGGTGAGCACCACGCCTTAGAATTGTGTCGCCTTTCGCTCCGCGAAAGAGCGGTCTTTCGCGGATAGGCTGTGAATCTATTCGAGCCGGTTGGATTTGCGGCCAAATGGTAACCCGACGCGTCAGCGAGGCGGCGGGCAGATCCTTGCTAACGCGTCGGGTTACCAATAGATTCACAGCCTAGGAGCGGAAAGCCACACTTGGCATTAGCGTAAGCTTCAATCCGCTTTCTTCCTTGCAACCCAAACGGAGCAATCGGCGTGCTGAAGGACGAATTTTGAAACGCTGCCAATAAAGAAACGGCTAATTGCGGAGCGCCCCGTATCGCCGACAAAAATAATGTCGGTCTTGTTTTCACTGGCAAAGTTCACGATGCCGCCGCAAATATGGATTTCTTCCAAGATTTTTTTAGTCACGCCTGAGAAAACAGGCTCAAGCTGCGCATAGGCTTCGTCAAGAACGCGACTCATTTCCTTCGTCAGGTACAAGTCGTAAGGAATTTCCTCGTCCAGTAGCGCTGGACGCTGGATCGCCGTAACCAAGCTAAGCTCGGTACTGGTCGGCCAAGCGATTGCTCTCAACTGACTTGCCGCCTCCATTGCCGACGCAGAACCGTCGTGAGCGAGCGTCAAACGCAGCGATTGAACATCTTGTTTCAGTGAATCGTCAATGTGCCGCACGACAAGCACCGAACATGGCGCGTGCGTCGAAACAACGTCGGTTGTACTGCCCAGCAAAATCTTGGAAAACAGGCTGTGCCCCTTAGCTCCAACGACAATCAGGTCCGCTTTGTACTCTTCAGCAAAGCGAATGATTTCGTTCGCAGCATGACCGATTTGAGGTGCATAAGTCGCCACGCAGCCTGACTCGGCAAGGATCGCAGAGGCTCGCTCAAATGCCTCTTGGGCATTTTTCGTTTCACGTTTGCAAATCTCTTCCTCTCGGCCTGGGAAGTAAATGCTGGCAGCCGGATGACCGGAAACGGTAACGATCGTAAGTTCATTGCTCCGGCAAATGGGAAGTCTCCCAAACCAGCGAATCGCATGGTCAGCATTGGTCGAGCCGTCAGTGGTCAGAATGATTTTCATAAAAAGCTCGGATTGGGAATAGCGTGCGGTGACTTGGCGATGTTAGTGTTCGCTAATCGTGTCAGACTGTTTTACATGGGCAAATATTGTGCCCTGACCTTAGCACGAAGCGCAAGCTAGTGCTTTGTCAACGCTTATTTTTATGGTACGACGGACTTCCAGTCCGTCGATAAAAGATTGCAAAGTCGGACCGGAAGTCCGTCGTACAACTCAACCCTTACTTTAAAGTTTGACAAAGGACTAGTGAATAGTGAATTTGACGTAAGTAATTCACTAGGCTTCCAGCCTGTCGCATTGAAAATGACAGGCTGGAAGCCCAGGGCTGTAAGGGTGTGTAGTGACTACAAATCCCGCAGGCTTGCCCTGCGGATGATTCGGTTTCTGCCTACTCTGAATAGCTTCACTATGTCTCTCCGACGTACGCACGCTCGA
>JAYVSE010000076.1:0-15781 GCA_043775635.1 Planctomycetaceae bacterium | reverse complement strand
CCCTGCGGATCGTTGGGTTTTTCGCTAATAAATAATCGATTCTCGCTCACCCCCGCGCCCGATGTCCGCACGCACGATTGCCAATCTCTTGATTAGCTCTTCAATCGGCAACTTACCAACCGGTGCCGCGAGCTCTCAAAACAACTTGTGGGGTCAATTCCAAGTGGCGGCACTAGCCAACAAACCTTGCCAGGGCACGGCCGAGGATCGCTAACGCCGCATCAATATGATCGTTGGTGGTGATCACTGGCGGCGGCAGGAAACGCAAACGCGTCGGATTGCTGCCACATAAAAAGCCCAGCAAGCCTTCTTGGAACATGATGTCCATCAGCGCTTTGGCTTGATCGAAACTGCCGTCCCCTGGTGTGAAGGCGATCATCAATCCCTCGCCAAACGGGCCACGAATATGATTTGGATACTGCTCTGCAAGACGCGATAGCCCGGCAACAAAATGGTGATGTCGGCGCATGTTCCAGCCATCATCACCAAAGCAATGGGCACGCTGCATCGCGTCTAATGTCGCTAGCCCGACGGCGATCGAGCTGCTGGCACCGGTAAAAGTTTGGCTCAGGATTGGGCCAGTCGGCTTGAAGGACTCGCGATAGAGCGTTGCACAGACCTGCGTAATTTTTCCGACCGTCACGATATCAGCGTATTCGTCAAGTTTGTAATGTTGAAACGCGAATGGACGGCTGGTTCGTGAAAACGACTGAACTTCGTCGAAGATGATCGGAATACCCGCCTCGCGAATCGGTTTGCAGAGCGA
The DNA here is from genome assembly GCA_043775635.1 of Planctomycetaceae bacterium. Classification (GTDB taxonomy): domain Bacteria; phylum Planctomycetota; class Planctomycetia; order Pirellulales; family Pirellulaceae; genus UBA6163. Next base: position 15,015 of record JAYVSE010000076.1, on the reverse strand, counting down.
CGCGTAGAAGTCGTGGCTGCCTGGATAATAGCCACCTTCGCCCGCGATTGGCTCGGCCCAGAAGGCTGCGTAGCGACCCGGATGTCTGGCCAGTAAACGATGCAGTTCATTAACCGCCCAGCGCTGACTTCGCTCTGGTTGATCGTGCTGCAGTGCGGGTAAGTAATCGACCTCCAGGACAACCGGCAAGCCCTGACGATACTTTGGTCGATCGGTGATCGCGGCCAGGGCAAGGGAACGACCTGCGAACGCGTTGTCAAATGCCAAGATTCGCGTCGCAGGCGTGGCTTTGTGAAGCGCGAGCTTTAAGGCGTTCTCGTTGGCCATGGCGCCGCTGGTCGTCAACATGCACTGCGTCAGCGGGGCGCCTCCTGACGACGCCAACTCCGTCAATTTTTGGATGATGCGGATGCTCGGTGGATGCTGTTGCAAATTGCCTTGCATGGCGACATCTTCAATCGCGGCATCAACCGAGGCGTCTAACATGCCAGGGTGGCTATGGCCACATCCATAGACGCCGATGCCTCCGATAAGATCCAACTTCACACTGCCATCAGCGAGCTGAACATAGGGGCCGTTCCCCAGGCCTGATGACAGGTATGGCCAAATAGGCGGAGCACCTCTGAGCTTTGCATAGTCGGCAAGCAACGACTCAAACGGAGCCACGAGTTCCGGATTCGCCGCGTGCACGTCGACTAGTGCAGCACTATGTTCGGCAACTGCTTCGCGAAGCAAACGCTTGGCCTCGACGATTCGTGGGTCAGCTCGAAGCGCGTCACCAAAACTTGGGAGCGTGCATGAAGCAGCGACCTTCCGCAAAGAACTCGAATCGGATGCTTGGGTTGTGGCAGAACGGGTCACAAAAAAATCCTCTAACAGGACGGGTTCAGTGGGTTTAAGAGCTCAGTCGAGTCACCGCAGTTTATACCGAAAGCAAACTGCCGATCATGGAGGTGGCAAAACGTTGCGCAGTTCGTTTTCAAATGCGGGCTGAAATTGAAACAAGGGCAACGGGGGTGCCACGGATTCGCGGTGCAGAATCGTGGGCTTCGGAAGTGAGACTTGCAAGCCACGAACGGCGATCGACAATGGCGTTTCATCGCGAGCAACACCGAATGAATCGCAAAGCACAGCGTGGAAGTCGCTGAGTTGTTGACGTGCGGCCTGTTGGCCTACGTTTTCCATGCTCTGACGCCCGGCCCAATGAACGGACAACGCCGTCAGCCCGGCTGCGGCAAGCAATTCCGCGATTGACGCCGAGGCGATCACGTGGGTGGCCCCAAAGTCGATCGGAATCATCAGCACGCCGCCAACGGTCGCCAGCAGTGCGGCTAGTGGCGTCAGACCCGCTTTCAGTTTTTGGCCCATCGGTACCTGCAGCCACATTTCACGGCATGCCGCGTCCAAACGTCGCGGATCAAGCGATGTAAAGTCGTCTCGTTCATAACGGTGAATCGCGGTCTCGCAGGCTTCGTCCAACCAAGGTGCCTGTTTGTTCCAGGCTACGGCTAACGAATGCGTCAGGACTGCGTTTTTGAGTCGCGCCGCCGTGATCAATCCACCGACCTTGCCTTCATGCATTTCTTGCTTAACACGATTTGCTGCAGAACGCATCTGAGCGGTGGGCAGCAGTTGCCGAAGAAAATCGCCTGCGCCACCGAATACTCGCTTCACGGTCGAATGCAACTTTACATTCCACCTCGCATACCATGGCGCGGTGGCAGCAAAGGATTCGGACAACTGCCTAAGTATTCGCTCCGACTGATGTAGCCGCAGCTCCTGAATGCCCCCGCCTGCTTCTTCGATTGCAAAAAATTCTAATGCGGCGGAAAGCAAACAAAGACGCGCGGTGTCCGATTCGAGCTTCAATCGTTCCGTATTGGCGTGCAGCAAGCGGCAACCATTTTCCCAGACAACCGTCCGCAAGCCTGATTCGAGCGCGAGTAGAAATTGTTCCGACAACTTGCTGCGATCCAGTTGACCTGGCAATGATGCAAGCAAGCGATCGATGCCAATCGGCAAAGGCGGATTCAATTCGGACTCTGGTGATATCGCAAAGAAAATCGGCAGATCTGCGTCTATTGAAACCGGGTGCGCGGTTGCATTTTGCAAATCCCTGGGGATGTACGGCTTGCAATTCTCAACTTCAAAATCGTAAGCCGCATAGAGCTTGGCAATGCCATGCCGTTGGACCAACGGAAGGAATGTTTCGTAAACCTGACTGGGAGCCTGATTCTTTGCGCGAACTTTATTGACGGCCAGCAGCCGAGGTACACCAGGCATCTTTTCGCTTGCGATCCGCAGCAGTTCACCCAGCGTTGTATCGCGTGATTGCTCTGCGGATGCAACGACAATAAACGACGAGCAAAGTGTTGCGGAACGCCCAAGTAGCTCGCGCCGCAGTTCCGGTGATCCGAGCCCAAACGCCGCATCGGAAACAATATCGGGGCAATCCAGCAGCGCAATGCCCGCGAGATCTAACCCTGGATCGGTCGCGATCAACGGCACGGAGGCCGCGGCAAAGCTTTTGGCAGCGTTGTTGTATTGTCGATGAGCTTCCGCTGGGTCGACGGCAAGCATTTCAGGCGTCGTTCCCAGCGCTTCGCCAATCCTGGAAACCAACATTCCAAAACAACCTTCATCGCTCCGCCATTTTTCGGGCAGCCAGAGTACAAACCGGTGGGTACCCTCGTGATTGGCGGTTCCCCGCAGTGTTCGCTGGCGTCCGGCTTCACTAAGAAATGTTGCCACTAAACTTGTCTTGCCGCTGTTAAGCATTCCCGCGATGGCAACCGTGGGAAAGTTGACAACTTCTGCGGCCCAGTGCAATTGCTTGCCAGCGGAACGAACTGCGGCTTCAACTTTAGGGTCGATGCGAGCAAGTGCTCCCAAGAAACTTTCGCGACCTTGAGTTGGGTACAAGCGAATCAACGGCGCGCGACGATCGTCATCTTCCAGTAATGGAAGCACGGTTCGCCATTGTAGCGATTCAGGTTTTTTCGCGCGTCGGCTGCCGAACATCATGGCAATGAAATCGAAATTTCCCGCTCGATGCTAAGGGAAGTGATAACTCGGATTCTTCGGATCAAAATCGGCTTCGGAAAGTCGCACGCTGGTGTCGACCTGCGTGTAAGTATAGGACTCTAACAGCGGTGCGACCTCGCCATCTTCCGCCCATCCGTAAGCCGTATAACGAAGCGGAATTTGGCGATCTTTGTCAAAGCAGATTTCGGCTCTTGAAAAATCATCCTCCGTCCCAGACGGCTTCGTTCGGCTGACAGCAATCAGCTCGCATGGATGATCGTCAAGGACCAAATTTCTTGTGATCGTAACGCTCACATCCGGATTGTTGCGATCCGCTTCACCGCGTTCAATCAACTTTTGGACCAGTTTTGTCAAACCAATTTCAGTGATCGGATGTCGCTGACCTTGCATCGCGAGCATACCAGTGGGATCGAGGTATACGGTCAAGAAGCCCATCAGGCCTGCTTCGTGCACGACCAGTTTGCCGTCATATAAATCTTCAGCCCAAATAACTTCACGTCCTGCAACACTGGCAGGTTGATTGAATCGAAGATAGACCCGCATCGGCTCTGAGTCGTCGACCCTGCCACCACGATGGCGGCATTGCACCTTCATCGTCATCTCTGTTGCTTCGGTCAGTGTACCGTCGATCGTTTCTTGCTTAACCATGATGGCCTCATAGCCATCTAGGTTCTTACGCATGTGCGCGAGCGTGTCCTCAGCAATTCGTAATACGTCTTCCATGGAAGACGCTTCCGGAGCCGTGGCTAGATCGTTCGTCGGTACCGCGGAAGTCGGCATCGCCACCGATGGATTGATCGCAACAACTTTCGCGGAGCCTCGCATCACGAAGTACGAGATCAGCGCGGTAAGCACCGCACCGATCGTAAAAGCAGGCCATGACCACCGATGCCATGACGCCGATGTCGCCAACGCTCCAGGCGTGGCTTCGATCGGCGTCTGCGTATTTTCTTGGTCGATGGGTGGCACTTTCAGCACGGTCAGAACTGTCCATTACCTTGCTGCTGCATCGCCTTCATTTGCTGTGCCTGGCCCTCGCGAACACCGGCACCGATAGCCTTCAAGATGCCCTCACCGATTTCCAATATCGACGATTGTCCATTTGCGACAGGCTCAACCTCGACCAACATATAATCGGTGTCGTTGTCTTGCGACAAAATATCGACCATTGATGCGACGACATCATTCGGCCTTACCGTTTGGGCGAACAGCAAGAACGGCAACAATTGAACCTGCATCTGACCAAGGGGGCGGTCATCAGGGACTGACGACTCGGCAGGCCCGTCGATAAATTTTTTGATCGATTTTCCGCTATCGGTTCCCATGGCAAAGTAAACCGCCTTCGCTGCCGTTCCAATCTTGACGATCGCTTGTTCACCAAAAATCTGGCGTGCTTCCTCAGCATCGGCAGGGATATCGATGATCACGCTATGCAAGGAAACGCCCTTGTAGGTCTCTTCGTCAAACTTGAATGTTGGTGCCTTGGGTTCATTCTTCAGCTTGCCAGCTAGGTCTTTTACAAGGGTCGCGACCTCCGTTCCATCGCTCACGATCATGCCCGTGGAGAAGTTGAAATGTTCGTCGTCTGCTTCGATCTTAGAACCGATGTCAACCTTGCCTTCCTCGAGGGTTTTCATCAGCACATTGATAAACGAAACCGCCAATTCGTTCACCTGCGTTTTTGCCTGGTCGTCCATATCATTGCTGTCATCGATCGCCTTTTTGACCATTGTCTTGACGTTATCGATACTTTCACGCGTCCGCTCAATGACCGTGGGGGCGATCGTTGCGGCCGTGTGATAGAACATCGCATTTGCATCATTGATAACCGACGCGAATTTTGAGGCCATCGCGGTCTGGCCAGCGTAGACTTCTGCCAGCTCCGTGCCATCGGCAGCGATGAACTCGGATTCGACGGTAACGTTTTTATCTTCAGGGTTGATGTTCCAGCCGACCATCAATTCTGCCGATTCACGGATCAGTTGCTCGATTTGCTTGATCGAATTTTCGCTGGCTTGTTGCACGCCCTCGCCTTGGCCCTGCTTGGCCATGGCTTGTTCAAAGCCCTGACGCAGTTGTGCGATCAAGCCATCCCGCATCGCTTCGGGGACTTCCTGTACATACAATCGAGCCGATAGCGTGTAATTGTCACCAAGATCTTCTAACAAAACCCCAGGATCATCGGAAACTGCGTCGAGCAGCTCCTTTTGGCGGGCCACTAAGGCCCAATCGCCTTCTTGGCGAATGTAAACCAGCGAAGGTCCGACAGCGACAACCATGGTGCCGTCATCGAGCTTGTCGACGGGACCAATTTGCCCCTCGAGTCTCTTCAGCATCGTTGCCGCATCCGCAGTGGGGATCATCCCAATTGGCTCAAACGCACCATCGACGACCGGCACAATCACTCCGATCGGACGCGACACGTCCAACCCTTGAGCAAACCCACCAGCCATCATTGTGAACATCCCGCCAGCTTGGGGTTGCCCTACAATCGCGGTGATGTAGTTGATGTCTTGCATCAATTTGTTGAGCGATGCGATCGAAACGATAAGCACGGGGTCCGTGCTCTCGGCGACCGCTGAATCCGAATCGGATTCTTTGCCGAGCTTCAAGCGGTCTTGAGCCACCGCGTTTTGAGCAAAGTTAACGCCAATCAGTTCTTGGCACATCCCGCTCATTAAAGCAACACTCGCCAACAGCGAGGCAATAAAAGAAATCGCCCGTCGAGAGCGAATACCGGTCCCAGTCAATTGCATCTTCAATCCATCCTTACTTATGCGACACTGATCAGTTTCAACTACTGTATGGAAATACTTCGCGTTTCTACTCCAGCTCGACCATTGGGCTGATACGCAGTGCTGTGATATCGAGGTAGTCACACGAAGCGATAGGTCAACGTTCACGGAAAACGATACGACCTTTGGTAAGATCGTAAGGAGACAATTCAACCCGGACTTTATCGCCCGGCACAATACGAATGAAGTGTTTACGCATCCGCCCGGCAACGTGAGCCATCACTTCGGTTCCAGTTTCCAATTGGACCCGGAAACGAGTATTGGCGAGCGCCTGCGTGACAGTGCCTTCGACTTCAAAAGCCTCTTCCTTCTTAACCAACGCAAATCAACCTTGCTAATGAGTTCAACCCCCCCAATCCAAAAACCGGGGCCGATATAAAATAGTTGGGCATATTCAACCGCGTGGTTATACCAAAAGAACGCAGTTGAGATAAGCCAGTTCGTGTAGATGCAGGTGAATCTGCCATTTTTGAGGCTCCTGATTGCCGAAAATTGTCCAAAAACAGTTCTTTAGTGCCGGTTTCAGTGGTCCCCGATATCGATTCCGTCGCTAACATAAGCATCCGAAAAGCGAAGAAGGCGGCAAATTCGTAAAAAAAGGACATCTCTCGCTGATCGCCAATAACTGGTTGCGAGGCTCTGACCACGTTATCCTACACATCTTTTTTTTTAAAACCCCTGCCAGCTTGCTTGGCAGGTGAAACGGATCACAACCAGACGACGAAGGCTTCCCATCCGACTTCAATTCTCCACCTTCCGACGCTGAATGCGTCGAAAGCTGGAGAATTGCGATATCTACGTGATGAGCGTCGTTTACTGGTGATGATCATTGGCTCCATCCAGGCAAGCTGGGTGGTGGCCGAAGGTCCTTTTGAAACTTGTGGGGTATAAAAAGGCTGGAAGCCTATCCCACGCGAAGTGCTACAATAAGTCTGAATCGCCTGCTTGACGTTAACGGATCGTGGGCTGATGTTGGTTAGGTCAACCAACCATATTCACATTGCAAAATTTCTCGACGAATTCCCATGGCAAGACCCGAACAGGCAATCGAGATTTCAGCCGAACTTTTGCAGCGGCTCCATCGCATCTACCGCCAACGCACTGACGCTCAAGGTCAAATTGATCGCGGCCCGCGTCAAATTCAAGCGGGTGATGGGTTGGTTGCGGCTGCCGAAGCTGCCATCGAAGTAGCGACAGCGGCGATTAAAAAAGCGAAAATGGGGGCTGACCAGAAGCAGCTTCAGCTTAAGGAACGCGAAGACCGCATCAAGAACCTGCGAGGCAAACTCAATGCTGCCGCAAGTAATCGCGAATTCGACACGCTAAGGGAGCAGATCGCGGCCGATGACCAAGCCACCAGCGTATTAAGCGATGAGATTCTTGAGGCGCTCGAGCAAATCGATGTGCTCGAAATCCAACGCAAGGCAAAGCAATCGGAAGCGGTCACTAGAAAAGCCGAACAAGCGAAACTGGCCGTCACGATCACGGAACGATTAGTAGTTTTGCGCGAGGATCTGGCTCGGATCGAAGCGGAACGAGCGGAGGCGGAAGTTTTGGTCCCTGAATCGATGAAAGTCGAATACACACGGCTGGTCTCGGCCCGCGGTGAAGAAGCGCTGGCACCGATCGACGACCAAACCTGCGGCGGTTGCTACCAGATGTTGACCACACAAATGATGAATCAGATCGCGATGTCCCGCCTGGTACGCTGCCCGACTTGCGGTGCTTTTCTTTATCAGCGCGAGAAATCAAGAGTTAGCCAATAGCCGATCGGCGGTGACTTGACAAAGTTACCCGCTCGTTTTCCGCACGCAGAAAAAAAATCGAAACGTTTTTTTGGTCCCTGAATGGTGGATTCTTGGACGACAAATCAAGCGGAATTTAGAGCGATTTGAAGGCGATCTTCAGCATGGTAATTATCGGGTTAGCGAGTGTACCGGCGGGTGGTAAGTCTACCGTTGCTGCCCATCTAGCGGACCTCGGTGCGACCTGGATCAATGCAGATCACGTTGCGCATGCCGTGCTTGAAATGCCCGCAGTCAGCCAACTTGTGGTCAACTATTTTGGACCGACGATAATCGGTACTCAGGGGCAGATTGACCGCCAAACGCTTGCCAAAAAAGTTTTCGGGGATGACGATTCTAGTCGACAAGGGCTAAGATATTTAGAATCAGTCGTTCACCCATCCACCCGCCAACTTATGACCGAGATGATTATCCAAGCCGATCAGGCAAACGCGTGCGCCGTCACCCTCGACGTGCCGCTGCTGTTTGAGAGCGGTTGGGCAGCGTCCTGCGATGAGATACTTTTCATCGATACTCCACCACCGATCCAGTCTAGCGAGGCGAGGAGGCGAGGTTGGTCTGACGAAGCATTGAATTTACGCCAAGCTCGGCAATGGCCGATCGAAGACAAACGGCGATTGAGTACTCGAATTATCGCCAATAACGGTACAGTAGCAGACTTGAAGTCCCAAATCACGATATTTTGGCAAGCACTAACCGCCGATTTGGGCTGCACCTCGTCAAGCCAAGCTTCCGATCCTCATTGTCACCCTTTTCGACAGCGCACCCAGTGAAAGATTTAGTCTGCGTTTTCGTTTCGTGTGACCACGCAAACTCCAATCGTATCCCCCAACTTAATCCGCCTTCCTCTCGTCTTTAGCGAACGTATCAAGGGATTGTTATGCAACCCAATCGGCCCAATCGGCCCCGAGATGACTCACGAAATCGCCGACCATTTTCATCGCGCAATAACGGCGATGGCGGCGATTCGTCGCCCTCGCGTCCGCGACATCCCGACGCAGAAGTCGATCAACGAATTCGCGAACTCGACGCGGAGCGGGATCCACTTTCGTTGCCGGAAGAAATCGTCAGCGAAGCAAATCGGGCCGGCCAGCGTGTTGGCATTCCACATCCTAGCGATGATGGTCCAACGCTAAACATCGCTCAGCTTCAAGCCATGTCTCGCGAAGAATTGAACCTGCTAGCGGTTCAAGAAGCAATCCTTGAGCCTGAATCTCTAGGGCGACAAGAATTGATTTTTGGGTTGCTAAAGCAGCGCATGAAGGCGAATGGCTTGATGTACGGTGAAGGCACGCTTGAAATCCTGCCTGATGGCTTTGGATTTCTGCGGAGCGCTGAATATCACTATTTATCGTGCCCAGACGATATCTATGTTTCACCTAGCCAAATCCGCCGCTTCAGCTTGCAAACCGGCAGTCATGTTGCAGGCCAAATACGGCCTCCCAAAGAGAACGAACGCTATTTCGCATTGCTCCGCATCGAAGCCATCAACCGCACCGATCCCAGCGGGCGCGGGCGACAAACTCCGTTCGAAGAATTGACTCCGCTGCACCCTAACAAACGGATGGTTCTGGAACACAAAAGCGATGAGATGAGCACCCGCGTTATCGACTTGCTGACGCCGATCGGCTTTGGACAACGCGGCCTGATCGTCAGTCCACCCAGGGCTGGCAAAACCGTGCTGATGCAACAAATGGCCCGCGCGGTCTTGCACAATTACCCCGAAGCGTACGTCTTTGTGTTGTTGATCGATGAGCGACCCGAAGAAGTTACCGACATGGAACGCGAGGTTCGCAGCCCCCAATGCGAAGTTATCAGCAGCACTTTTGATGAACCGGCACAGCGACACATTCAAGTCGCGCAAATGGTGATCGAGAAAGCCAAGCGGATGGTCGAGTCGGGTGTCGATGCCGTTATCTTCCTTGATTCTATCACTCGACTAGCACGAGCTCACAACAGCGATGGCGAAACGACAGGCAAGCTGCTGACCGGTGGCCTCGACTCTGGTGCATTGCAGAAGCCAAAGGCACTTTTCGGTTCTGCCCGTAAAGTTGAAGAAGGCGGCTCCCTGACCATCATCGCGACAGCGCTGGTCGATACCGGCAGCCGTATGGACGACGTGATCTTTGAGGAGTTCAAAGGAACCGGAAACCTTGAAATCGTGCTGGACCGAAAGTTGGTTGATCGTCGTATTTGGCCGGCTGTCGACTTGAGCGCCAGCGGGACCCGCCGCGAGGAAATGCTGATGGACCCTGAGGAATACCGCCGCACGTCGTTATTGCGCCGGGCCCTTGCAGAAATGTCACCCACCGACGCGATGCTGTCGCTATTGACCCAGTTGCGAAAAACGCAGAATAACGCGGAATTTCTGATGAGCCTGCGAGAGCCGAAGTGAAACCCCAGCCAGACTTAGTAACCGTCCCGAAACAAAATTCGCTTTTAGCGGTACGGCGCGAGCCGTCCGGTATCGAGGAACCGGAGAGCTTGCGCTCTTCCGCTACCATTGAAACCGGGATGTTATTTCGGGACGGTTCCCTAGTTGCAACTAATACGCTCATTGACGGCGAAATCACAGGACTTGCCGGTCCTGTGCCGACCGGCAAAATTTTCATCGTTGCCTCACGTTACAACGCCGCCGTCTGTGACTCGCTGGCCGTCGCCGCCGTCGAAACGCTGCTTGCGGCAGGCGTACAAAAGAGCAGCGTTCAAGTGATTCGCGTGCCAGGCGCTTGGGAATTGCCGCTTGCTGTCAAGCTTGCCATTGAATCGCATGATGTGATCGCAGCCATTGCGTTCGGCGTTGTGATTCGTGGTGAGACGACTCACGATGAGCATATCAACCGAGCGGTCAGCATGGCACTGATGCAACTTGGACTGGAATCCAAGAAGCCAATCGGATTCGGGCTGCTAACCTGCAATACGCCGGAACAAGCCGTCGCACGAGCTGGCGGCGATGTCGGCAATAAAGGCATCGAAGCCGCGGAAGCGGTCTTGGAGATGCTTCGACTCAGGGCGTGGACTTAACGAAAATGCGAAGCATTTTGTTAGCGGTGCGGCGCGAGCCGCCCGGTGTTTTACGTGGTTTTTCGAACTGGTACCGGACGGCTCGCGCCGTTCCGCTACTTAATTTCACGCCAGTGCAGGCAAGCTGGTAGGGGTCTTTGAAAAGTTATCCACGACTGGCTTGAATTTTCATCAGCCCAGCTCCATCCCGGTCGACTGCCGTCCTCGCGTCAAAACGACTTGCTCCTCAGACGCATTGCACTGGACGTCATTGGGCAAGGTGAATCGCACACTGGGTGAGCAGGTGATGGCAATATACATTCGGCGCAGATGCGGTTCTGTCATCGATTGTCTTGGCCATCGCATGCGATCCCAGAGGATTCGAACGCTGGCACATAAGGTGGCAATATCGATTTGTCCTCGTTTGATGGTCACGGTGTTGCTGTGGCAGACCACATGTTCTTCAATCCATGACGCCGCGTCAGCGTCTAATTTTTCACGATATTGCGATTGGCTTTCAATGGTTCGCAGGATTGCATCATCGGCGCTAGGGTAGCGTTTTCGAATCATTGGCAACAGTTCGTTGCGGAGCCAATTGCGTTGATATCGGCTATCAAGGTTGCTTGCGTCCTCTCGCCAGTTCTGACGAATTTCTTCTAAGCCAGCTCGTAATTCGGTTCGCCGCAGTGTGAGCAATGGTCGATTGAGCACCACCTCGTCACCCAGGGGTCGATAAGGGGCCATCGCCGCGAGGCCCGCTGGACCGGTACCTCGAAAAAGATGATGCAGCATGGTTTCGATATTGTCGTCGGCGGTGTGTGCCACCAAAACGCAGCGTGCCCCCAGGATTTCTGCCGTCTGTTGGAGAAAACGATATCGCGAGGCTCGAAAAGCGGCCTCGCCACCTGCTGACATCGCTGTCAGGCAATCCGTTGGCGCGTCTTGGGTATGAATTGCGATTTGGTACGATCTAGCCAATTCGCGAGTGAAATCTTGGTCGGCATCGGACTCGAGGCCGCGGAGCTTATGGTTGAAATGGGCAATAACTAAGTGGCATGGATCGAATTGCGGCGTGCGATTCCAAAGGTCGAGAACGAGTCGAAACATGGCAACACTGTCAGCACCGCCGCTGACGCCAAGCACGATCTTAATGCCAGTAAATCGCTCGGGGGTCAGACCGATGGCGACTTTTTCAAGCAGCCTTTCCCAAGTCGGCGTGACAATGGGTGTGCCGGTGAACCCTTTTTTTTCGCGAATAGATTCAATCGGCGGCGTCACGTTGTTTCACGCGGAGTTGGGGTGTGTTAAGCTGGGCACCGATGGCGGCTGAGCACGCTGAGTGGCAAAGCAATTTTGGCCATCGATCCCATTTTACTGTTACGCAGTCAAACGCCACTGGGTGCCAGTTGGGTATCGCGTCCGACCGGGACCGTTGCACAACTGACGCCTCGACATGGTCGAAACCTTCTCCGCAAGCAACCATCCAGCCCGTTCCGATTCATTCTATGCCGACGATCAGTTTCCCTAGCAAAGCAGTTCTAGCAAAGGCGCTCATTGTGCGGTTTTTCGTATATTTATTTGCCTTCCTCGGTTTGCGACGTCAATATTCGATCGTAAATCCGGTGAATGCTCTCGCTACTTTATCTGCTGACTTGGGTAACCGTCTCCTTGCTGGGGACGATGCGGTGAAAAAGACCTGTCGCAACGAGCGCCTTGCGTTTACTTGCTTGCGAAAGATCACCGATGACAACCTCTCAATGGATTTTAGTTTCGCTACTCGGTTCTGCGGCCAGCGTAGCGGTCACCTATTTGCTTTTTCGCAAACGTGAACTCAGCGGCGTCTTGGCCGCCAAGGGCGAAGCGGACAGAATCGTACAACTAGCGCGAGCAGATGCTGACACACAGCGTGGAATGCTACTGATTGAAGCCCGCGAACAAGCGCTAGTGATCAAGTCGGAGGCGGATCAAGATGTCGTTGCGACTCGTAAACAGCAGCTTGCGCGGGAACAAAAACTTGATCGACGCGACGAATCGATTGTCCAGCAAGAAGACTCGCTGCAAAAGCAACGCCGTGGACTTGAAGCCACTCAAACCCGGCTCGCCGCACAGTTAAAACAAGTCCATGCAAAGCAGGCTGACGTTGACGCGGTCCTGGATCGACAGCGCGAGGCACTGGAGAGGGTCAGCGGATTGTCGCGCGAAGCCGCTGGTAAGCAGCTTGTCGAGTCGATGCAACGTGAACTCGACGGTGAACTGGGAAGCCTCGTGTTGCGTCACGAGCGACGTGTCGCAGAAACGCTTGATGCCAAGAGTCGAGAGATGCTGCTGACTGCGATCCAACGATACGCAGCGGCTCACACCGCCGATTCAACGACCAGTACCGTTGATATCCCCAATGACGATATGAAGGGTCGAATCATCGGTCGCGAAGGTCGTAACGTTCGTGCGTTTGAAAAAGCAACCGGAGTAGACGTTATCATTGATGATACGCCAGGAGTCGTGATCGTCAGCGGATTTGACCCCGTACGACGCGAAATCGCTCGCATGTCGCTAGAGAAATTGATCATTGACGGACGTATTCATCCGTCGCGAATTGAAGAGATCGTCGCTGAGGCAACGCTCGAAATAGATGCACTTGTGCTGCGCAAGGGGCGTGAAGCGGCTGAGGAAACAAATGTTCCTGGAGTACCGGACAAAATTCTGCAGATGCTTGGTCGGTTGCACTTCCGCACCAGCTATAGCCAGAATGTGCTGCGACACAGCGTCGAAGTGTCGTTCATTTCCGGACTACTTGCGGAAATGCTTGGCATGGATGCGGCGTTGGCTCGGCGTGCAGGGTTGCTCCATGATATTGGCAAGGCGGCCGACCATGAGCTTGAAGGCGGCCACCCGAAAATCGGAGCCGACTTGCTTCGGAGGCATAACGAGTCACCCGAAGTCGTGCATGCGGCGCTGGGACATCACGATCAAATCATTACGGAATACCCCTACACGATGTTGGTCGCCACTGGCGATGCCTGCAGCGCCAGTCGGCCCGGTGCTCGACGCGAATCGCTTGAACGCTATGTCAAGCGGATGGAAGAATTGGAGCATATCGCCAAACGGTTCGATGGCGTTCAGCAAGCGTTTGCGATTCAGGCAGGTCGTGAGTTGCGGGTGATCGTAAACGCTGATCGCGCTGACGATAAAAAAGCGGCAAAGATTTGCCGTGATATCGCCAAGACATTTGAGCAGGAACTGACTTATCCCGGAGAAATCAAAGTCACCGTGGTGCGGGAAACACGGTTTGTGGAAATGGCAAAATAGGATCGGCTGCTCGTTACCTAACTCTGCAATCTTTGATCCGATTCACCTGCCAGACAAGCTGGCATGGCATGGACTTAAGTAGCGGAACGGCGCGAGCCGTCCGGTGCCGTTTCGAAAAACCACGCGAAACACCGGGCGGCTTGCGCCGCACCGCTAACAAAATGCTTTGCATTTTCGTTAAGTCCACGCCATTCCAGACAGAACGAAAAGTGTCAAATTTTCTTTTATTTAACAAAAGTATCTGATTGGCGACAGCCGATGATACACCTTCGCATGATGCATGTTTGTCGTTTCGGCTTCAGGGACGAAGTTGGCCCGTCTGGGTTGACTCAGCACGATGGTGTGTTGCAGTTGGCTTGGACTTGCACCAGCCCCTATTGTAAACTCCATGCGTAGCATCTCCCTGGCTCTTGGTATGATCGTTATCGGTATCCTTGCCGCACTTCCGTTTCGGCGGACTCCATCAACGTTCGACGCCAACGATTCCGCTGATTATTCTTCCGGTTCGGTTGGCGGGCAATTGCGATCCTCGCTCGTTGACGAGGTTGTCCAGTGGCCTGACCGCCCCGGATTCGATCCGTCGTTGGCTTGGCAGCCTCAACCAATGACACTCGATGGTTCGCCGCGCAAGATCGACATGCCGCCGATGCCAGCCGATTTTCCAAAAATTGACATCGAGACTTTGGCACCCGTTCGCGCTCAGAGTCGCTTTGACTCAGCGCCATCCCTGTCAATTGGCGCATCCGCCTCAAGCATACTTACTTCCAGTGACACGCAAATTAAAGATCGATTTACGTATTCACGATCTCCCGAACTCCCCAAGGCAAATCGTCCATCCGCCATTCAGCCCGCGTCGGTGATCAGTCGGCAACCCGTCGCTGATCTTCCAGCATCCGAACGTCAGTACATTCGCGAACCGCAGTGAGTCCAACTACTTCGAACTACGGCGTGTTCGGGGACATTAAGCACCCGTGCACAAGTTTCTTAGTTTAACCGCGTGGGCATCGCCCCGCGCGTTTGCCTCAAAACACGCGGCCCGATGGGCACGCGGTTTAACGAGT
>JAYVSE010000075.1:0-1754 GCA_043775635.1 Planctomycetaceae bacterium | reverse complement strand
GGGAATTAACCCTCTCGCGACAACGGGGAGGCATGAGGCCCGAAAGGGCCTCAGCCTTACCCACTTACTTAATTCCACGCGGCAAGCTGGCAGGGGTCTAAGAAAACGTTGTGGGGTATAAAATGGCTGGAAGCCATTTCCCGTTGGCCCGTCAGTGACGAATATGCCTCAAAAGGTGGAGTCTATGCTGACCAATGCCGATTTAAAAACATTGCGGCTCAACTGCGAATGTCATTTAGACGGCGTGTTCCATCAATCATCGCTTTGATTTGTGATGGTGGATTTGTGATTGGGCCAAACAGGATGCAATCTTCGCGGCGAATTTTTGGCTTGTAAAGCATGACGCAACCGATCAATTCTGTTGATAATCTTGCAAACGTTGCCAACAGCAACGGTGCCGTAAATGCTATCGTTTTCCCGCCGCCAGACCCAAGCATCGGATCGTCGACGAAAAGTGAACCGTTTGGTTCCGTTGCGGGAGGCAATGTTCCTCGCGGCAAGATTTTGATCGTCGATGATGAAATTGCCAATGTTCGCGTGCTGAAACGCTATCTTAGTGGAGTTGGGTACGCAGATGTTCTAACGACAACGGACTCGTCATCGGCGATGTCGTTGATTGAACGGGAAAAGCCGGACCTGTTGTTGCTTGACATTATGATGCCCGAGGTTTCCGGGATCGATATCCTGCGAGCCCTCCGCGACAGCCGTCGCTTTCGTCACCTGCCAGTTCTCGTCGTAACGGCTAACACGGACCTTGAGACGAAGCGGACTTGCTTGGAATTGGGCGCGACTGACTTTCTTCACAAACCTGTTGACCCGCTGGATTTGTTGCCGCGAGTTCGGAACACTTTGGTAACCAAGTCTTTTCAGGATCAGCTTGCCGGCTACGCCCATCAATTAGAAAAACGAGTAGCGCAGCGCACCAGAGAACTGGAAATATCCAGGAAGCAAGTGGTGCAATGTCTGGCGCGTGCCGCTGAGTATCGCGATACTGAAACTGGTAACCACGTTATTCGCGTTGGAAAGTATGCCGGAGTGATCGCCAAGCAGCTTGGGTTCAGTGAAGATGAAGTCAGCAACATCGAAATGGCTGCTCAACTGCATGACGTAGGCAAGATTGCGATTCCTGATGCAGTGCTACACAAACCTGGTAAGTTGGATCCCGACGAATTTGAAATCATCAAACGTCATGCTGCAGTAGGACATTCGATTGTCCGACCTCATTCGCCAGAGGACACTGAACGTTTGAAGCAACACGTCGTCTCGGGTGGCCAAATGTTGATCGTCCAAAGCAGTCCGCTATTAAGATTGGCGGCATCGATTGCTTTGTCGCATCACGAACGCTGGGACGGCAACGGCTACCCACTTGGACTCAAGGCAGAAGACATTCCAATAGAGGCCCGAATCACTAGTGTTGCGGATGTCTTTGACGCACTTAGTTCGGTGCGTCCATACAAGGGGGCACTGCCGCGTGAGAAATGTTTTGAGATATTGAGAGAGGGATCGGGGACTCAGTTCGATCCGCGAGTATTAGATGCTTTCTTCAGTCAATCCGAAGCCATCGTTCAGATTCAGAAAGACCTTGTGGACATGCCAACCACCTAGACCTGCAAGTATCTCGTCATTCGCCGCATCTTTAGCTCCACCGGCCTCGTGAAGCCGCTTAGATACTAGCATTCGACGAGGAGCAGGTCGCCGTTGCTTTTCCGGTTTGAATTGAATCAGCAACTCTTGTTTGTCGTGTTTGATACGAT
>JAYVSE010000074.1:0-3627 GCA_043775635.1 Planctomycetaceae bacterium | reverse complement strand
GAGTTGACGGACCTTCGTGCTCGTCTTAGCAGTTCGCGGACTCGGTTTCGCACACGAGAGAAAGTGACTGCGGCAGTGACCGCGATTTTGGAATCACGTTCGGTAGTGGAGTTCTTGAAGGTCGAAATCCAAGAACAACAACAGGAGACGTTTCATCAAACGCAGCGAGGTCGTCCCAACGCTCAAACGCAATACCGGCGCGAAGTCGAGGCTCGGTTCGATTTGAGCTGGGAGTTGAACCAATCGCAGTTGGCCGTAGCAGCCGCGGGCGATGGGGTGTTTCCTCTGATCACGAACCTGACGGATTGGTCAGCGAGTGAGGTTTTGCAAGCGTACAAGCGACAGCCGATCATCGAAAAGCGATTCTCACAATTGAAAACGGACTTTTGCGTGGCACCGGTGTATTTGAAGAGTGTGACAAGGATCGTGGGCTTACTGGCGGTGTACTTTTTGGCCTTGATGGTTCAATCACTGCTGGAGCGCGAACTGCGCCGCTCGATGGCAGAGACGGGTCTCGCCAGCGTGCCGCTGTACCCCGAGGGCCGTAGCTGTTCGCGGCCGACGACACGTCAAGTCTTGGATGTGTTTGAACCGATCTCGCGTCACACGATCTGCGGCGCGGAAGCTGACGACATCGAGATCTTTAGCACCGAGCTGGCACCGTTGCACCGGTTGCTGTTGAAGCTACTGAAAACGCCGACGACGGACTACCGAGCTTAGTCGGCTGCCGCAAATCGCGACAATTTAATTCCGAGAAATTGAATCAGAGATGTGCGGAATGTGAGACGTACACTACCCTCAGTAGAGTTGGTTGACGAGTCTTGGCTCCAATACCAAGACAACCGCATAAATCCAAAGCGACAAGTGAAGACCATTCCCATGAAGTACTTAGTTCCCGTTGTAATTGTAATTCTGGCTCTCTTTGCTGACCGAGCAAAATCCGCCGAGCGTTTGAATGCGGTGTCTCCGGATGGTCGTCTGCAAATCGAGTTTGCGCTGCGCCAAGTCGATGAGATTGACGGAGTCCCTTGTTATCGCATCCTCTGTCAGGATGTCGAAGTGGTTGGTTATTCGCGTCTCGGTATCGAAATGGTTGGTGAAGCTTCTTTAGGAAACGCCTGTGAAGTTATTGGGACCGAGTCGATCAACGTTAGTGAGGACTACACACAAGTTTCTGGCAAGCGACGGTTCGTAGAGGCTCGCGGTATGCAACTTCGCGTTCAACTACGCGAGACCGTGGAGCCTCGGCGTAATTGGGAAATTCAATTCCGAGCCTACAACGATGGTCTTGCCTTTCGTTACTCCTTCCCGAAACAGGAAGGCTGGGATCGACTAGAAGTCAAAAAAGAGCGCACCGAGTTTCGCTTCCCCAGCAAAGCCCGAGCCATTGCCTTGCCATTAAATGGATACACGACTTCTTACGAAAAACGGTACGAGACGAAGGCCGTCGGCGAATTAGCTAAGAACTGGCTGCTCGGTCTACCGCTCTTGGTCGAATGTCCTGGCGGTATTTGGGCGGCAGTTACGGAGGCTAACGCAGACGAATACGCTGGAATGTATCTCGCTCCGCTCGGAGAAGGGTCTTTCTCAGCTCGATTGTCACCATTGCCGAAGGAACCGGGCATTGCCGTGCGCTACATGCTTCCCCACGTTTCGCCGTGGCGAGTCATCATGCTCGGAGACCAAGTCGGGCGTCTGGTCGAATCGGATATCGTTCTTAATCTAAG
Source organism: Planctomycetaceae bacterium (assembly GCA_043775635.1). Classification (GTDB taxonomy): domain Bacteria; phylum Planctomycetota; class Planctomycetia; order Pirellulales; family Pirellulaceae; genus UBA6163. The sequence goes on along the minus strand of JAYVSE010000074.1, from coordinate 1,900 downwards.
CTCTCCGTGCGAGATATTGGACACATCGTGGATCAAGACCGGTAAGACGACTTTCCCTTGGTGGAATGGGTTTTATGAAAAGGATGTCAGTTTCAAACCTGGCTTAAACACCGAAACCGCGAAGTACTACATCGACTTCTGTGCGGAGTCAGGCATCCCGTATCACTCGCTGGACGGTGTTGGAAACACAGCATGGTACGGTGGCCCCATCGTTCCCTATCAAGGTGCAGAGCCAACAAAAGGGGTCGAAGGCCTCGATCTTCAGGCAGTGCTTGCATATGCCCGCGAGAAAAAGGTTCGAATCCGATTGTGGATGAACTGGAAGGCTGCAGAACAGCACATGGAGAAAGCATTCCCGCTCTATCGCGAATGGGGTATCGAAGGCATCATGCTTGACTTCATGGATCGCGACGATCAGGAGATGAATCGGTTCGTCCGAAAGGCAGTCAAACTGGCCGCCGACAATCAACTTACCGTGACTCTCCACGGCTGTCCTAAACCAACTGGACTCGAGCGGACCTTTCCCAATCTGTTAACGCACGAAGGGGTCATGAACCTGGAGTATGACAAATGGGACAAGAAAGGCATTACGTCTGGCCACGAACTGACGATCCCTTTCACGCGGATGCTCGCTGGACCGCTTGATTTCCATCAAGGTTCCTTCCGAACCGTGAGTCCAAAGGATTTCACACCGCGCAATGAAGCTCCACTCGTGATCGGAACACCTACCCGAACTCTCGCGAGCTACGTGGTGTTCCAGAATCACTTGTCCATGGTCGCCGATTATCCAAGTGCATATCGAGATCATCCAGGCTTACCGATCCTAGCTGCTATCCCGACGACTTGGGATGAAACCAAAGTTCTTGATGCGAGGGTCGGTGACTACATTGTCATCGCTCGCAGACACGGTTCGGAGTGGTACGTTGGTATGATGACGAACGCCGGGCCCCGATCGCTTGATGTGCCACTGGGGTTCCTACCATCAGAAACCTATGTGGCTGAAATCGTGACCGATGACAGTAACGCAAGTTCCGGCATATTGATCCGTAAACAGCGGGTCAAACCAGGCGATACCCTGAAAGTCAGTCTGTCGTCGGGTGGGGGTAGTATCGTACGTTTTTACGAGCAATAACTATCATCTGGCGTTGATGGCTTTAGCCAGTCCATTCACCAGTTACCAGTTCACTCCAGGGCAAGCAATCTTGACTGAACTGCAATTGGGTAGTAGTATTATCGGTAATGCGCGAATCACTCCTCATTTTGTTTATGTGTTGCCAAGTGCTGGTTTGTCCTGCGCTATGTATTTCGAAGTGCGCGCATTCGAAAGTTGCCGGATGCAGTCAAGAAAACAACTCTGGCTGTCACTGCTGTGGCAAGTCTGAATCTACGAGCGATGATTCGAATGGCGTTGAAAACAAACGCTCGACGATTCCAACCTCTCCGTCAGACTCTTCCGATTGCCCAGATTGCTTTTGTTCAGGCACCTCGCTGATCGACAAAGAAGCGGCGGTTGCAGCGAGGAAAAGGTGTGCGACATCGTTGTTGTGTAGAACAATGCGTTGCACTGTATAAAGCCAGTGTTTTCTCAACGAACCATTCAAAGCGTCAGCACGAGAAAAGAGGCAACCGGCTCGACCGTCTTCAACGGGAGAAAATATATTGCCATGAGTTTTTTGGTAAATAACACTTGCGTACACCGGAGGTAAGCGGTGGTGATTGAACGAGCGAAGCTGGTTTTCCTTGTGGGCGAGTGGATGTAATATTGGTTGACGCTGACCGCGCGAAGCCGGCTTGACGGTTGAGCTCGGAACGTGACGCTCACGGCCGTTCACCGTGTCAAAATAGTAGGCGTGCTCTCCGAGCTCGCTCTTGCTGACTGATCTGCGAGCTCGGAGAGCAC
>JAYVSE010000073.1:0-3503 GCA_043775635.1 Planctomycetaceae bacterium | reverse complement strand
GTGGGATTCGCCAGAATTCCCAACGTTTTAGTGTGCTGAGGAATTCTGGCGAATCCCACTACGATCAAATCCCAGCATTGAAGCGGGGCATTGTTTTAGAAAGCTGTCACCTGCGCATCATCAGATGCGCCAAAGTCTACATCCGGGTAGGTTTAACCGCGTCGTAAGTTGGAAATGTTTTGCATCACTTGGTCACCCGCTTGAACGGCTTGACTATTAAGCTCGAATGCGCGTTGCGTCGTGATCAGGTCGATCAATTCCTGGACGGGCTCGACATTCGATGCTTCTAGGTTGCCCTGCCGCATCGTGCCAAGACCGGTTTGTCCTGGGGTGCCTGGCTGTTCGGGACCAGATGCGTCGGTTTGTAAATACATGTTCTGACCTACCTTTTGCAAACCGTCCGGATTGATGAACTGGGCGAGTTGCATCTGTCCTTGTACGGATAACGCGGTCGCACCAGGCTGCCTGACCATGACTTCGCCGTTGCTATTGATGACAACGGCCGTCGCGTCTTGCGGAATCGTAATCGGTGGATCGATCAATCGACCAACCTGCGCAGAACCGATCACGAGCTGACCATTCGCATTGATGTCTAAATTGCCAGCTCGCGTGTACATCGTGCTTTGGGAAACCGGATCAAGTACTCGCAAGTACCCTGAGCCTTCAATGGCGACATCGAGATCGCGTCCGGTTTGCTGCAGCGTTCCTTGCTTTTGATCGGTTTGCGTGCTGGTGACACGAACACCAAGGCCGATTTGTGTCCCAACCGCAGTAGGCGTTTGATTGGAGTCACGAACACCAGGATAGACTTGGGTACGATACAGCAAGTCTTCAAAGTTCGCGCGATCTTTCTTGAACGCCGTCGTATTGATATTCGCCAGATTATTAGCGATCACGTCCAGCTTCGTTTCCATCGCCTGCATGCCTGTGGCGGCGGTATACAGCGTTTGCACTGACATTGTGAGGCGGGCTCCAAAAGTTTGACGTGTTCGTTATCGCTGGAGGACTCGGCTGATGAGCGTGCCCATCACGTTGTCCTGATTCTGAATCATTCTGACGTTCGCCTCGTAGGTTCGAGACGCCTCAATCAACTCCATCATCGCCCCCGTTGCACTAACCGCCGATGATTCCAACATCCCGTTGGTTACTTGCCGATCGTTTCCCGCAGCAAGATCAAAATTAGCTAGCGGTTTAAACATATTGCCGCCAACATGGGATAAATCACCCAATGACTTGGCTTTGGCGATCATGAGATCTTTTGCCTCACCACCCTGCGCAATCCGTCCACCTTGCTGGATTTGGTACGGCAAATTCGGCTGGATACGGATCGGCTGCCCGTCGGTGCCGAGCACATCTTCTCCCGCCTGGGTAATCATCTTGCCGGTTTGATCAAAAAGAAAATTGCCGGCGCGAGTGAGCAATTGTTCCTCACCTCGCTGGACGACAAAAAACTGGTTTGCGTCATTGAGAGCAAAATCGGTTTCATTGCCGGTCTTGCGCATCGCACCAACGTCAAAATTGGTTACCGCTGGCTTGATCGTGACACCGCCGCCAAGGTCATCAATGCCGCCCTGGCCTGGACTGACCTCACCTCGCTCAATCATTTCGGCAAAACGCGACTGCAATACCGCATGCTCGGGCTTGAAGCCCGTCGTGTTCACGTTGGCGAGGTTGTTGCTAAGGACTTGAAGTCGATGGTTTTGCGCATTCGCACCTGCCGCGCTGAGATATACACCGTATGGCATCGCCAAAGCTTTCCGTATGAATTCGCCCCCGCGCTACGGCCTTTGGACTAACAAATCGACAACTCACACGGCAAGGTCAAGAATGACAAAATCGAACACTGCACTAGACGCTGTCACTAATACCGTCGATCTCGCGATCCGAAATGGTCACGTAGATTCCCTTTCGATACTGACCCAGGGAATTTTGCTGAAGGTTTGGGGTAGGGGGTGAAATCCGCGGCCAACCACGATGGTGGTTTTCACTCGGCTAAAAGCAGCGACCCACGCCATGCCGCTGTCAGCGCCCACAAATGACTCGCACGTTCCGATGAGGGCGATCGTCTCGTGGAGGTCATGCGGGCAAATACGGAGTCCCGCAGCAGTCAGCGCCAGCAGATAGCTGTCCTCAGGTTCTCGGTAGCCAAAATAGGTTACCGGTCGATCCGCTTGCAAGAATTGAGAGATTAGTGCCAGGACGGTGATTCGGCTTGCGTTTTTAATGGGATGTGAATGGACGGTGAATGAAATTCCCACAGATCCAGTAACCACTGGACTTTGACGGCGAAAGCGGACCATTGATTCGTGACCAAGATTGCGTCGCAGTCCCCAGCCGTACAACCAGCCATCGACCCACGACACCTCCATGCCAAAGACTTGAAAGATCGTGTGACGTTCGCCCCTTTGCGCAACGACTTGATCGTAGTCAACACAATGTAAATCCACCCGTTTCAGATCCAGGGACTCGTAGATGCATCGGACTCGGTTGAAATAGTCTGCGTGGCAGACATATACGTAAATCCGTCGATTCTGTTCCACACCGATGTTCTCGAGAGCATTCAACGAGCAGAAAATGTCGCCAATGCCAAGGCACACCATCACATACGCTGGATAGTCCAGAAAATTCATAAAACTCCTAGGACCACATGTTTGCCAATGTATCCGTACAAAGTCAGACCTGGGTGATTGAATGGTTCGAGCAGAACGTTAATCGGGCGGTGCTCGCCAATCGCGATGTCGCATTGATTGGAATCGGTGTAGTCGTTGGTGATGAGAGCGAATCGAGATCGCCGCCGGATTTTTTCCAAAAGTGTTGCAACATCGCAGTTTGGTAAATGCTGGAGCACGTCTTTGACAATGACGAAGTCGACTTGGGGGATGTCGTCCACCACCGGATTCAATACTTTGAACTGAACGCCAGGTCTGTTGAATTTGCTCACATTGGCTGAGATGACCAAAGGCGAAACATCGATTCCGAGGTAGTCCTTTCCCTCAAGGTCGACATGCTGCATCAACTGCCAGTCGCCGCAGCCGATGTCGAGCACGGTTTGGATCGATGGCGTATAGCGAAGGATCTTATGAAGGATCAACAAATATTCCTTGTTGGCTTCGGGGGCCGATCCAGGTCCTGAGCCGCTGCCCGCCTAACCGCCCGTGCGATAGATCTGGTCGAACACGTCGTATCCATTGTTCCTATCCCACCATCTAGCAACTTTGTAGGTATCGAAATTAAGTGTGTAATCCCAAAATCGCTCTTTGGATCGGTAAATCCACATGGGGACGTTCCATCCCGCGGCAATGAAACACGGGCCGGACTGCGGAGTGATCAGCAGGTCGAGCGTTTCAATGAATTCGATGATCCACTGAATGTCACCCGATGGTTGCCTTTGATCTTCCACGCCATCGGGAACCGTCGTGTTGTCATGATTACCAAACAAGATAACTCTACTGCCGGGGTAAAGCCGCTTTGCTTCTTGCAACATGTCAAGCAAAGTTTCGTCG
>JAYVSE010000072.1:0-29382 GCA_043775635.1 Planctomycetaceae bacterium | reverse complement strand
TCGTTAAACCGCGTGCCCATCGGGCCGCGTGTTTTGAGGCAAACGCGCGGGGCGATGCCCACGCGGTTAAACTAAGAAACTTGTGCACGGGTGCTTATTCAAACGATGCCAATGTTTCTTTTTCCTCGCTGATGTCGACAACCCGTTGCCACGGATTCGTGTAGTCAACACCTTCTTCACTCTGAACTGAAAAATACGCTGGTCCCGCCCACGGTTTCCCCGTTAGTTGCACCGTTGGTTTACGTTGCGATTGAATTGTGTAGGAACCTGGCGGCAGATTTTCAATGACAACTTCTGTGTCGTTTGGTGGTATGTTTTTTTTCGTTCTACCAATCAATTTCAAGATTTCCGGATTTGTAGGGTCAGCCGTGATTGAGTCCAAAGCGAGATAGGGATCTTTATCGATTTGGACTCGAAGCTTGCCACTCAACTCGGCTTCCAGCTTGATTGCAGTCAGGTCGGCCACTTCATACTGTTCTGGGATCGGGAAAAACTTGTTTACGATGCCAGTACCGCTAAATGCCAATACGATGAAGCCATCCTTTCGGACTCGATCAAATTTGAACGATCCGTCACTTGAAGTGGTCGTCGTTAAGAACTGCAGGCAACCGGAAGGGGCGAGCTTTTCGGTTCCAATCAATGTCCAATTGCGGCCGATATTTATTGGAAATTTTGGATCGAGCACCATTAGCTGAATCAACGCATTTTGGACTGGCTCCTGTTTCGAGTTGAAAAGCTTTCCCGCGACAACCGAAAATGTCGAGGCATCTTGGGGAGTCAATTCCACATCGAGCGGCTTGGACCCGTCTTCAACGACAGCCTCGAATCTCAGTTTCGCGAGGATCAAAAATAAATTGCCCAGGTTTTAGGGTTGGATTGGAAGTGTGGCCTAATCTGACGTTGAACTCCGGTATTGGCTTCTTTGTCACCGAGTCGATCGCTCGCACTCGAATAACTCCTTCCATTTCCATTTGAACTTCGACTTCGTCATCCCCGCTGACAGGAAGACTGCGTTTATAAATCGGCGCAAACGGGGCTGCCGTAGAAAACGTAAACGTAGAAGGGCTGGGAAGTCCTTCGGCAAAGAACCGACCCTCACCATCGGTATCCACGCGCCCGCCCAAGTTAAAGCGTGCCCTGCCTCTGTTGTTGATGTTGGCGGTGTTGTAATAGACTGGTACCCCAGTCGCGGGATCTCCATTTGGTTTAATCAGTCGCCCGTGAATCTGCTTGCCCTGGATCATCTTTACGGTGACTTCTCCAGGCTGCTCTGGCGGGCCAGGAACCAAATCAACTTGCTGTGTAATGAAAGTTCGCGCACGAATGGTAGCCTTCGTTTCTAGAGGCATCGTCCTCGGCCGTCCACGAGTGGTAGAATCCCCAAATCGAGGCCCAGTAAGTGAAAATAGATTTTCCAACCTCGCTGTTCCGTCTGCTACGGTCGTGGCGGTCCGAACATCGGCAGGCAAGTTGCCCATGTTTTCGATGATTGCATCGACAATCGGCTCTCCGTCTTCATCAACGACGGTAACGATACAATCGCGCCCAACTGGCATCACTGGCATGAATGCGCTCGCTAGTTCCGCTTGCAAATACGCGTCGTATTTAAGTTTAAAAGTCTTTTCATTCGCAGGTAGGATAAGTCCGTATCCATATCCATAGTGGCCTTCTTTGCTTGCCATCAACCAAATCGAGACGCCACTGGGCAGCGACTTGAGAACAAAGCGCCCATCATCGTCCGAAACAGTATCGCCATACGCTGGCGTCATGGGCGCTTCGGTCACATTCGCTCGAATTTGGGCTCCAGCGATCGGCACGCCACCATCACTGACAACGCGACCTTCGAGATCGTAACCCGGTGCGAGCTGAAACTCCAATTCAGTCGTCGAGCCCAACGGTTGCTGGGGACGTCTACGGTACGTCGTCGCAAATCCATCTGCCTGGACCATGAAGTACCATTTGTCTCGGGCAAGTCCCGCGATCTGGCATACGCCCGCCGCATTTGTTTTGTAGCGACGTTCTATGTCTGTCCAAGCGAAGGAAATGGTCGCATCGGGAACGGCCTTGCCGCCTTCCTTGGCAGTGACCTGCACGCGGTATTCGCACCCTCGGTGGAGCGATAAGTCGACAATGTTTTCTGGCTTGCCTTCATCGACCTCGACCGCCTTTCCTTTCAGCTTATCCTCCAGGCTGGTAAGTTACGCTGTCTCCGCCCAAAGTTGCCCCCCCCTGGTGCAACGTTGTCGAATCTGTATTTTCCAGAATGATCCGATTCGGTGACTCTGGGCCGCGTCGGAAGTGGATACCAACCATCTTCCGTCTTCAGCAAGTAAACCTTGGATCCCATCGCTGGTTTGTCGTCGGGCAATCGTATCGAACCGAGGACAGTTATCCCCGTGCCGCCCGCGTTGTCCTGTGCCGCCAGTTGGCTAGTCGTCAGCAATGAAACACCAACCAAAACCAGTAGTTTTGCGAGCCAGTCGCCACTGAAAAATCGATTCATCTTCAATTACTCCTGCCAAGATTATCGCTTCCGCAGAATCTATGGGTAAAAAGTTGTCAGGTTACGCATCATACTGAATCAGGAACATTCCCGAAATAACTTCCCAATTTCAATCGTAGCGGAAGAGCGCAAGCTCTCCGATTCCTCGATACCGGACGGCTCGCGCCCAATGCCATCTACTTTGCGACCGATAGTTGCAGGCACACTCTGTGTGCCGTCCGCAAATACTGGCGTTTCCGTGGCAGACGGCACTTGGTAAGTGCCTGCTACATTTAAAGTAGATGATATTGGGATCGCGCCGTTGCGATAAACGCAGATTTTGTTTCGGGACTGTTGCTTAGCATCGGCGAGGTGCATGAAACGACTCCAATCAACCGATGAAGCCTTCAAATCTGTGACTGAAGTTTTTTGCCGCCTCATTTCAAACTGCGTAGAAAGGAATTGGCTGGGGCGATGCCAACTGCGGCGAAGTTGTTGGTCTCGACGGATTCGCTAAACGCATCAGAACGATCTTGCTCTCATTTGATTCCTTCGTGCTAGATTGGCCAGGGGTGGGAGATTGACTGCGAATCGGCACCCGACCGATAGCGACGAATGACAGTCATTATTGTTTGGAACATTCGCGTTCGATCGATTCGAGTACAATTGTGCTGAACAGCAGCGTCAACGGGATGTCGGGATAACAGCGGTAGCGGTAAAGGCGCATGATCCATGATATTATTGGCACGAATGGTAACGCTGGGGATGATCCTTTCCATGTGGTTATTCATGGGAGTGGTCTTGGCTGAGGGTCCGGTCACAGAATTGACGGGAGACGGTATCCATGACGTGGCAGCAGAATTACAAGCGATCGTGGATCGAGGTGACGGGGCAATACGGTTGAAGCGTGGCGTTTCGTCGATTCACGCGGTGTAACTATTACAGGAAATACTTTTTGGGAGGGTTTCGAACACGACTTGCTGGTGGAACGTTCCAGCAACGTTGTGATTGGACATAATAACTTTGACCGAAATCCTCGCTATTTGGTCAACGGTTTCGACAACGCTGAAAAGAACGGGTTGCTATTTCTCGAATGCGATGACTGCGTCCTCAGTGCCAACACGATCAGCGGTGTATGGAAAAAACTTGGGGCAGTGCAATTCATAAATTGCAATCGTTGCAATATCACCGGAAATTCGATATTGGACTCAGATGGCGTGGGCTTGTTGCTTAAGAAAACTCACTACACGCTGGTGACTGGTAATCTCATTCGAGACGATCGCGAATTGCCGAGTCGAAGCAAGTCACCATCTTTAGAGCTGATCGAAAGTGACGGAAATGTTGTTGGTCCCAACGTCTTGGGGAACGGCAGCAATTTGTGAAGATTGAATTTGCGTGGGATACTTGCGTGCCAGAGGTGCCGTCAAGGCGAGCGTTTATTCGAGTTCCAAATCTGCGACAGTAATTCGAACAACTCAGGTTCCGATTCTTGAAGCTCCGCGCGATTGAAGGGGTAAAAATCATTCACACCGAAATAGGACTCCGTCATCTCAGCGAAGAATTCTTTGTGGTCGGTCAGAGCGTAGTGCTTAACATGCTTCCCATTGTAGAGCAGCGTCGCGTCGCCGTGACCGCTTTGCTTGTACCGGTCGTAGGCGGCCAAAATCTGCGGTTCGCTAAAGTCTAATATCTGGTCGTGGAATGCATGAGCCAACTCATGGAGGATGACCCACGGTTGCTCGTTGATGTTGCGGGGCGTCGGCAAGTCGGCGGCTCGCGGCAGATGCACACACTTGGCAAGGTCGATCGTGTATCCATGTGCCTTTAGCCAGCCAGCGTCCGGGTGATATTGCATGGATCCGAGTTTGCCGCAACTAAGGTCGACGACGATGTTGACCGTTTGAAGTTCCTTCACACGCTCGACGGGCACGACCGCTTTGATCTCGACGAGTTTCGCTTCGAGAAACTTGAGTACCCGCGTACTGAGTTCTTCATTGGGTGCTGCCAGCAATCGGTCATCCACGCGGACGGTCCAACCCTCGATCTCTCGCACTGTGCGTGACAACGGTTGCGGCGCATCGAAATTCGGCAGCCACCTGGACGCCTCATCCGCTGCGTCGAGCAAGTTGAGCGGTACGAGAACGAAGAAGAGAAACGTCAACGCAAGTCGTTTCATAGGTTGATGTACTTTGAATTGGCAGCAGACCGATGGATTCTAAAAAACGATGCACAATCGTCGACATCCACCGTTTACTGTGGTGATTGTAATCCCTTTGGCTGTCGAATTGCTAAGCCGACCATCAAAAAGATAATTCCTGTAAAAAGCAGCCGAATCCCAATCAAAATGCCGAAAATCGGCATCGAATCGTTCGGCCAGCCAAGCGGCGGCTAAATTGTATTCCTTTTTTAGCAAACTTTCATGAGCGTCGTGCATGTATTGCGACGGCTCGTCAATGAAATGAAACCAGACATCTTCTTCAATGACGATCGGCCCGAGCGGGTTGCCCGGTAAGACCGGCGCCACAATCGAGTCGGTCTGCTGGCCGCTCGCCCTGGAAAGAAACATGACTCCAATGCTGAGAACTGAAACTATCAACAAACGATTGTGAATCATCCGATTTATCCTGTTTTGAAATGACCGTTGTGCATCATCGCACACCAAACCAAACGAACCGCACACATGAGCTCTTCGTGGCTCGTATGTGCCACCTCAAATATGCAATGCAGAGGGTGCAGAGGGTTTCGGATGCAAAACTCACGCCACTGGATCATTCGATGATTGTCGAGTCTTACCCGACCCCAACAACAGCGCCTTTGAATGCGTGTCCAACAGCCAACCATTGATCCGCCGGGCCTGCGACCTTTGAGGCTCTGGATCCCGACGATCATCGTACCTCTGATGATTGTTACTCGGTTCATCCCGGGCTTGATTGACAACGGGCCATCATCGATTTGGATGATCGCCGCCTTCGGCCCGGATTTGTTGGGACTGCTCATCGTGCTCTGGTGGTTGCTGGCCAGCAGAGCGAGTTGGCAGGAACGTAACTTTGGCCTATTGGCCATTGGCGGTACGTTCGCCGTGGTCGCTTCGCTGGTAGACAAATCGATGATCGGGCCGCCCCTGATCGTTTTGACGGCTCCACTGGGACTCGCAGGTTTCGCCGTCGGGCTGATTGTGTTGCGAAAGCTCCTCTCGTTCAAAAGAACAGTCTTCGCCGCGCTGGTCTCATTGCTGTGCTTTGGTTTCTCAGGCCTGTTACAGGGGAGAAGGGGGGCCTGAATTAACATTACCCTCGTTGCGTCTGCCCACCTGAACTGAACATTAACCACTCATCGTTCCAATAAGCCTTCATAAACTCGTCCAGGTCGCCACGATTCCATGCTTCCGCTTGCGTGAGGATGATTTTTTCGATTTCAACAAGCGGTTCATTCTCAATCGCCCCGACGGATAATTGGGACAAGATGGCAAAGACGAATAGTTGGAAAGATCTATAAGATTGCCTTGTGATTGACGATTATAAGATTTCATATTTCAGATTTCAGATTTCATATCCTGGCTCCACATGCCTCGTGCCGGTGGAGCAAAGATTGATTGTCTAACCGATGGTTGGCAAGACTTGATTCCGTCCCAACGTTGTTTTCGTTGGCTAAAAGCAAACGAAAACAACGTCGGGACGGACACGCTGGGTGCCTCGACGTCTAGCTTGTCAATCTGCCCTAGATCGAGTCGAGCTCGATGAAAAGCTTAACCACGCCACTTAGGATCGCTCGATCACTTAGTGGGATAGGCTTCCAGCCTGTCGCATCGAAAATGACAGGCTGGAAGCCTATCCCACTTCAAAAATCGGATAGTTATTGATCGTACGGTCCTTAGCGGCTACGCTCGCAAGGAGCGACAAGGTTTATTGACTGACAATGGTTGCGTCCATTGCAACCGTGTCGCTGAAGTCATAAGAATGAAAATAACGACTGATACGCGCAGCTAGGACATTTAGATATAGCGTTCGAAATTTCGTTTCGGTTGTTTCGCTCGTGTATTGACCAGCGGTTTCGGGATAGGTGAATTCATCTAGGTGCTTGCTAAACTCTTGCTTCTTAGAGGCGACATCATAGACAGAAGTCGTAACCGTTGCGCGCCCGCGATAGAGCGTTGCCCCGTCGCGCAGCTTCAGGTTTGTCATTTCGATTGCGACGACCTTGTCGGCTTTGACCCCTCGACCAATATCAACGAACTCAATTGAATCCCAGCCATTTTGATCGCGCCATTGCTGGACTTCGTCTTCGCGAACCAAATCAATTTTCTTGACGTTGGCGCCGAGGATTTCAGAGACCATGCGACTGAGGATTCTTGCCGATGCGTCGTCGCTGTATTGACTGCTATCGGTCAAAGTAACGACGGCCACCCGTTGTTCCTCAAGGCCCGTGAATTCCGCTTTTTCGGAATTGCCTTTGACTGCGTTCATCAGATTCGCTGCCAAGCCCAAGCAGCCGGTTTGATTTCCAACTAGCAACCCCAGCAGCAAAAGCGATAACGCTCGGCTTGAAGCGGTCTGTCGGTTCTGATTGTTACTGTTCTGCATCACGATTCCTTCCGTGTATTCCACGCGTGGCATTCATCGCCAATTTTCACAAATATCCGCTCTATCCGCCGTTTGCTAACCTCCAGCTCCAGTCAACGAGCGTGATGACAAAAGCCGTCGATACTGCATAAACGAGGACCATCGCCCATCGCCGACTTGGCACTTGAGCGATCACCGCATGCCCAACCATCGTTGTTGCTGCCGCCAACGTAATTAGCCCGAACGCGGTGCCGCCCGCGTTGGACTGAATGCTTTGAACCAACTGTCCGCGAACCAAATGTGCCCAGGAAGTAGTCATTCCGCAAGCAGGACAACGAACGCCCCATAACACGCGAACGGTACATGGGGGCAAACCGAGTTGTTGGTGAGTGCCTAAACCTGCGATAGCCGGGCGCAATTGCGTGGCGATCACAAGCGGGCAGCCCAAAATCATTGCCCCGACAAGCATCGCTAGCCGAGTGGATGTGGCGCACTGGTCAAACGTAGACAAATCAGCAATCCCAATGCAAGCCAAGTTGTAAAACGGAGCGAGTCGTCGCGGCGAAGTCGGAAAAAACGTCACGGTGACTCGTTGTCGAGCCCAAAGTTCATCTCGACAGCCTGCTGAATAGACCAAAAATGACACGAATTTACGAGGGTTTTCTACTTATCGAAAATTCCGTTACCAAAACTTCGATAGAGCTGTTGACCCCAATCGAACATGGCGATAACTTCTTGCTTCCTCGCTTTGAGGCAAGTTTACGTCAAGTTCACTATTGTTAGTCACTTTTGATTGTTAGGGTGCTCCTGTGTCGGCTGGATCTAACGAAGTTATCCGCATCCGCATGGAAGCGTACGACCACTCAGTGCTCGACATCAGTGCTCAGGAGATCGTTGACACGGTCAAGCGAACACATAGTGAAGTGCATGGGCCGATTCCTCTGCCTACGCGGATCGAGCGGTATACCGTTTTGTCCGGTCCGTGCATTGACAAGAAAGCTCGCCAGCAATTCGAGATTCGTACCCACAAGCGACTGATCGACATTGTGCAGGCAACTGCCAAGACGATCGAAGCGCTCAATAAATTGAGCTTGCCTGCGGGTGTGGACATCAAAATAAAGGCTTCCGCAAGATAGTTTGCGGGGGCAAGTTGGAAAAGTGGAGCGTAGGTCCCAGTGTGGGCATCTACGTCAAGTTTAGTGGCACGAATGCCACGATAGTTTTTACAGTTAAGTCGGTTTCCTATCAGACGGAAGCTAGTTCGATATCGGTTCTGCTTTCCGCCGCAAGGTGGTCACGCGGGGATGGATCGCACGGCAAGCCCAAGCTAGAAATCGTTACCCTTTCGCTAGGCGAGGACATAACCATGTCACGCGGGATACTTGGCCGCAAAGTCGGCATGACGCAGGTTTATCGCGAGGACGGCACTGCCGTTCCCGTGACCGTTATTGAGGCTGGCCCTTGCTGTGTTTTGCAGGTCCGCAGCGTCGAGCGAGATGGTTATGCAGCGGTTCAGCTTGGATTTTCTGATATGCCACGGCGGCTTGCTAATCGTAGCGAGCGTGGGCACGTGGCAAAGCTTGACAGCAAGCGATCTAAAGTTCGTTCGGCCGCAGGTGTTGTGACCGTTGCCAAAGCCGATTGCGAGCCCAAGCGATTCATTCGCGAATTCCGTGGCGAAACGACACTTGAAGTCGGTGCGATGGTTGGCGTCGATGTTCTTGCTACCGTAAAACGAGTGGATGTCACAGCAACCTCTAAGGGTCGTGGCTTTTCGGGTGTGATGAAGCGGCATAACTTCGCCGGTCAGCGTGCGACTCACGGCGTTAAGAAGGTGCACCGCCACGGTGGTGGTACTGGTTGCAGTTCGGATCCAAGTCGCGTTATCCGCGGCATGAAGATGGCCGGACAATACGGCAATGTACGCAAAACAACACGAAATATCGAAGTGGTTCGCGTCGACGCCGAAAATAATTTGTTGCTCATTCGTGGCGCTGTCCCTGGTCCCAATGGCGGTTTTGTGATGATTCGCGAAACCAACATGCTTCGCTAGGCATTCAGCGAGAAATGACGAGATAAACATGGCTACACTTCCTATATACAACGCTGCCGGCGTCGAAGTCGGTACCTACGAAATCGATCCATCCCAAGTCGCTGCCAGCATCAGCAAACAGTTGATGCATGACGTCGTTGTGATGTATCAGGCCAATCTTCGCCAGGGATCGCACAGTGCGAAGACTCGCGGCGAAGTCAGCGGGCACAAGAAAAAGATGTATCGGCAGAAAGGTACAGGCAACGCTCGTGCGGGTCATAAACGAACCAACATTCGCCGTGGTGGTGGTGTCGGTCATACGATCAAGCCGCGAGATTACAGTTATCGGTTGCCTCGCAAAGCAATCAAGCTTGCGACGCGAATGGCGATCGCCTCGAAGATTGCAGACAATGAATTGGTGATCCTCGATCGGTTCGGGATCGACTCGCCTAAGACAAAGCAATTGGCAGGTGTCTTGAAGGCACTCAAGCTCGACGGTTCAACAACATTGATCGCGACCGCAGGCCAGGATAAGGCGCTATACATGAGCGGCCGAAATATTGAAGGGCTTTCGGTTTCTGATGTGCGTGATTTAAACGCGCTTGCAGTTTTAAAGCCGCGTCGGATGTTGGTTACCAAGGATGCGCTGGACCGAATCAAAGACGGTAGCTTTGCAGAGCCGCTCGCCGTAGTTTAATGCGGTGTGTCGGTGGGTTAAGTCAGTACAAGTGAACAAAACGCTGTTTGTCGGAAATTGGTAAAGATGGGAAAAATACAAGCTCCACCTCGCGAATCAGGCAGTTGCGGTCTGCTTCCGCATCAGGTGTTGTTGCGTCCGCTGGTCACCGAAAAGGGTGTGCATCGGTCGGTGCGAAATAACCAGTATGCGTTCGAAGTTCATCGGGCAGCGACTAAGTTTGACGTTCGCGTCGCGGTAGAAGCGTTGTTTAATGTTTCTGTCGAGAAAGTGCGGACTCAGACACGCAAAGGAAAGACGCGTCGATATCGGTTTCGTGTCGGTAAGACACAGGATTGGAAGAAGGCGATTGTGCAGTTGCGTGCGGACAGTAAGATCGATTTCTTTTAGCAGTTTTGTAGTGACGGGGCCAACCGCTTCCGTCGTCGGTTAATCAAACACTTACATTTTTTTCAGCTCATGGGCATCCGAATATACAAGCCGACCAGTGCCGGTCGACGAAACGCTTCGGTAAGCGATTTTGCGGATTTGACGCCTGGCTATACGCCAGAGCGAAATCTGCTTCGTCGTCAAAAGAAGCACGCTGGCCGAAACAATCAAGGCATCATCACTTCGCGGCATCGCGGTGGTGGTCATAAGCAGATGTATCGAGTGATCGACTTCCGTCGATCCAAAGATGGTGTTCCAGCGAAGGTGGAAAGCGTTCAGTATGACCCGATTCGCTCGGCTCGTATTGCGTTACTGGTCTATCGCGATGGCACGAAGAGCTACGTGATCGCTGCGGCGGGCATTAAGGCGGGTGACGTATTGGAGAACGGTCCCGATGCAGAGCCAAAAAACGGCAACTGTTTGCCGCTAAAAAATATCCCTTTGGGGACGTCGGTTTGTTGCGTTGAAATGCGTCCAGGAACCGGGGCTGCGATGTGTCGCAGTGCTGGGACCGAAGCGACGTTGATGGCTCGAGAAGCGAATTGGGCGCAGTTGTCTTTGCCAAGTGGTGAAATTCGACGCGTGCCAAGTGCTTGCCGGGCCACCATCGGTCGAGTCGGTAATACGGATCACATGAAAGTCGTTATCGGTAAGGCTGGTCGAAATCGTTGGTTGGGTTGGCGTCCGCACGTTCGCGGGACGGCAATGAATCCGATCGATCACCCGCACGGTGGTGGTGAAGGCCGCACGAAGGGTGGTCGTCACCCAGTGAGTCCTCAAGGTAAGAGTGCCAAGGGTGGTGCTACTCGTCAACGTCGTAAGCCTAGCAATAGCGCGATTGTTCGGCGTCGCAAGAGTCGTCGTTATGGTCAATTGAAGCTGCACAAGTAGGCATTAAGAGTTCTGTTAAATGAGTCGAAGTAGCAAAAAAGGTCCATTTGTCGATCCGAAGCTGTTTTTCAAGGTGCAAAAGCAAGCTGAGGGTGGACGTGGCGAACCGATCAAGACTTGGGCGCGGCGTTGTACGATCGTTCCCGAGTTTATTAATGTGACGTTCATGGTTCATGATGGTCGTAAGCACGTTAAAGTGCTGGTGACCGAAGATATGGTCGGGCATAAGTTGGGTGAGTTTGCCCCGACTCGAACGTTCAGAGGGCACGGCGGCAAGGGCGGCAAAAAGTAAGCTGCGGCAGCCTGCAGTGCTTAGTCGGTAGTGTGTTGTTAACCGTTAGATTAGTGATAAATTTCATGGCCATCCAAGCAATTCATCGAAACGCAAGAATCAGTGCCCGCAAGGTGCGATTGGTAGCGAACTTGATACGTGGTCGGTACGCTGACGAAGCGCTCGATATTTTGAAGTTCCAACCTCAGCGCGGTGCGCGAATGTTGGAAAAAGTAATTAAGAGTGCGGTCGGTAATGCGGCCGATCCATTGCAGAACAGTGGACGCAGCTACCGGGTCGAAGACTTGGTGGTAACCAATGTTCAGGTGGGCGGTGGTCCGATGTTCAAGCGAGTTCGTCCGATGGCACGTGGTATGGCCTTTATGGTCAAGAAGCGAAGTAGTCATATTCAAGTTGGTTTGACACCGATCGACGAAGTTTAGTCGTCAGGTGTTCGTTGTTCGTGGTGTTCGTTATGTCGCTAAGGTTTCGTTCTAAAGTGAAAAGTCGAAATTAAGCATGGGTCAGAAAGTCAATCCAATTGCGTTTCGTCTCGGGATCACCCGGGGTTGGGGCAGCCGCTGGTACGCATCGAAAAAGGACTTCGCCGAACTGTTGGTGGAGGATCGCAAGATTCGCCATTTCATCACGAAGCATCCGAAGAAGACACAATACAAAAGTGCGGGTATTGACCGCATCGAAATTGAGCGAACTCGTGACGAAGTGCGCGTAATGCTTTACGTTGCTCGTCCAGGGTTGATCATTGGCAAGAAGGGCACTGAGGTCGAGGTCCTTCAAAACGAATTGCAGAATCTGATCGGACGGCGTGTGAATTTGAAGGTCGATCAAGTTGAACGACCTGAGATCATGGCGCAGCTGGTGGCAGAAGACATCGCGCAGCAATTGGCCAAGCGTTCTAGTTTCCGACGGACTCTCAAGCGATCGCTTGAGCAGACGATGGATGCTGGGGCAAAGGGCATTAAGATCCAGATGGCTGGACGGTTGGGTGGTGCAGAAATGGCTCGGCGCGAAAAGCAAAGCATGGGTTCCGTCCCGCTGAGCACGCTCCAGGCAAAGATTGATTACGGGTTCACCGAAGCGATGACGCCACAGGGGCACATCGGGATTCAAGTGTGGATTAACCAAGGTACTTACGGAGACGACACCGATGGCACTGATGCCCAAGCGGGTCAAGCATCGAAAAAGCCAAAGAGGTCGCATAAAAGGTAATGCGACTCGCGGCAACACGGTCGTATTTGGCGACTTTGGTCTTCAATCCCTTGATGCAGGGTGGATCAAAGCGACAACGATCGAAGCGGGTCGTATTGCTGGTCAGCAGTACGTGCGTGGCGAAGGCAGGCTCTACATTCGAATTTTCCCAGACAAGTCGGTGACTAGCACGCCGCTAGAAACTCGAATGGGTAAAGGAAAGGGAGAGCCGGACTTTTGGTGCGCGGTTGTACGACCTGGCACGGTTCTTTATGAACTCGGTGGTGTGACTGAACAACAGGCGAAGGTATGTTTCGCACGATTAGCGGCCAAGATGCCGATTAGAGTGCGTTTCGTCGCTCGCCGTAGCGTGTGATCTCGTTTGACTCCGAATTTGGAGTCGACGAAACGAATTGATAGTGTAGATTTTGCGCTATCAACGTTGGAGCGGTTTTGTTTTTGATTTGTTCCTATAAAGATGCGATTGATTGTAGATGACCAAGACTGCTGAACTCCGCGAGATGAGCGACGAACAGCTTGGGCTGACTGCGACCGAAGCGGCGGAGAAGCTCTTTCGACTTCGCTTTCAGTCACAAGCCGAGCGGTTGGATGCACCGAGTGAAATTCGCATGAATCGCCGATTGATTGCCCGTGTGATGACCCTTCAAACTGAGCGGCAAAAAGCGGCAGCGGCGAAGTAAGTCGTTCCTCCCATTGATACCAGCGTGGCTCTTGTGGCCACAAGCCAGATAAGAGCTGAATAGCAAATGCCTAAAAGAGTTGTTCAAGGGATTGTGACGAGTGACAAGATGAGCAAGACTCGTCGTGTTGAAATCGCTCGTTTGACAAAGCACCCTGTTTATGGAAAGTACATTCGTGGGCGAACGATTTGTTACGCTCATGATGAAACCAATGAGTCATCGGTTGGTGATAAGGTTGAATTGATTGAATCCCCACCGCTGAGCAGATTGAAGCGATGGCGGTTGGTGAAAGTTTTGGCAAAGAGCACCGATGTTGATATGGCTGCTTTGAAAGCGAACCGTAAGGGTGGTGCAAAAACAGAAGTAGAAGCATTGGAAGCTGCGCCGACGGCGGCAGCGCCGAAAGCTTAGGGTTCGCTTTTCGTGTTACGGTTCGAGAAATATTGAATTAGATTCATAGTCATTAAGACATTCCATGATACAGCAAGAAACAAGACTCGATGTTGCGGATAACACGGGTGCCCGTCAGGTGATGTGCATCAAGGTGTTGGGCGGCAGTCGTCGACGTACCGCGGGTTTGGGCGACATTATTGTCTGCAGCGTTAAGAGCGTGATTCCTGGCAGCGAAGTCAAGAAGAAGGCAGTGGTTCGTGCCGTGGTTGTACGTGTTAAGTTCCCGACTCGGCGTGCGGACGGAAGTTACATTCGGTTTGATAGCAACGCGGTTGTTTTGATCGATAAGGACAAGACACCTCGGGGTACACGAATTTTCGGTGCGGTGGCTCGAGAGCTACGCGACCAGAATTTCATGAAGATCGTAAGCCTTGCCAGCGAAGTTGTCTAAAAGCATTCCGGTTCGTACCGGTCACCATTTATCGGTAGTTGATTGTCATGTTGTTGCGTACTGAAGACCAGGTCATCGTTATCACCGGAGCCGACAAAGGTAAAAGCGGCAAGGTTTTGAAGGTCGATCGCGTCAAGAATAAAGTTATTGTTGAAGGTGTTGCTCGCGTGTGGAAGCATGTTCGCAAGAGCCAAAAGAATCCGCAGGGCGGACGATTGAACAAAGAGATGCCGATTTCGGCAAGCAACGTGATGATGATTTGTCCAAAAACGGGCAAGCCAACACGCGTTGGTGTGCGTTATTTGGCCGATGGAAGTAAGGAACGATTTGCAAAGAAGAGCGGCGCAAGTCTGGGGAAGATTGCACCCGCAGACCCCAAGTACGCAGCGAAGTAGGCAGCGAAATAATCGGTATGGTTGACTTGTAGGTAAGTCCTGAAGCGAAATCGCTAGTGGGGCCTGCAAGTGAGAAGTGTCAAGAATTTACAAACAGATCATGTCCAGTAACAAGCCAAGATTTCAGGTCGCGTACGACGAAAACATCCGTCCAGCGCTGGTGGAGCGTTTCGGTTATACCAACGTTCATCGAGTGCCGCACCTGGAAAAAATTACGATCAACATGGGCGTCGGCGACGCCACCACAGACAAGAAAGTGTTGGATATTGCGTTTGACGCGATGACTGACATCGCTGGCCAAAAGCCAGTACTCACCAAGGCGAGAAAGTCGATTGCAACTTTCAAGCTTCGTGAAGGGATGCCGATCGGTTGTATGGTGACCTTACGTCGCTATCGCATGTATGAGTTTTTGGATCGTTTGATTTCGATCACATTGCCGCGAGTCCGTGACTTTCGCGGTGTTAGCCGAAAGGCGTTTGACGGTCGTGGAAATTACAGCATGGGGCTCAGCGAACAGTTGGTGTTCCCCGAGTTAAACCCAGATAAATACACCCGTGCCCAAGGGATGACGATTTCAATCGTAACCTCGGCAAGGACAAATGAAGAGGCTTTGGCGTTGCTGGAGATGTTCGGCATGCCGTTTCGCCAGGAAGTGAAGAAAGCGGTCGTCGCTTAGTGTTGGACTAGCGAGTGATCGCGAGTTTGGCAGTTTGTTTAGGCTGAGTGTTTAGTAACTTAGAATTTTAACCATCGTAAGCGCCGGGTAATCGTCCGTGGCAAGTAAATCAAAAATCGCCAAGGCAGAACGGAAGCCAAAATTCTCCACGCGTCAGGAGAACCGTTGCAATTTCTGTGGTCGGCCAAGAGCCGTCTACCGTAAATTTGGGTTGTGCCGCATTTGTTTTCGCGAACAGGCCAACGCTGGATTAATACCCGGCGTACGTAAGGCGAGCTGGTAGTAAAAGACGTCAGGGAACAACGATTATGATGACAGACCCGATCGCCGACATGCTTACTCGTATCCGAAATTCGGTGCGTGTCGAACGACCTTATGTAGATATCCCAACCAGCCGTGTGAAACGTGGCATTGCCGACGTTTTGAAACGAGAAGGTTTCATTTGGGATTGGAAAGAGATTGAAGAGACTCCTGTTTCGCTGCTGCGAATCGAGTTAAAGTACGGCCCCAACGGCGAGCGCGTGATCCAAACGATCAAGCGAATCAGCAAGCCTGGGCGGCGTCTTTATACTCGCAGTGGTGACCTGAAGCCAATTCTTGGTGGACTTGGGATTAGTATCGTTAGCACCAGCAAAGGTGTAAAAAGCGATCGCGAAGCACGACGAGAAAACGTCGGCGGCGAAGTACTATGCGAAGTTGCATAGTTGCAAAGTATTTGGATGTTTTGGTGGCAGGCGACAATACGCCTGCGAGAATCATTAATTTAGACAGTTTTTGTTATGAGCCGAATCGGAAAAAAACCAGTCCCCATTGAAGGCGGCGCGAAAGTGTCGGTCGAAGGGCGGATGATCAGTGTTGAAGGGCCCAAGGGTAAGCTGAGCTTCGAGCATCGGCCTGAAGTCGCTGTCGCTGTTGAAGCGGATGGCAAGCGAGTCGTTGTAACCGGCGACATTTTGAGCCGTGAGTCACGAATGTATCATGGGCTTACCCGCGCCCTGGTTGCGAACATGATCACCGGTGTTACCAAGGGTTACGAGAAGCGGCTGGAAGTAATTGGCGTGGGTTACTTGGCTGCGATCAATGGCGATACATTGCAAATGCGAGTTGGCTTTGCCAATGAGTTGCACAAAAAAATTCCAACGGATTTGAAGGTTACCTGCCCTGATCAGACGCACGTCGTCGTCCAAGGTTGCGATAAGCAGCGAGTCGGGCAGTTTGCTGCCGAAGTAAGATCGCTGCGAAAGCCTGAGCCATACAAGGGTAAAGGCGTTCGTTACCAAGGCGAAGTGGTTAAGATTAAGCCGGGCAAGTCGGCGACGAAGTAAGTTGATCCGATTTTATTTTGTGATGTGATTTGATTGAGTTGTTTGAGCGAACATGGACAAGAACAAGAAGACAGCCGAAAAACGTTTGCGGAGAAGCCGCCACGTACGTAACAAGGTGCGTGGTACGGCGGAGCGGCCGCGTTTGAGCGTCAATCGGAGTCTCAAGCATTTCAGTTGCCAACTGATAGACGATCTGAGCGGCAAGACTCTCGCCAGCGTTTCGACTCGCGATAAAGCGGTGCGAGATTCGATCACGATCGCTGGAAACTGCGAAGCGGCAGCGAAGATCGGGAAGCTGATTGCGGAGAAATCTGCACAAGTAGGCGTGACGATGGTCCGTTTGGATCGTGGTTACGCAAAGTATCATGGTCGAGTAAAAGCGTTTGCAGAGGCGGCCCGCGAGGGTGGCCTGCAGCTTTAGTAACTCGGTTTGCAATCCTATACATTGGTCTCACTAGGTAGTTAGAAGATGAGTAGCGGACAACACCAACAACAACAGCAGCGTAGTGGCGGTAGAAAGCCTCGCGAAAAACGTGAGAAGGAAGAACCGGGCATGCCTGGTGATTTGCTTGATCGCGTTGTCAAGATTAAGCGTTGTGCCGCCGTGGTAAAGGGTGGTCGTCGCTTTAGTTTCGCCGCGATGGTTGTCGTTGGCGACGGTAAGGGCAAAGTTGGCTGGGGCTACGGCAAGGCAAACGAAGTGCCTCCGAGCGTCACGAAGGCACAGAAGCAAGCAAGCCGCGGCATGGTTCCGGTTCCACTTGTTGAAGGCACGATTCCTCATCAAGTATGGGGAAAGTTTGGCGCAGCGAAGGTTGTGTTGGTGCCCGCGGGTGCTGGTACCGGTATTATCGCTGGACAGGCGGTTCGCGCTGTGTGCGAAGCATGCGGGATACACGACATTTTGACGAAGAGCTTCGGGACAAACAATCCAGTGACGCTGGTCAAAGCAACGATCGACGCGATGTCGAAGTTGCGGACACGCGAGCAGGTAGCAGCTCTTCGCGGTGTGGATGTTGGTCCGATTAGTAAATAGTAGTTAGCTCGACAGCGAGCGTTTGATCAAAACATCCGCGACATGCGGTTTCCACGAATTCGATTTGTATTGCAATGAATCTCAACGACGTCCACCGGGGCATACACAAGTTCAAGGGTCGCAAGCGAATTGGGCGTGGCCAAGGATCCGGTATTGGTAAAACATCAGGTCGTGGCCATAAAGGTCATACGAGCCGCAGCGGTTACACACGCAAGCCAACGTTTGCCATTACGATGATTCGGCGAATTCCGAAGCGAGGGTTCACCAATCGCTATGCCACCACCGTATTTGCAGTGAACGTTGGTCGGTTGAACGACGTGTTTCCCGAAGGTGGCGTCGTTACGGTCGAACTGTTGTCAAAGGCGAATATTGCTAAGGGAACTTTTCAAGAACTTAAGATTTTGGGCGACGGCGAAGTTACTAAAAAGCTAACCGTTACAGCGCACCGTTTTAGCAAGTCTGCTGAAGAAAAGATCACCGCCGCCGGTGGCACGGTTGTGAAGATCCCTGCGAAACGGACACCGAAAGAACGAGTTGCTGCGTTGGCCAAAGCGTAGCTCCGCTTTTGTTTCTAGTAGCACGTTTCGGTTTGCAGTCCGACCGTTCGTGCATGCGTAATCCTATCGCTTCTTAGCGTTCCATTCGTTAGAATCCTTGGCTGTTTGACGGATCTTGCCCAGGTTTGGCTAAATCATGCTTGAAAAACTACGTGTAATTTTCTCGATTCCCGAGTTGCGTCGAAAGATTCTTTTGACGCTTGCTTTACTCGGTATTTACCGAATCGGTTTTCATATTCCGCTGCCAATGGTCGCGCCTGATTTGACTGGCTCCGGCGGCGGTGCCGCTAATTTTCTCGAGAAGGTCAGTTTGTTTGCGGCCAGCGATCTGCGACAGGCGACGATTTTCGGTCTTGGAATCATGCCTTATATCTCGGCATCGATCATTTTTCAGTTGCTCGGAACGGTCTACAAACCACTCGAGGAATTGAAGAAAGAGGGCGAGGCAGGTAGGAAGAAGTTGAATGAATACACGCGTTATTTGACGGTGTTTATATGCTTGATTCAGAGTTGGATGTATTTGAAATTTATGATCATGTCCGGTGGTGAAACCGGCTATGGTGACATCAATCCTAATTTCCTTAGCTCCAGCGGCGACGGATTGTTTTGGGGTTGGCAGATCGTCGCGGTCATGGTGATGACCTGTGGGACCATATTCTTGATGTGGCTCGGCGAGCAGATTGACGAATATGGAATCGGCAACGGCATTAGCTTGTTGATTATGTCCGGAATTTTAGCCCAGATGCCAATGGCGTTGTATGAGCTTATTCGCAACATGAAAGTTGAATTGACCGGTTTGAGTCGTGGGCAAGTCGGAGTAGAAACGCTGATCGTCTTGGTTGTATTGTTCGTCAGTGTTGTGTTCGGAGTCGTGTTTATCACGATGGGACAGAGAAAGATTCCAACGCAAAGTGCGAAGTTTACGCGAGGCCGCAAGGTTTATGGTGGTAGCCGACAACATCTCCCGCTGCGTATTAATCAGGCTGGTGTGATGCCGATTATTTTCGCGAGCAGCTTATTGATGATCCCTGGTGTCATATTCAGTTTCGTCGCTCAACTTTGCTCAACTGGAAGCGGTTTCTTCAATGCGTTCACGCGTATGAGTGGAACGCTGAATGATCAGTCATCGTTCATTTTTAACTTGTTATACATCGGCATGATTTTCTTCTTCTGTTATTTTTGGACGGCGATTACCTTCAACCCGAAGGAAATGTCGGACAATTTGAAGGAAAGTGGAACGTTCATACCGGGATACAGACCAGGGCGAAGAACAACCGATTATTTAGAAAAGGTGATGGTTCGCATCACCTACGTTGGTGCTGCCTTCTTATCTATCGTTGCAATCGTACCGACGATTGTTTACGGTTCACTTGGTGTTTCCTATTCGATTGCCGGTTTTTATGGTGGTACGGGATTGCTAATTGCTGTGAGCGTTGCCTTCGATTTGATTCAGAAGATTGACAGCCACTTGGTGATGCGCAATTATCGTGGAATGCTTGAAAGCGGCGGCAATTCACCAGGATCGGGTAGCTAGTCCACTTCTTGATGCTGAATCGGAAAGACGTCGATGCGGATCGTGTTCATCGGACCGCCCGGTGCCGGTAAGGGCACTCAGTGCAAACGGCTGGCAGAATTTCTTGGTATTCCGCATCTTTCGACGGGTGAGATGCTGCGCAGCGCCCGCAAGGAATCTGCCTTGGGTAGACTTGTTGCATCTTATATCAACGTTGGTCGCCTAGCGCCGGATTATTTGGTCATGCGGATCGTGAAGAAGCGATTGACCGAAAACGATTGTAAGGATGGTTGTTTGTTTGATGGTTTTCCCAGGACAATCGTTCAGGCGCAACTCTTGGATGAGCATCTAGCTGCCGAAGGCGATTCTCTCGGAATGGTGTTGGATCTTGCCGTGCAGCAGGAAGAATTGATTTCGAGAATGTTAGGCCGAGCAGAAATCGAGCATCGAGCGGACGATACGGCGGAGACGATTGCAGCTCGCTTGCGTGTGTTTTATACGCAAACGGCACCATTGCTGGATTACTATTTGGGTCACGGAATTCTTGAACGCATTGATGCAATGCGTTCACCGGATGATGTTTTCGAAGACATTCGTTCGCGGGTAATTAGGCGGCAGAGTGGACTAGGAAGTTAGTTGCGAAGGAAACCGCCTGGTCACTGCCCGCCACCAAACTTCCAGAAGGCAACGCCTCCACCGACTACCACAACGAAGACGAGTACGCTTATCACAACGATTGTTTTGGTATGTTTCGATTTCTTGTTTTTTGATGGTGTTGGTGACTGCCCCGGCTTTACCTCCTCTTCTTCATCCTCGTCTTCGTCGCCTGTTTTTTGCTTTGGGATTGGATCCAAAGCGATCGGGCCATCGTAGATTTTCCGATCGCCTGGCATGGGAAAGTTTCCAGCCAAGTTTGGTGCCGGCGAACTTGGGATAGTGCGGAAGTCGATTTCACCCGCGTCGGAGCGAGCCGCTGGCGGTGCTTGGTTCACCGGCTTTTTAGGAGCGACTTGCGGTGCGGTAGGCGCGACAGCAATGATGGTGGCGCATTTTGGACACTTCACCTTGCCAGCGGCTGGAGCCTGCTTGAGCGCAAGTGCGGTTGAGCATTTGGGACAGCGGACTTGAATCATTGAGATCGCCCTAACCTGAAACGAATCGATGTTAGATCCAGCTACATGCCAAGAATCTTCGATGGCGTTACAATCCGGTAGCAGACAGTTTTCGTCAACGCCCCACCCGTTACTTTGGATTTATTCGGCCAATGACCACCGCCACCCTGCTTGAACGCTCTGATGTATTGACCGGCGATACGTGGGATTTAACGAGTCTCTATGCCGATGATGCATCTTGGGAGCATGGCTTTAAAATTTTAGCCGAACGCGTTGCGAAATTGGAATCCTACCGAGGTCGGTTGGGTGAGTCGGCTGCGTTGCTTGCAGAGGCATTGGATTTCGACAGCGAATTTGATCGCCTAGCAGAGCGATTGGGCACCTATGCGTTTCTCAAGACGACAGAGAATCAGGGCGACAGCGACTACCAAGCGATGAAGGCGCGATTCCAGAATTTGTCCGTTCGCGCGTCGCAGGCAACAAGTTACATGCGGCCAGAACTTTTAGCGATTGAGGAATCTCGTTTAGCGGAATTGTTGGCCGATGATCGATTGGCGATATATCGCTTGCAGATCGAACGTTTGAATCGCTACCGCGCTCATACGCTGACCGACGGTGAGGAGCGATTGATTGCGATGCAGGGCGAGATGGCGATGGTGGCCGGTGACGCATTTCGTAAGCTCAATGATGCCGATTTAAGATTTGGTGAAATCGATGATCACGAAGGACACCGAATTGAACTGTCGCACGCCACGTTTAGCCAACTATTAATTTGTCCCGATCGTGGCGTGCGTAGAAAGGCATTTGATCAATACTACAAGCAGTTCGCTGATCACGAAAACACGTTAGCGGCGACGCTCACCGGTACCATTCACCGAGATGTCTATTATGCGAAGGCGAGGAACTATCCCGGCAGTCTCGCGTCCGCGTTGTTTCCCGATAATGTGCCAGTGGACGTTTACAATAATTTGATTCAATCCGTTCGCGACTCGCTTCCTGCTGTACATCAATATTTGGATGTACGTCGTCGCAAGATGAATCTCGATTCGCTGCATCACTACGATACCTATGTGCCGATCTTAAGCGGAATAAACAAACAACATACTTGGGACGAAGCGGTCAACGTCGTATTGGCTTCGCTGGAGCCGTTGGGACGTGAGTACACCGATGTCTTGGCCGAAGGATTGCAAGGTCGTTGGGCCGATCGATATCCTAATCGCGGCAAACAAAGTGGGGCATTTTCATGCGGCTCGTATGATGCCGACCCCTATATCTTGATGAACTTTAAGCAAGAGGTGCTCAATGATGTCTTCACATTGACCCATGAAGCCGGTCATTCGATGCATAGTTGGTATTCATCGCGGAACCAGCCGTTCCAATACTACAGCTATGCCATTTTTGTGGCCGAGGTTGCCAGTACGTTCAACGAGCAATTGCTCGCCGACTACTTGATGCGCAATGCCGTCGATGATCGCGAGCGAGCTTATCTCATCAATAATGAACTCGATGGCATTCGAGGCACTGTCATTCGTCAAACGATGTTTGCCGAGTTTGAAAAACAGACACATGAGATGGCCGAAGCTGGCGAACCGTTGACAGTCAAGTCACTGCGGTCTGTCTATCGGGAGCTGCTTAATGCCTATTTCGGACCGGAGTTTGTCATCGATCCGGTGCTTGAGCTTGAGTGCTTTCGCATCCCGCACTTCTATCGCGCGTTCTATGTTTACAAATACGCGACGGGCCTGAGTGCCGCAGTTGCTTTGTCACGCCGCGTACTTGAAGGTGGCGCTAAGGAACTCGCCGACTATCTCGGATTCTTGTCCGGTGGATGCAGCAAAGATCCGCTGGACTTGTTAACAGATGCCGGTGTCGACATGACCAGCCCGGCCCCGATTCAAACGACTCTCAAGCGATTTGCGACTTTAACGGCCGAGCTCGATTCATTGATTTGACGCCATCGTCATTTGCATGTTCGCGTTCAACTGCCTTGCATTTGGCGGCAAGTAAGATGATTTCTCGAATTTTGACGATTGTTCTGCTATCGGCCGCGATTGCTGCGGCGGACCCGTTGCCCCTGGTTCAGGTCAGCGTCAATGGCAAGCACTTTGTTCGCGGAAACCCCACAACGCGTTTTGTCGTGTGGGGTGTTAACTACGATCACGATGCGGCAGGCCGACTACTAGACGAGTACTGGATCGATGAGTGGTCGACGGTTGTCGAAGATTTTCATGAGATCAAAGCGTTAGGTGCGAACTGTGTACGAGTTCACCTGCAGCTCGGCATGTTGATGGAAAGCCAAGACACTGCAAACGCCATCGCGTTCAAGCAACTTGGCAAGCTAGTTCAGCTCGCAGAGGACGTCGGACTGTATCTCGATTTGACGGGGCTGGCCTGTTACCACAAGCAAAACATTCCTGCGTGGTACGACGGGCTCAATGAAGTCGATCGCTGGTCAGTGCAAGCGAAATTCTGGGCGAGTGTTGCTGAAGTTTGTAAAAACAGTCCAGCGATTTTTTGCTACGACTTGATGAACGAACCAATCTTGCCCGATGACGAGCCCGCATCGGATTGGCTCGCGGGTGAGTTGGATGGCAAGCACTTTGTGCAGCGTCTATCGCTTGCCTTAAAAGGCCGTACCCGTGAAGCCGTTGCCGAGGCATGGGTGAATACGATGGTCGACGCCATTCGCCAACACGACAAACAACACCTGGTGACCGTTGGCGAGATTCCATGGATTTTTGTTTTTGGTGGCGGGAAGCCTTTGTTTCACCTAGGCGCTACTGGCCAGCGACTGGATTTTGTCGCCGTTCATTTCTATCCCAGGAAGGACGAAGGCGAGAAAGCCCTCAAAGCACTAAAGGAGTATGACTTGGGAAAACCGCTACTCGTCGAAGAGATGTTTCCGCTGGCGTGTAGCGAACAGGAGTTAGTTGATTTCGTCGATCAATCCAAAGAGATCGCCGATGGTTGGATCAGTTTTTACTGGGGCAAGACAGCCGCTGAGCTGCGAGAGGGCAAGCCAACCATTGGCGAAGCGATCACCGCATCTTGGCTGCAAAGATTCCAAAGCATGTCTAGCCCTTAATCAATCGCTTCGATCACTTTCAACGGTAGCTCATCGTGCTCGTCACTGTATTCCAGCGTTTCATCGTCGTTCTCGTCTTCGTCGTCCACCCTGTCCGCCCATCCATCAAAGGGATTGCCGCCTGAACTCGACTTACCAATTAAAAAATGGAAATTGCCTACACCAACACTCTTGAGCAGGGCGCGATGGATTACGTTCTGACGAGCCTCCGTATCGAAGGGACCGTTGACGTAAAATGGCTTGCCGTCCTTGCCGAATCGGAATTTATCAGGCAATGGCAGCGACTCGATGCCTTCAAAAATACCAACTACCTTTCGGTAGTCGCTAGGAGGCGGTAACCCGAGTCCCTCCGCATAGCGAACGGCAGCCTCAACAAGCGACCGGCACTCACCGGGTGCGATTGGATGCAACGCCGACGATCGTCCAACCTTCTCGGCCAACTTGCGCAGATCCGCCAGACTGCCGGTTCGGAAAACGACATCCTTAACGCCCAAGCAAAACATGTCCAAAAAAAAGATCACCATCACCGTTTGGCCGCGTGGGATCGGTCTGGCGATCAAGACACTTCCGATGCCAGCTCCATCGGTGCAACCTGCGGCGACCAGGCAAAAGGTTGGCGGTCCCGAAGCCGCCGCGACCTGACCGGACATCGACGACAATTGCGATTTTTGACGAGCCATTTGCAGTCGCGTTTCGCGATCTTTCGCGTTCTTCTTAGCGAGCTTTTTCTGTCGCTGCTGCTCAGACTTGGCCATTAAAAAAACTCCATTGTGAGTGACTCGTTACGGGAACTCAATCGCGCATCGTTTTCCTCAATTCGGCCTGAGACTGGCGCCCTGGATTGGCCATGGAACGCAAGTTTACAAGCCACCAATGCGGCAATGAATAGCGGCGGTCGATACTTCCGCTCTATTGTCCCGTTAGCACAGCGTCAGTCAACGCCACGCGAGCATCCTTCAGTGGTTGCAGCCAATCAAAGATTTGTACGCGTTTTCCTGCCTAAGGCTTGTTGCAACCGCACAACGTTGGAGGATGTTACAATGCCTCGAAATCAACTTATTCGGCTCACAATCGCGGCATACTGAAGAACTACAACGAATGGCAAAGAAGAAGGCGGAAAACAAGGGAAGCTCCGCCAACATCGGATTCGAGGCTAAGCTCTGGCTTTCCGCCGACAAACTGCGTAACAACATGGACGCGGCGGAATACAAGCACGTCGTCTTGGGGCTAATCTTTCTAAAGTACATTTCGGACTCGTTCGAGGAACATCACAGCAAGCTGATCGCGGGTAAGGGCGATTACGCGGGCGCCAATCCAGAGGACAAGGACGAGTACTTGGCGGCCAATGTGTTTTGGGTGCCTAAGGAAGCGCGTTGGTCACACCTGCAATCACGGGCGAAACTGCCGAGCATTGGCAAAGACGTCGATGATGCCATGGTAGCGATCGAGCGTGATAACCTGCGGCTCAAAGGTTCGCTCAATAAGAACTACGGTCGCGCCGATCTCGACAAACATCGCCTTGGTGAATTGATCGATCTGATCGCGTCGATTCAACTGGTAGACGTCGCCAGTCGCTCGAAGGATCTGCTGGGCCGCGTCTTCGAGTATTTCCTCACGCAGTTTGCCAGTGCGGAAGGCAAGAACGGTGGCCAGTTTTATACGCCATCGTGTGTGGTCCGCGTGTTGGTCGAAATGTTAGCGCCGTACAAGGGCCGCATCTATGATCCCTGTTGCGGTTCGGGCGGGATGTTTGTGCAATCGGAAAAATTCGTCGAAGCCCACGGTGGAAAACTCGGCGACATCAGCATCTACGGCCAAGAGAGCAATCCCACCACGCGCCGCCTCGCCATCATGAACCTCGCACTACGCGGCATCGAAGCCGACTTCGGCCCCGAGAATGCCGACACCTTCCGCCGCGACCTCCATCCCGACCTCCGCGCTGATTACGTCCTCGCCAACCCACCCTTCAACGACTCCGACTGGTTTCGCAAAGACGACGACGTGCGCTGGCAGTTCGGCGTCCCACCCAAGGGCAACGCCAACTTCGCCTGGGTGCAGCATTTCATTCATCACCTTGCACCGACCGGCATGGCTGGGTTCGTGCTCGCCAACGGCAGCATGAGTTCTAACCAATCAGGCGAAGGTGACATTCGCAAATCGCTAATCGAAGCGGACTTGGTCGATTGCATGGTCGCGCTCCCCGGCCAGCTTTTCTACAGCACACAAATTCCGGTCTGTTTATGGTTTTTGACCAAGAGTAAGTCCGAGGCGAAACGCCGCAAGCGGAAAGGTGAAACGCTATTCATCGACGCTCGTAAAATGGGAACGCTCATCGACCGAGTCCATCGCGAGTTGACCGAAGTAGACCTCACGAAAATCGTCTCGACCTATCACGCTTGGCGTGGCGATGTTGGTGTCCAGGCTTCAGCCGCTCAAGCGCAAAAGCCGACCACGGATCGCCTAAAGGCTTTACGCCAACGCTACGAAGACATCGCCGGCTTCTGCAAATCCGCCACCACCGCCGAGATCGCCGCGCACGGCCACGTCCTCACGCCTGGCCGCTACGTCGGAGCCGAGGAAGTCGTAGGCGACGGCGAACCGTTTGAAGAGAAGATGCCGCGCCTCGTCGCCGAACTGCACGCCCAGTTCGCCGAGTCCGCAAAGCTCGAAAAGTTCATCAAAGCCAATTTGAAGGGGCTCGGTTATGGCGGCTAACGCGATGCTTTTCGATAGAGAGTCCCTTGATCGGGGGAACTGTATCCAAGTTTGGCTTGGGCTGGATAGTGCGATTTCTCCTGTACAAAACGGTGTAAACGGCGAAAATGTCGGAAATCTCTGGGATACTCCAGTTCCCTTAGGCGTTCGTGGACGATACTATCCGCAAAGCAAACCCGGCGGGCCTCTGTCGCAAGACACGCACACTTCGTCGGGTCTTTCTATTTACGGACTTGGAGTTTGTACATGAAGTACTCCAAGCCAGCGTTGACGCGCGAACAGCAAGCCGACTTGCTCATCTCTCGTGGCATGATGGGTGATCGCGACCACATCATTAGTCAACTATCAGCAGTAAACTACTACCGACTTAGCGGCTATTGGCATACGTTTCGATTGTCTGGCTCGCATGATTTTTCGCCTAATACAACTTTTGACAAAGTCTGGTTGCGATACGTTTTTGATCGAAGACTGCGTTTGAGTGTGGTGGATGCACTGGAGCGATTGGAAGTCTATTTTCGTGGACAACTTGCGTACCAATTTGCACATCAGTTCAATTGTCCCTTCGCATACGCGGACGATCCAGCAGCGTTGCCCAACCTTCGTTCGGATCGTCGAAATCGATTTCTAACGATGCTTGCTGACGATCTGGGATCTTGGTTGCTCGCATTGAACACGACTCGAAACATTTGCGCACATCATTCGCGACTGTGGAATCGGAAACTCGGCACCATGCCAATGATTCCCAATCGCAAGAACGATCCTAATTGGCACGATCCAGTCCCAGTGGGAAACGATCGCGTTTTTGGTGTACTTACAATCCTTAAATACTCCCTCGATCGCATCTCTCCGCAGAGTTCGTGGACCGCGCGGGTGATGGATTTATTGGATTCCTATCCAACGATTCCGCTCAAGAGCATGGGCTTTCCCAATGACTGGAAAAACTGTCCCATTTGGTCAACTAAGCCGAGCAACTAGAAACAACCCAAATATGCGATTGACCCATGTGAAGCATTCGAGCGTTCTTGCCAACGAACTGCACGCCCAGTTCGCCGAGTCCGCGAAATTAGAAAAGGCCATCAAAGCCAGTTTGAAGAGGCTGGGTTTTGACATCGCGGGAGTCAGCAAATGAGCGAAGATCTACATGTCCCGAATGAAGGCAGCTTCCTGTTCTACGACACGGAGGACGGCACGACTCGCGTTCATCTGCTTGTGGATGGATCAACCGTATGGGTGCCACAAAAAGCGATCGCCGACCTATTTGAATCGACCGTAGCAAACGTAAACACCCATATTCGCAACATTTTGGACGACTCCGAGGTGCAGGCTGGTTCAGTTATTAAGGATTACTTAATAACTGCGGTTGGCGGAAAACAGTACAAAATCAAAAACGGTGTGGATTACTTCGAAGAACTGCTCGAGCGCATCCGAGCGATTCAACCCAACATGGGTTTGCAAACCTGGAAGAGTTCACCAGCGGGTAAAATTCGCAAGTCCGATGTGACTACCGCCAAGAATTATTCGACCCAAGAAGAATCGAGTGAACTCAATCGCTTCGTGACAATGTATCTCGACTATGCCGAAGATCAGGCACGTCGCGGCAAGTTGATGAGGATGGCCGAGTGGGCCGGTAAGTTGGATGCCTATCTGACTTTCAACGATCGAGCCGTTTTGCGGGACGCCGGGAAAGTCGAAAAGAAAGTCGCCGACGCATTGGCGTTCGAACAATTCGATCAGTACCAGACCGTGCAGCGACGTATTGAGGCATCCCAACCGACCAGCGATTTCGATCAATTCGTTGAAGGCATTAAGCATATTAAACCTTCCGTAAAGGAGAGCGAAGATGAATAGCCCGCATCGTCTCGTCGCCGAACTCAACGCGCAGTTTGCTGAGTCTGCGAAGTTGGGAAAGCTCATCAAAGCAAATTTGAAGCGACTCGGTTGTGGCGGGGAGAAAGCGTAATGTCAACGTTCACCAATCTGTTGTTCCACATCGTTTACAGCACCAAGTATCGCAAGCCCATGATTGAGAAATCATGGCAAGACGAGTTGTACGGCTATGTGGGAGGAATCATTCGTGAAAACAAGGGCACATTGTTGTGCATGGGCGGAGTGGACGATCACGTTCATCTGTTAGCCAAGCTAAGTCCAACGATTGCGATATCAGATATGTTGCGATTGATCAAAGCGAATTCATCAAAGATGGTGAACGAGCAAATCAAGCCGCGAATTACCTTCGAGTGGCAACCGGGATACGGTGCATTTTCCGTTAGCGAGTCGCAACACGAGAAAGTTCGAGCATACGTTTTGAATCAAGAGGAGCACCATCGCAAGCAATCGTTCGAAGCCGAGTTCATCGCGATATTGAAACGTCACAGCATTGCGTATGACCCGCGATATGTATTCGAACAGGAGGTCATCCAATGAACCCGGCCACCAAACAACCACAATCACCATCAGCGGCAACGCGGCGGCACAATGTAGCCATGAACGCGCTCACATGGATCATACAAACCCGCCGCGCCGCATCAGTCGCAACGCGGCGAAATGTTGTAGCCATGGGCGCAAGCCCATGGTTTCCGGGGATTGAATCGGGATTGAGTCCCGAAGGGACGACACGAATGCGTGCCATGTTTTTGGACGCACAACATCGGTCCATCAATCGCTCGAAAGCCGCAACGCGGCGAAAGGATGTAGCCATGGGCGCGAGCCCATGGACCGATGATCGTTCACGCGTTGCGAGTCCCGAAGGGACGATAGGAATGCGTGCTTTGTTTTTGGTCGCACAACGTCGATCGTTGAAATGTGTCGTTGTTCCCGTCACCTCACGAACTCATGTCGCCCCTCCGGGGCTCT